>PLDF01000009.1 GCA_003135055.1 Bryobacterales bacterium | reverse complement strand
CATCCCGAAAAGCCGTCTGCGCGTGCTCGTTGATCGCGCGGCCGGCACGTTTAGCGTCGCGGGAAACAAGGACGATGTGTATATGATCGTCAAGGGGTATTGAGTCCGTGAGCGAGGCACCACGGGACCGTCTTTGGCAGATATCATGCTCAGCGGCCACGGTCTTTAGCAAATTGATGCGGGAACGCGCTAGGCGCTTGAGCAGATTCTCGAACTCTTCACCGAGGTCGGGGGATTGGTGGTGCACACCGTCGCCGGTAAGTTAAGCGTGACACGGGATTTTCCGGGCGACTACACGACCCAGGTCGATCGGCTTCTTGCGGAGATTTTCCAGGATAACTCGGCGGTGACCGGCATCGAATTCTTAGGTATGGAGAATCCGCACACGGTGACGCCCGATGATCCGTATTGGTCGGCCGACGGCAAAGCGTACGCGAGCATCGAGGAAGCTGCGGCGAGGGGTGAAATCACCCCGGAGGACGCGATTGCCGCTTACCGTCGCCTCGCCGCCGCACCGAAGTGACTCGGCTCGGCTCACTTTCGCAAATGCACCGAAGGCACTTTTCGAAAGGCTATTTCCTTGGCTTGCGCCGCGTTTCAGCTAGGGCAGCCGCGATTGGTGCGCGATCGCGTTTGGGTGTTTTCGGATCTCGCAAATCTTTGCCTGCCTGTGAGGCTACGCGTGGGGACGTCCCGCGTGGTTTCGATGCCATATGAATTACCTCCATCGTTTATGAATCACGTTCTTCCAGGCGCTTGGCCCCAAGCTCAGATGATCGGCGCCGCCTGGCGTGTGCGGATGCTCTTGACCAGAGCTTTGCCCTCAGGTTGAAGACACGCATAGGTGAGAAACGCGAGAAAGAATGTATCGTGCATCACGCCCGTGATGCCAAGCCGTTCGTTAGCGGCGGCGAAAAGCAACACCACCCCGACCACGGTCCACAGGGCGAACCAAATGCCGATGACAATTCTAAGGACTCGAAGGATGTTTTCATACGGGCGGAGACAAGCCCACGAGACGACCGCCGCAATACACACTCCGGCTCCGAGCCACGAGAACACACTACCGGAGACAGCGATCTTTGTGACCCCGAACACGGTGGCAGCCAGCGCGACACAAATGCCGACGACAATTCTAATGACTCGAAGAACGGTCTTCATTCGTGCGACCCTCATTTCTGAACCGTGGGCGTCACGAATGGGATCCTCTACGATCCGCGGTTCGGCGTCCGTGACGGAGTCAGCGGTTTATACTACCCATCATGGCGAGGCCGAGATTGATTTATTCGCGGGTCGGGGCGGACGTCACGCAATGCGGCACCAGCATCGCATCATCTTGAAATTGAGCACTTCAAAGCCGTCAACGGCATGCGACCCTCGCGACTTCCCCGATTCGCCAACTGATTCACGGTATTTGCAGTCGCGCGCCCGCGTCGCATGTGCGCTAGGCACTGGCTTGGATGCGTGGTCGGTGCAAAACTCCTTTAACAAAGGTAGGAGGACAAGAATGTGAAAACGTATCTCACAATTTTCGCCCCGTTATTAATATTGAATCTAGTGATCCAATTCTGGCCTGGGCGGCTGCCACTCACCACTGCCGGCGGTAACATTGTTGACCAGGCGTTTGAATTGCTTGGCGGCTTGGTCGTTTTTCCGGGGCTGCTTGCCGCGTTTATTTATGGTGTTGTGCGACTGTGGAAGCGTCTCACACGCAAGCGCGCGGTCGCGAATCTGTGAAAAGGACCAAGTGCGGATGCACTCACCTGAGCCAAAGGAATTCGGCGTAAATTCTCAGGACATAGAATGGGCTGAGAAGATTGAGCGAAGACTACCTCGGGATGTCTTCGTGGTATCGGCAATTGCCTGGGCCATGTACGCGCTATACGCGCTGATACGTGCCACGACCTTTCACATCGAGGCGTTTCACTTTGAGAGTCTCTTTGAGCTGGCGAACCTGTTCTCGCTGGTACTGGTATCAAGTGGATATTTAGTCGCTGGCTTTGCAGTTGTCACCATGACGACGATGATCGCGTATGTGCCGTGTGACCTCATGCTGACACTTCTTATGTCCCGTTACCGTCGGGTGCAGCGATACAGGAAGGCTGTTGCGATTTTACGCGCTTGGTGGGTACGCACACAAAGGGAGTTCTGGCTATCGTTGTCGGGAAAACAGTTTGAGGCGGAACTTGCTGGCGTCTTTCGAAACGCTGGGTTTCGCGCCGAACTGACCGTTGCCTCTGGAGACCATGGGGTAGATATATGGCTTTACACAGAGCGCGGTAAAGAGATCATCCAGTGCAAGGCACACAGCGGGCGGGTTGGACCAGCAGTGGCCCGCGAGCTTTACGGAACACTAAAGCACTTCGGCGCGCCTGCAGCCATCCTAGCGAGCACGTCGGGGTTCACAAAGGGCGTAAGGGCGTTTGCTCGCAACAAGCCGATAGTGCTAATGGACCTATCGGATATCATTTTACTTCAAGAGCGCAATCCAGCCTCGAATTCCCGGATTGCTACTCAAACACGCCAGACGGAACCTTCCCAATAATGACCCATCATGGGCGTGTTGAACGCGGCGCGTCGGCGCCGGCAATCGGAGGTGAAGACACGAAACGGAACTTGAGGCACGATAGGCGTTTTTGGCGGCGCCGCGCCCCTGTGTGTGTCGCATCCTGTGCGGCATTCGTGGCCGGACGGGGGGACAAGCATGATCGTCACCTTGTGCGATACATCGCGGTTCGCCGGCTTATTAGGTGGAATACTTGTGTTGTCTCTGGCTCGTCGAGGACTCCCTTGAGAATTCTTGCGTTGACCGTCGGACTGAGTGCGATTGTATTGTTGGTCGCCGGAGCCGGAGGCGCGCCGGAGCTGCCGGTGCCGCGTCACGATACTCTTCAGGACTACGAAAACGTCTGCAGCGAAGCGAACGGCTTCACAACCTTTTCAATGCAAATCTCGTGCATCAAATCGCTGGTGAACGAGTCAACAGACAAATTCGTAAACAACACTGATCCAGACACGCAGCTGTACCTGTTAACAGCGGAGAAACTCGCCGCCGACATCAGGACCAAACGAACCACCGTCGCCACCGCGCGGGTGAACCTGCAACGGGCCCTGATTGAAGTCGAGTCCAAACATCGCTCCGAGATAGAGGCTATTCAAGCTCGGGCAGAATCCGATAGGCGCGAGAGAATGGCAGCAAACGAACGAGCGCACGAGGCTCAACGCGCACATGAACTTGAAGAGCAGAATGCCGCCTATCAACGACAGCAAATGGAATTGATGAACATACAAGCCGATCAGCAGCGCGCTGCGCAGCAACAGGCGGAACGGCAACGCCGAATAGACGCAGCGGCGGCTAGCCTGCACCACAGTCTGCAAAGCATTGCGGACAGTGAAGCTGCGATGGCCAAGTCACATGGCGACACAGCGGACTGGCTAGCCTGTCATCCGATCAGCGGCCCAGTGTGCGACCGAGCAGTGCAGTGAAGTAGGAAGTGCTGGGATCTGACGACACTCTGGGTGACGCTATGAAATTTAAACTACCTTGCGGCGCCTCGATGACGGTGGACGTCGAAGAAGGCCACCCCCACCTATCAGTGCTCACACTCGGGCACCAATTAGTTGGGTGCGCCGCGTGCAATCCCCGACTCCGTAAAAGACGTTGGTGGCAGCGCGGCGAGAAACTAACGGGATTGGAGCGCGAATTGGCCACGGCAAGTGCGCCATGATCCACATCTGGCTTCTCATGGCGTCTCCGATGCCAGAGAAATCAATGGATTGCCTCGCCTTGGCGTACGTGATGCTCCGAATCTTGAGGCCATCCCAGTAATGCGCGCCGAATACGGCTATCGGATCGCCGGTAACTCGACGAACTGCCCGGTGCCATCGATCGCGTGAATGTGCACAGCGTGCAGCGCCGCGTCCCCCATAGCCGCCCAAGTGTTGATGCGGTGATTTCCGTCCAATAGTCGCGTGGCACCCTCGTATTCAACGATGACTATCGGACCGTCGAGGCGCGTGCCTGGACCCGCTACACCCTGGTGACCGCGTCTCAGCTGTCCGAGCCTGTCCATACCCCACTGCTCTCGCCGCGAACGGACCTGGTGAGGGTAAATGTTCATGTGGGTGTTCGGTGTCCATCCTGCGGGTCTAACCTGTTTCGCGATCAACCTGTTGAAAACATCCATGGGTGCGCGATCCCCCCATTCGGGATGCAGGTGAGGTCGCAAATTTGCGAGTGTCTGGTCGAGAATCGGATCGCTGCATTGCTCGAGCATGTTCGACAACTATGAGTTATTGATCGAATTGCCGCCGTGCGGAACGCCACAACGTGGCTCAACCTGCAATCTTCTTGCCCTTGTCGGTAAGCGCGTATCCGGTCGGCCCTCTCACGATGAGCTCGTCGAACACGGCCTCCTCAATAACCTGTTCGAACGTCTGCGAAAGCGATGCTGGCCACTCGCCGCTTAGAAGGACGGGGTCGACGTACGTCGCCCTCCCATCGGCGCTATCCCGAACAGACAATCGTTGAAGTAGGAGTTGAACACCATTAGACACTCGCGTTCCCCGCACCCGTCCGCTCGGCCATCTGATGCCTAACCGATTCAACACGTCATTTAGCGTCACGTTTTCTCGCTCCGCGAATTGAGCCACCACTCGATAATTGCCAACCGCCTACGATCGCTTTACAGCGGCGATCGCAAAGGATTCTAGCGTGGAGCCAGCTGGGGCTTCCAATCGCGCGCCTGCTTCTGCGCCTCTTCAACTTCAGACGCCGGCAATCGCGATGCCAATGTATCTCGACCCTTGATAGCGGCATCTCGAAGTACGCCGGCGTCTGGATTGTCTTGGGACTCTGGTGATTGTGCCGCCGCGAGGATATACCACTTCAAGGCCTGCACTCCGTCCTGTGTCACCGCTCTCCCAGACGCGTAGGCGAATCCGAGCATGCACTGTGACGCCGCGTTTCCCTGCGCTGCCGACCGGAAAAACCACTTATTGGCTTCCGCGAAGTCTTGAGTCACGCATTGGCCCTTTCCGTAGGCGAGACCCAGGAGATACTCCCCATCAACGTTGCCTTGAGCAGCCGATTTTTGGAGCCACTTCATTCCCTCCAGGCAATTTTGCGGCACGCCGCGGCCAATTGAGTAGCTCACCCCGAGTGCGGCTTCCGCGTCGACGTTGCCTTGCGCCGCTGCCTTTCGAAACCACTTTATGGCTTCGGACATATCCCCCGGCACGATCTTCCCCTCGCTCAAAAGCGTACCGAGAAATGCCTGCCCAACCGCGTCTCCTTGGGTGGCCGCCTTACGAATCCACGTCACCGACGTCGCGTAGTCGTGGCCCTTCAACCTTGCACTTTTATATAAGAGGATTCCCAACATGCTTTGAGCACGTGCGTTTCCATTTTCCGCCCTTGGGAGCAAAAGCCGCCTCGCGGCTACGTCGTTACCTCGATCAATTGCCGCAGCTGCGTCGTCCAATGTTCCAGCAAGCAAAGGGGTCGCAACGCTTAGTATTATGACAAGCGCGGCTCTGTAGTGAGCGCCGGAACGGGATTGAGAAATTCCCTTAGAAACGTAAGTCGGCCGCATATTGTGTTGCTTCAATAAGAACCAATTGGTCATTCTACGGCAGAAACCACAAACCGACTCGTCCTACCAAGATGAGGAAACGCACATTGTCCTGTTATTCTTGTAGCTACCACGTGCCTGCTGTCAGGGCGCTCCTGTGGATGGCACAGGATAATGGGAGTGGAACGTATGTGGGGGCTGAAGCGTAGGATCGTGACCCTTATGTTGCCGGGGGGGGTGGCCTTTCATCCGGGCATCCGGCGACTTGTGCACGTGGAGCCGAGCATGGACTCCGACACCTGGGAGAAGCGGACGACGCGCTACGGCGTGACGCGCAGCTCCCCATTGGGAAAATTGCCCCGTGAGAACGGTTCAACGCGGCACAGTCGGCTTCTTACCCGAACCTCGAAATTTGCCAATAACCCAATAACACAGAACCGCCTGGACGGCACTGGCAATGAGCCCTGGCCAAATGCCAGAGCCCCACTGTCTGGTAACTTGCAGCAAGGTCAACAGAGTCTCGGAGCTAACGGCGCTCACAATCGTAGCTATCAGGATAATCCACTTTTTCCGCGAGCACAGTGAAACGACCAGTGTAATAACAAACCTGATTGGGTCGATGACCGACGCGGCTATCAGTACAAGCAGATACATGCCACCTCCAAAGTAAATGGTTACGTGTGCCCCAATCCTTCTGGAATAACGGTACCGCCAAAAGCGCGCCGCCACTGCCGTTACTGACTGTCGCGCTTCGCGGTCAATCCTTCCATATCAGTGCGAGTCTTGCTTGTCTTCCTGCGGCTGCACTATCTGGAATCGCCTTAAGCAAATCGGTGAGATCGGGTGTACCAATGACGGCTGCCGCGAGTCGGTGCGTCGACTATTTCCGGGACCGGCCGCAGCCCGCGATTAACGTATTGAGTATTAAGATGTTTATACGGAGCCGGCCGGGTGCCGCGTGGCTTGATATCGGAGAACCAGCATGAAGAAATTAATCTTACTCGCGTGTCTTGCGGGT
>PLDF01000029.1 GCA_003135055.1 Bryobacterales bacterium | reverse complement strand
CGGCGAAGATCCCTTCCTCACCGGCCGCATGGCCGTCGCCTTCGTCACCGGCATGCAGGGCGACGACTCCCGCTACTTTCGCGTCGTCTCCACACCGAAGCACTACGCCGTCCACTCCGGTCCCGAGCTCACCCGCCACCAGGCCAATGTCGACGTCTCTCCGCACGACCTCGAAGACACTTACCTCCCCGCCTTCCGCGCCGCCGTCACTGAAGCGCACGCGCAATCTGTCATGTGCGCCTACAACGCCATCGACGGAGCTCCCGCCTGCGCCAACACCATGCTGCTGCAGGATCATCTCCGCGACGCCTGGCACTTTGACGGCTACGTCGTCTCCGATTGCGCCGCAGCCGCTGACATTTTCACCGGCCATCACTACGCGCCCGACATGGCCCACGCTGCGGCCGATGCCGTGAAAGCCGGCACCGACCTCGAATGCGGCTACGGTGAAGGCCAGGCTTACCCCACCCTCGTCGACGCCGTCCACCAGGGACTCATCACCGAAGCCGAAATCAACACCGCCCTCCACCGGCTCTTCCGCGCCCGCTTCAAACTCGGCATGTTCGACCCGCCCTCCAGCTACGCGTACGGCCAAATCCCCTTCAGCGAAGTCAATTCGCCCGAGCATCGCGCGCTCTCCCTCCGCGCCGCTCGCGAATCCATGGTCCTGCTCAAAAATCAGGACCACATCCTCCCGCTGAAATCCGAGACTTCCTCGATCGCCGTCATCGGACCCACTGCCGAGCTCATCCAGTCCCTGCAGGGCAACTACAACGGGCCGCCCCCGTCGCCCATCTACCCGCTCACCGGCATCGAGAAGCGCTTCTCGTCGTCGCACGTCCGCTACGCCCAGGGATCCAGCCTCGTCGCGGGTTACGCCATTCCCATCGAGCACACCGCGCTCCAACCCTCGTCCGGCTCCGGACGCGGCTCCGATTCCGGCCTCACCGGCGAATATTTCTCCACGCCCGACTTCACCGGCTCGCCAGTCCTCACCCGCACCGATCGCAACATCAACTTCAACTGGGATAAGGTCGTCCCCGTCCCCGGCCTCGAGCGCAACAACTACTCTGTCCGCTGGACCGGCAACTTCACGCCGCCCGCGCCCGGCGACTACAAGCTCGGCGTCCACATCAACTACTGCTACGCCTGCGAAAATGCCGAGGGATTCCAGCTCTACCTCGATGGCAAGCTCATCGTTGCCAGCAGCCGGAGCATGACCGCCGAGCGCGGCGCTGTCTACGAAGCATCTGTGCACTTCACGGATACAAATCCGCACAAGATCCGCCTCGACTACCTCCACGGCACCGGCACCGCCGGCATCGACCTCACCTGGCAGGCGCCTGCCGACGCTCTCCGCGACCAGGCTGTCGAAGCCGCCAAAAACGCCGACATCGTCATCGCGTGCGTCGGCCTCTCGCCCAATCTCGAAGGCGAAGAAATGCCCGTCCACCTCGATGGTTTCAGCGGTGGCGACCGCACCTCCATCAATCTTCCCGCCGCCCAGGAAGATCTTCTCAAAGCCGTAGCCGCTACCGGCAAGCCCCTCATCGTCGTTCTCCAGAACGGTTCGGCCCTCGCCGTCAACTGGGCCGCGGAACACGCCAACGCCATCCTCGAAGCCTGGTATCCCGGCGAAGAAGGCGGCACCGCCATCGCCGAAACCCTCGCCGGAGACAACAATCCCGCCGGCCGCCTGCCCCTCACCTTCTACGCGTCTACTGCCCAGCTTCCAGCCTTTGAAGACTACTCAATGGCTCACCGCACCTACCGCTACTTCTCGGGCAAGCCGCTCTACGCATTCGGTTACGGACTCAGCTACACCACCTTCGCCTACAGCGATCTCGAAGTCCCGCATGAGGTCAAAGCAGGCGACTCCGTCCAGGTCGAAGCCGAAGTCAAAAATACCGGCGCCATGGCCGGCGACGAAGTCGTCGAACTGTATCTCACTTTCCCCGACGTCGCTGGAGCGCCGATCCGGGCGCTGCGCGGATTCAAACGCGTGCATCTGGAGGCGGGCGCGAGCGAGAAGGTGGAGTTTGAGCTGAAGAATCGCGACCTGAGCATGGTGACCGACGCCGGCGACCCGATTATCGCAGAAGGCCCGTACACCATCACCATCGGAGGCGGGCAGCCCGACACAGGTGCGCCGGCGGTCACAGGGAAGTTCAGCATCAAGGGCCGGCTTATGTTGCCCGAGTGAGAGCTATCAGACACATGCATGGGAGGCTCATTGCCGGATTTTTGCTGGTTGCCGCCGCCAGCGGCTTCGGCCAGTCGACGATCGACGTGCAGGTTGATTTGACACGCGACCAGGGAGTGTTCATGCCGGTCTATCGCTGGTTCGGCTACGACGAGTCGAATTACACGACGACGCAGAATGGCCAGGCGCTGCTGCATGAATTGCACGATCTGACGCCGGAGCCGGTGTATGTGCGCGCGCATTTCCTTCTGACCACAGGCGATGGGAAGCCGGAGCTGAAGTGGAGTTCGAGCAACGTCTACAGCGAAGACGCGAACGGCAAACCCGTTTACGACTGGACGATTCTCGACGGCATCTTCGACGCGTGGGTCGGCGCGCACGTGCGACCCTTTGTGGAACTCGGCTTCATGCCGAAGGCGCTGTCGAGTCATCCTGATCCGTACCACATCCCCTGGCCGACAAAGCCCGGCGAAACCGAAGGCTGGTCGTATCCACCCAACGACTACAAAAAATGGGGCGATCTGATCCATGCTGTCGCCGCGCACCTTGCGCAGCGTTACGGCATGCGTGAGGTTTCCACCTGGTACTGGGAAGTCTGGAACGAGCCCGACATCTCCTACTGGCAGGGCACGCCCGAGCAGTACTTCAAGCTCTACGACTACTCCGTCGCCGGCGTCCGCAATGCGCTGCCCAACGCCCACGTTGGCGGTCCCGGCTCCACCGGCCCCGGCAGCCAGCGCGCCATCACCTTCCTCACCAACTTCCTCAGCCACTGCGCCAACGATAAGAACGCCGCCACCGGCGAACCCATCCCCCTCGACTTCATCTCCTTCCACCCCAAGGGCAGCCCGCGCCTCGTCCCGCCCGGCCCCGGCGAAACCGCCCACATCCGCATGGGACTGCAGAACGAAATCAGCGCCGCCGCCAACGGCT
>PLDF01000321.1 GCA_003135055.1 Bryobacterales bacterium | reverse complement strand
ACGCCTTCGTCAAAGCAGGTAGCGCTGATGTTGGACTGCTGGAGGGCGTAGGCGGTGCTGCTCATGCCAGGCGCAGCTCCTCGGGGCAGGACAGGCGGAGGGGCGGTAAAGGGGGCGAGTTTTTTGGCGAGCATGGCCTGCGGGATCTGGTCGCTGGAGAAGACGGCCTGGGCGATGGGCGCGTCCTGGGCGGCGACGGAGGCCGGCGCCTGGGCGACGAGAATGACATTTTTGAAGGCGCCGCCGGTGTCGAGCGGGAAGGAGCAGAAGATGCCCATGATTTTCTGCGGCTGCGCAGGCCCGGTGAGATTGGCGACGAAGCGGCCGCACTGGCCGAGCATGGCGGGAACCTGCATGGGCGTGGCGGAGGTGAAGGTAATCTGCGGGGCCTGCTGGCCGCTGACGGCAGCGCCCTGCGCATAAACCATCATGAGCTTCTGGGTGAGCGGGGCGGTGTAAGGCATGCTGAGGTCCGCGCCGCCTGCACCCTTTTGTCCCGCCTGGAAGGCGGCGTTGCGTGCGACGAAGGTTCTGCCGAGGGCGATGGTTTCGCCCTGGGGTCCGGTGAGCGTAATGACGGTTTGCGAGCCATCGGCTTTCCAGCCGGAGGGCACACCGGCGGAGGCGCTCTTATCGGGCGCGGTCCAGGGCTGGAGCTGGACGGAGGGAGCTGCGGGAGCGGCTGTCTGCGCCTGGGCCTGCGGGGTGGTTGCGGCGAACATGGCCGCGCAGAAAGCGGCGAGGACAGCGATGCGAAGAGAGCTGCGATGGAGACGCACGATCATTTCGTTTCCATTCTCCGTCGTTCCATGGTTCATCTGGCCCGCGCGGAGAACGGCCGGAGAACAGCGCGGATCTGCAGTTCGGTTGGAAGAGATTATCACTCAGCGGCGACGGGAGGCCAGACGAAAGTGGGTGACAACGCGGGACTTGGTGGCGGGTTGGGTCGCGCTGCGCGGGGGCAGTCGTAGCTGGTGGATTACCACCCTCGGGAACAGGCTGTCAGCCACGTTCCAGAAATCCGGCATTGCGAAGGATACGCCGAACCTTCTTGGGCGAAATCGAGAGGCTCTCGGCTACGCGGGCGATCCTGCGATCCTCGCGCATCCACACCTTGGGGATGACGATTTCGGCAAACTCTTCGGCGATCTGCTGAAAAGTTTTGTCGCCGACCATCCCCTCCGACCATGCGCGCAGGGTGTCGCTGATGCCGGAGGCGCGGACGATCTGCGACTTCAGCGCGGCCAGAGCGTCGACCAGATGATCGTTCTCTCCCGGGCCCATCAGGCTGGCGGCGTCGCTGGCGCAGCGGCGAGCCGTCTCCCAGTCCTGAAAGAAGTCGTTGGCGGCGGTCCCGCCGCGGGCGATCCAGGCTCCGGCGAGCAGGCGTCGATTCTGCGTGCTGCGGGCCAGAGCCAGAGCCTCCTCGCTGTGCTGCAGGGCGCGGTTGGCGTAGACGGCGATGTCGACGTCTTCGCCAAGTTGTTCCTCCACGCGGGCATTTTCGGCGGTAGTTTGCAGAATGCGCGCCCTGGCCATAAGGATGTGGTCGTTCTTCTCGAGGCCGAGCCGATAGGCCTCCGCCGCCTCCTGAGCGGCATGGTCGATGTCCCCGCGGTCGAGGTGCAGGTAGCCGAGATTGAAAAGGACGTTCCCCGTCCCTCCGGCGTGCGCGTGCAGGGCATAAATTTCGCGGGCGCGGCGCAGATCGAGAATGGCCTGGTGGGAGATCTGCTGATAGCGGGCGCGCAGACCGGAGCCGGCGGCTGGAGAGCGTCCGGCGCCACCTGGTTGAGCGCGAGCATCGATTTTCCGGCGTAGTTGCAGGGAGAGCAGGCGCCGCACATAAGCGGCATTCACCAGCGCGCGAGCCAGGTTGGGATGATTCGGGTCGCCCTGAGCGTACAGCGCGATGGCCCGATCGAAATGTTCCAGCGCCAGCGTGTATTCGCCGGAGCGGCGCACGATGCGGCCTCGGGCGGACTCAATATTCCCCAGGGCGACATAGTGGTCGGTGGCCTTGAGAACGTTCTCCGCGTGGGAGAGGAGGCGCAGCGCTTCCTTCCGCATGCCCTTCTGAAAGAGCAGCCAGCTTTCCTGGATCTGAATGACGGCAGTGAAGATTTCGTCGTGCGATTTCTGCGCGAGTTCGCGCGCGCGGACGATGTGGAGAAGGGCGGATTCATATTCGCCTTTCTTGCGGTGAGCACGGCCCTTCCAGAAATGGGCCAGCGTGGCCAAGCCTTCGCCGGACAGGTCGCCTTCGGTTTTCAGCACAAAATCGAGGGCGTCGATGGCGGAGTCGACGTCTTCAAGAGACAGCGCGAGAAAGGCGTCCACCATGCGGAGACGCAGATAGTCACCGATGGCAAGGCGCCTGCGGCAATCAGGGGGGAAGCGCAGAAGGAGGGAATCGAGGAGGCGGTGGTCGCGATAGCCGACGTCGACCCACTGGGCGACGAGGAGCAGAAGACGGGCCGCGTGGGGATGGGCGGGATCGAGCGCGGCGAGAGC
>PLDF01000033.1 GCA_003135055.1 Bryobacterales bacterium | reverse complement strand
GCCGACGAGCAAGTGGACCTGGTGGAGGGGATCAACGACCTGAGACTGGAAAAGGGCTATGCCGTGACCGACGAGCGTCACCGGCTGACGGTTTACGGCAACGCGGCGCTGCCGTGGGGCTTTTCTCTGGCTCCGCTCTATACCTTTGGATCGGGAGTCGCCGCGGACACGTTCCTTCCTGGAACAGCCATCAATGGAGCCAGCGGCGCGCGTCTGCCGCTGCTCCCTCGCAACGCGCTCGCCCGCGAGGTGAAGAACAGCAATCAGCTCAACGCCATCATCAATCGCTGGAATGCTCTGCCCGCCTGTCCGGCGGCTTTCCCCTGCCTCGCAGGAGGCACGCTCCAGAATGTGCCCTCGGGGATCGACTTCGCCAGCCCCTTCAGCTCGCTCGACCTGCGCCTGAAGAAAGACATTCGCCTGGGCGAGGGCGCGACGCTTAGCCTTATGGGCGAAGGCTTCAACATGTTCAACGAAACCAATATTCGCGGGGCGACCAACACGAACTACTCCGGGCGCAACATTTCCATCGGCCCGTACCAGCCGGCGCAGAACGGTCAGCCCGCGCAGGCCGTCCAGGCGAATTTCTACTCACCGGTGAGTACGGCCGGGGGATTCTTCGGCTCCGGTGGCCCACGAGCTTTCCAGTTTGCCACGCGCATCGAGTTTTGAGCGGAAAACCCAGCGTGTTGCCCGAATATGAGAAGCTGTCGCACATGGGTGCAAAGCATGGCTTGCCAGCCTCGACGAATCTGCCGGTCGTCGAGGAAGGCCAGGCCAACGCCGAGGTTTCGCTGCTGTACGATCAGTTCCGCTCTCGATTTGGCCGGCAGGATATCCCCGGCATCCTGAAGTGTTTTGCGACCCATCCGCCGCTGCTGCAGCACATGATGGGCATCGCAGAAGCACTGCTCTTCGCCGATGGCCACCTGACGCGCCAGCACAAAGAAATGATTGCTACCTTTGTCTCCGTGCAGAACAATTGCCCGTACTGCGCTGACAGTCATGGTTACCGTCTACGCGTGCAGGGCGGCTCCCTGGAGGCGCTGTGCGCGATTCAGGAGAATGATCTACGCTCGCCTGCACTGACCACGGCGGAACAGGCGCTGCTGCGGCTCGTGGAGAAAGTCAACCGAAGCTCGCATGAAGTCGCGCGGGGGGATGTGGAGCTGCTTACCGAAAACGGCTGGAGAGAACCGCAGATCGCCGAGGCAGTCCACGTGGCCGCGCTCTTCGCTGCGTTCAACCGCATTGCCAACGGGTTCGGACTTCCATCCCAGGGTCTGCTTGCCTTGTTCGAAACCGACGGCGATGGGGTCCGGGCCGGCCGGGGGAAGTGAGCATCTCCGGGCAATTGGACTCATTTCAACGCAACGTCCTGACCCGGATTGGAGCAGGAATGACAGCCAGCCTCGTTGAACTGCGGGCTGCTTGCATCCGGCGTGATTTCAATAGCAGCCCATGACCCCACATTTGCGGGTGTGATCGAAGGTTGCTCTGGATCCTGGAGGTCCCGCTTGCGACAGGGTGAGGAATCTTATCCTGATTGCTGTCCGGGTGTTGTTTGGATTTAGCCAGCGGGCGCTCACGACTTTTGAGCTAACAGTCGTGGGCAAGAGTCCGAAACCGCGTCACGATTTTCTGTTTAGCCGTGACTTGTCACCCGCGTCACCCCATCCAGTCGAGGAGCCAGCGCCAGGTTGACTCCTGGGTCGGCTGGCTGGGTGGTGGCGGTAACGCGGCTGTCGGATGTCGCACAGGCTTGCCGCGATGCGCGAGTGCGAGCTGCCGAAACATGTGCCCCTGTTCTTTCACGCGACCATCGTTGGTCAGTAGTCCAAGACTGTATTCCACCGAATTGAAGGCGAACCGGCGGTCTACATCGTGACTGTCCCAATAGGTGAACCAGGCGACTCCTTCATCGATTGCCGCCGAAACGGCTCGTTCGAGCCATTCCGCTTGCTGCTTTTCTGTGAGCGTCTCGAGGCAGGTGTTGAACTCGCCTGCCCAGACAGGCTTCTGCTGCGAACCGGCCCAGGAGCGGATCAGAGCCGCCATTCCCGCCAAAAGCCTGACGCTTGGCGGATCCATGGGGCCACCGTACTTCAGGGCACCGGTCCACCAGGGGTAGCAGTGCATCACCGCCATTTGTTGATCGGCAACGAGGGCCTGTGGAGAAAAAGTGGTGCGTTCAAACCAGGGATGATGATCGACACCATTCACGTTCAGGCGTCCGGGCATGACCGAGTCCGTCAGGGAGAAGATCCTGCTCATCCATGCATCGCCTACGTGTGTCGGGGCGCTCCAGCAGGTATTGATCTCGTTCCCAAGGTCGAAACCGATCACATTGTCATGACTCACCATGACCCGTGCCAGCTCGCGAATGAACAACTCCTGGGCTGCCCACATCCCGCTGTCAGTGAAGAAGGCTTCTCCCGGCCGATTGAATGGCGGCAGAAAGTACCAGCCACTCAGCTGTCCGGTAAAGACCGTGATGAGCGCGTCGAGCTGGCGCTCGGCCATGAACGTCAGCAACTGGTCCAGCCGCTGAAGGTGAAGCGGGCTGACCCATGCTGGGTTCGGTTGGAAGTACGGCCAGATCAGAAGAATGCGCAAGTGATCGGCCGCGAGCGAGGCGATCGCATCGAGGTCGCGCCGGATCGAATCGGGGTCCCAGTCGTTCCAGCAGAACCACCAATGATGGGAAGGAGTGTAGTTCACCCCGAAGCGATGGAGCTCGATGTCCAACCTGGGAGGCGCAGGTGGTGAGTCGGCAGCGAGTCCTTGCGGCAAGAAGCGGCGATTGAACGGTGAGGAGATGGCCAGTGCGGCGCTCCCATGGAGGAACTGACGTCTGTTCACGGGCGACATAGAGGGGCCGCCAAGAAGAATAGCGGGTTGGCCGGGAGGATGGCGAGTGTCAGGAGGCGCTCATTTGCGAATCAGAGAACCACGACAAGAGACGAGGCAGTCAGATAGAGAATGTCTGCGGTCGAGCAGGGAATCCGCTGCCCTTCTTTGAGCGATTCGGCTTCGGTGGCGCTTCCCGACTGCAGCGGTCACCACCGGCGTGACATGCTCCCTCGATCGTCTGCAGGCAAAGAGGAGAAACCCTTCGCAGCCAGCGCCTCAATTCGCAGGCTGCGGGCTGCTCATCGCACGCCATCCAGGCGTGCAGTAGTGCGACAGCCAGGGGCAGGGCGGCGGAGTGGCCAGCTTCGAGGCGAAGCATCTGACGGTAGACTTCGTCCTTCAGCCGGTCGGTCGTCCTCACGGAAACGCGTGCCATCGCTGTCCTTGCGCATGCAGCTACGAGCGCGCGTCACTGCTGCGCAGGCCCATCGCTTTGAAAATGGAGATCGCCGGGCACCAGTTCGTGAAGCCCGACTGGATGAGGTTCAATCCGACGAAAGCAGTGAGCCATAGCCAATACGCTGAGACCCAGTGCGCCAGGGCGAGGGAAACCAGCACGATAACTCCGGCAAGAAGGCGAACCGCACACTCAACCGTCATGATGCAACCTCCTGATG
>PLDF01000047.1 GCA_003135055.1 Bryobacterales bacterium | reverse complement strand
CAACTTCGGCAATCGCTTCAGGCTCAGCCATCCGCCCCGCGCCAACCATGCCGCAAGCCAGGTCACCCGTCCCAGGTTCGACCACGCGCACCCCTCGCGCGCGGAGCATGTCGAGGTTTGCCTGCACTGCCGGATGCTGCCACATGTTCACGTTCATCGCCGGAGCCACGATGACGGGGGCGGTAGTCGCCAGATACATCTTGGTGAGGAAATCGTCCGCGATGCCGTGGGCGAATTTTGCAATGATGTCGGCGGTCGCGGGCGCGACGATGAGCGCGTCGGTGGTCTGGGCAGCGTCGATGTGCTCGATGGCCGAAGCCGCATCGCCCGCATCCGATCCTTCCGGCGCCCAGAGACCGGTAATGACTTTGTGTCCGGTGAGAGCGGCAAAGGTGAGTGGCTGGATGAAGTGCTGGGCCGCCTGGGTCATCACGACGTGGACGTCGAGCGCCTGCTTTTGCAGGTCGCGCACCAATTCCGCCGATTTGTACGCCGCGATGCCGCCCGAAACGCCGACCGTGACCTTCATGAAGACAGTTTACGCTGCGGATTCACCACAGAGAACACAGAGAGCGCAGAGGACTCACGGGGTGAGAGGGCGAAGTCGACGGCGAACGAGCCACGCATAGGTTGAGAATCCGACGACCGAGGCAATCACGGAAAGGAGCCAAAGCGTCCCGGTGTGTCTGAACCCCTGATTACGGAACAACAGAAGCATGATCGGCAGGAAGGCGGCCGGGCCAAGCGCACCTGAGATGAGCAAAATCACAGCCCAGGGTAAGCGGCGGACAGCTCGCAAAGGAAGGAGGAAAACAAACGGAAGGCCCACGATCAGCCACGCGATCAGCGAGAAAGTTCCGTACAGAAGAAACAACCAAAACGTGCCGATCAAAATGTCGCCAATTCGACTGCGAAGGGCTGGGGAAAGAATAAAAGTCCGAACGTACCCCGTCAGAAGATACGCATCCATCGCCGCGTTCCCAGCGACGAGGCCGATGAAGGCATAGCTCAGCCTTCGCCCCCACCCGACGCGTCGGGCAGATTCTGACTGGGCATTGGGCATGCCTGGCTGGTCCGGCTACGGGGCGAACTTCGGAATTTCCGGAGCGTCGATCTCGGGCTTCACGACGGGAACGTCCTCCGTCCTGACGTACGCGACCTTGCCCGCGGCGATCTCTTCCTGCGCCACGCGGCACGCTTTGCGCGAACGGGTCGGAACCATGGGCTCGGCGCCATTCTGCAGCTGGCGCGCCCGGCGCGCGGCCACCAGAACATAGCGGAAGTTGCTGTCGTATTCCTTCTCGATACTCATCCCTGCTCCTCCAAAATCTTTCCCGCTCTCAGCCTTTCAGGCTCGGCACAGGCACTCCAAAAGCCTGCAGCACGGGCCTGACGCGCGCCTCGGAATTGGCCTGCCGGCAACTTTCCGCGATCCGCAGCACACGCTCACGGTCCGCGCCGCCGGCACCGGGATCACTGCCATGCCAAATGCGCTCAGCGGCCACGATGGCGGCCATCTCTTCGACTGCGCGATCCAGGACGTCGTTGACGAGAATATAGCCATATTCCCTGTAATTCTCAATCTCCTGGCGCGCCTTGGCCAGGCGGCGCTCGATGATCTCTTCCTGGACGGCGCCTTCCGCGCGGCTGCGGTTCCTCAGCCGTGTGGCCAGGACGTCCGGCGACGGCGGCATGAGGAAAATCGAAACCGAATCCGGCATCTTTGCCCGCACCTGCGACGCTCCCTGCACATCGATATCCAGCAGCAAATCCCTCCCCTGCGAGAAGGCCTCCCGCAGGTTGCAGCGCGCCGTGCCGTAGTAGTTGCCGAAGACGTCGGCGTACTCCAGAAACTCGCCGTTGCGGATCATTTCCTCGAAATGCTCGCGCGTGGTGAAGTGGTATTCGCGCGAATCCTGCTCAGAGCCGCGTGGCCCGCGTGTGGTCCAGGAAACAGAAAACTCCAGTCCGGAGACGAGGGAGCGCAGCTGATTGACGAGGGTCGATTTGCCCGCCCCCGACGGCGCCGAAATGATGAAGAGTATCCCCGCCAAGCTCCCTGTTCCTCTGCGCAACGTTCCGCTGCAGGCCCTGATCCAGGCCCTACTCTAAGTTCTGCACCTGTTCCCGCGCTTTTTCAATCTCAGACTTCATACCCAACCCCGCTTCGGTAATGCGCGTGCCATTGCCGGCCACGCCGCTGGTCTTCGAAAGCAGCGTGTTGGCCTNNTGCGCTCCTGATCGAATCCGCCATCGAGCATCGTCTTCATGCGCTGGCTAAGGCGATCGAAATAGGCCTGCTGCACTTTTTCGCGGAGCAGCGCGGCCTCGTCCACCAGCGAGCGCAGGCGCTCCATGCCGGCGCGCAGTTCGTTGGCGAGCCCCGAGCCTTCCTGGGCGCGCATGGTTTCGAGTGCCGCAACCAGCGCATTCGTCTCGCGGAGAACGGCTTCTTCCAGTCCCTTCAGCTCCTNNTTCCTCTTCGCTGTTGCGCGACTCGGCCATCAGGACGCCGGGCAGCCGAAAGACGCTGTTGAGGTCGGGCTCGGCGGTAAGGCGGTGCTCGGCAGCAGCGGCGCGAAAGGCTTCCACGTAAGCCGCCACCAGCGCGTGATCGTAGCCAGCCTCGGCTTTCTGGCTGCGTTCGAGATTCAGGGTCACTTCAATGTGGCCGCGCCGCAGCTTTTCTTTCAAAACGCGGCGCAGCTCCATCTCGATCCCTTCCGATCCCTGCGGCAGGCGCATGTGGAGATCGAGGAAGCGGTGGTTCACGCTCTTCAGGCNNGGAAACCCGGCCCGCAATCCGGGCGAATCCGGTCATCGAGAACACCGGCTGCTTTGCTTCGCTCATCGGTTGGTCTTCCCCAGCAGCACGGGCTCTGTCGTCTCAGCACCCGGAACCTCGGGTTCCTTGCCGACGATCGGAGTTCCATGCCCGTTGTTTTCGCCAATATCCATAAACTGCAGCCGATAGAGCTTCTGATAGGTCGCCGAAGTTTGCAGCAGCTCCTCGTGCGAGCCGATGTCGGTAATCCTACCGTTTTCCAGCACCACG
>PLDF01000059.1 GCA_003135055.1 Bryobacterales bacterium | reverse complement strand
GCCCTCGACGGCAGGCATTTGCTGCGGCACCAGGCTGCGCTGGATCGCGCGCGCGGCATGGAGGTCCTGCTGGACACGGGCCCACTCCACACTGCGCTCATAGTAGCGGGCGTTTTCGACCGCGACCCCGGCCTGCAGCGCGATGCGCTCCAGAAAATCCTCTTCATAAATCGTGAGCGGCCGGCCTTCCGGCGTGGCCACCACCATCTCGGTCAGATGATGCCCTTCCTTGTCGTGCAGGGGGAAGCGGAAGCAGCCCGTCCAGGGTTCGGCAGGCATCTCTCCATAGCTCTTCCGCGGTTCGGTCGTCAGAGCACCGGGCAGCTCCAGCTCGCGCACGACGATACGCAGGACCGTGGACAGGACTTCGTCGAGCCGGATAGTGGAGTGCACCTGCCTGGAGGTTTCGAGCAGAGCCTGGAGCCGGACGATCTCCTGCTGCAGGTCGAGGGTTTCCACGGATGGCGCGGAATGGATCGGGCTGGCCATGGCAATCGCTCGCCGGGGCGCTGGAGAGGAGTTTTGCCCGCGGGAGTTGGTTCACTGTAGCACAGGAGCAACAGGACGCTGAAGAGCGTATGGCGTCCGTTAGCGACGGCTCCGGGATTGAGAACGCCTTCGCATCGGAGCGATTTGGCGAGTGTAGAAGGCCCGGGAAAGATCAGCGGCTTGCGGACGGGCCTGGTTCAAGAGCAGATCCGTTCTGAGACGATTGCCCGATGACGAAGTTGAGCATGTATCCGGGGGGATCGGCCGAGATTTTCACCTGCACATTGCCGTTCGCATCGCAGGTGTACATCTCGCGCACTGTGAGATTGCTCTGGCCATTGAGCCGCTGCACTGGATAGGCCGACAAATCCGAGTGGCTCTGCAATTGCGGATCGAAGGGAAAGCGGATCTGCTCCCAGTTCGTGATCTCACCCAGCGGCTGTCCGCGCTCGTCGAGCTTCGAGCACTCGAGATAGCGGAAGTGTCCGACGTTGTGCGCGGGATGGTAAACGCGCTCGCTCGAGAGAACAGGTTCGCCGGGCTGAGGCAGCCGCGATCCGCGGGGAAAGATGAGGTCGAAGACGATGGTCCCGCCGGAGTCGCCCTCGCGCCAGATGCCGAAGTTCTGATTGAACTGCTCGCGCAGCCCGCCGGCCTGGGCGGAAGCACGGATCGCCAGTCCCACTGCGCTCGCCGATCGCATGTAGGCCGAACGACGAACCTTGCGGCCGAAAGTCTCGCGCAGAATGCGCGCCACCGGGGGCAATTCCGATCCGCCACCGGTGACGTAAAGAGTGTCCAGGGGAAGGCCGGGATGTGCGGAGAGCAAACTCTCCACAACCTCGCGCGTGGATTCGACCAGTGGCCGGCATCGGTCGTAGTACTTGTCCACTGGAATCGTAACTTGTGCCCAGCCGGGACGAACGCGCTCAAGGTCGACGCTCACCTTGCGGGTGTTAGGATTCAGCGACTCTTTTTTCTCCCGGCATTCTTCCAGCAGATGGTGCCGTTCGGCTGGAGTGAGTTCGGCGTCATGACCGGCTGATTCGAGAGCAAGGTCAGCGAGAATCTGATCGAAGTCATCGCCGCCAAGATTCGGAATGCCGTCGGAAGTTTCCACCGTCTGTTCGTTTTCTCCCAGGGTCACGAGAGAAACATCGAAGGTGCCGCCGCCCATGTCATACACCAGCAGCCCGCTCCCAACGCGGCTGCGGCGCTCGGCGCCGTCGCGCCAGGCATACTCGATCGCTGCGGCAGAGGGCTCGTTCATCAACCCCAGCACGGAGAAACCCGCGCTCTGCGCCGCTTCCTCGGTGAGAAAGCGTTGATTGCTGTTGGCATTGGCTGGAACGCCCAGAACCACTTCGAGCGGCTCGTTGGTTTGCGCTCGGAGATTCGAATGCTCCAGCAGCTGGATCCGCAGTGCGGTCATCATCTCCGCCAGCAGCAGCCGCAGCGGCAGAGCCTGGCCACCAGCATGAAGCTCGGTGTGCAGGCCGGCGCTGCGCAGGCAGCGCTTCAGCGACCGCATGATGGTCCAGCTATCGTCTTCCTGGGCCGCAATCGCCTGCCATCCGTAGAGCCGCGTGTCGCCTTTGACTGCCACAACAGGAGGAAACCAGTCGCACGCCTGGCCGTCAGGCTTTTCGAAATTCACCAGGGGGAAGTTGCCACGATCGACAGAAGCGACCACCACACGCGTCGTTCCGAAGTCGATACCAATTCTCATTACCTTCAGTTTACGACGAAGCGAAGGCGCCGGTTTGCGTGGAAAACCCAGCCGCAAAAACTGCCGCGGCGATCCGCATGGTAGCGTTTCTAACGGATCACTTTGATCCTTCGTCCGATGCGAATCCTTTACGGCGCTACGATTTTTCTCGGAGCTTTTCTGCTCTTCGCCGTCGAGCCCATGGCGGCCAAACAACTGCTGCCCGCGCTCGGCGGGTCGTCCGCCGTCTGGATCACCTGTCTCGTGTTCTTCCAGACCGCTCTGCTGCTCGGATATCTCTACGCGCACTGGCTGAGCCGGCGCACGGCGGCGCGCATGGCGGTGGTCCTGCACATCTCCATGCTCGTGCTGGCGGTGAGTGTGCTTGTGTTTGTCTCTCAACCGAATCTGAGCGCGGCCGCTGAGCATCCGCTGACTGCAATCTTTCAGGCACTCACGCTGACCATCGGGTTGCCGTTCCTGCTGCTCGCATCGACCAGTCCTCTGCTGCAACTGTGGCTGGCGCGGCAGCAGCGGAGCGCTGTGCCGTGGAAACTGTTTGCCCTGTCGAATGCGGGATCGCTGTTGGCTCTGGTGCTGTACCCCACGCTGATCGAGCCGCACCTTTCGCTGGTTGTGCAGCGCAAAGCCTGGGGTTGCGGATTCGGAATCTATGCTGTGCTTTGCACTGTGATCGCGTGGCGGCCACGACAGACGGAAGGCGCCGGTACCCCGGAACCGCAGTCTGCTGCGGGAGTGACGCGGAGTTCCTTGCGGGCGAGGCTGCTCTGGTTCCTGCTGCCGGCCGGAGCGGCGATGCAATTGTGCGCCGTCACCAGCCATCTGAGCCAGAATATTGCGGCTATCCCGCTCTTGTGGGTGCTGCCGCTGGGTATTTATCTGCTGACGTTTATCGTTGCGTTTGAAGTTCCTGGCTTTTATCGGCGATGGCTGATGGTGCGACTGCTGGCGCTGGGACTTGCCGCGCTGGCTTACATGCTGTCGCAAACCGATGCGACCTGGCCGATCCAGTTCAGCATTGGCTTCTTCCTCATCGAACTTTTCTTCGCCTGTCTCTTCTGTCATGCGGAGACGT
>PLDF01000089.1 GCA_003135055.1 Bryobacterales bacterium | reverse complement strand
CAACCCCAGACCCGCTCCGCCCGTACTCCTCGCCCGCGAATGGTCTCCCCGCCAAAAGCGCTCGAACAGATGAGGAAGATCTTCCGGCGCAATCCCTCGGCCCGTGTCCCGCACCTCAATTGTGATGTCCGCGGCGGCCTGGATCGCCACCGTCACTGAGCCTCCTTCCGGCGTGTGTTGTACAGCGTTCAGCAGAAGATTGGCCAGCAGGGAAGCGCAGGCGCCCTCCTCCAGCGGCGCCCTCACCGAATCCGGCGCCTGCACCGCGACCGCAACCTCGCGGATTTCCGCCAGCCTCTCCATCTGCGCCGCTACCCCCCGCGCTACTTCCGCCAGATCACAGTGCACGCAGCCGCTCGCCGGCTCCTGCTCGAAACGGGCCAGCTGCAGCATCCGCTGTACCAGGTCTTCCATGCGGGCGCAGTCGGCCATGCAGGTTTCGAGGCCCTTCGCGTATTCCTGCGTGCTCCGCGGCCGCGATGCCAGCAGTTGCAGCGATGACTTGATGATCGTCACTGCCGTCTTCAGTTCGTGCGCGGCATCATTGACGAAGACCTGCTGCTGCACGAAAGCCTCTTCCAGCCGCCGCGTCGCCGACTCCAGCGCCCCCGCCAGCACCGCCAGCTCCACAGTAGAGTGAGCGCTCTTCGGCGCGTGGAATCGCGGATGGCTCGGGGTCATTTCCGCCGCCGCCACGCTCAGCTCTTCGAGCGGCGCCAGTCCTCGCCGCAGCAGCAGTGCCAACCCTCCCGCCGTCAGCAGCAGCAGCAGGGAACTCGCCACCGCCAGAAACCGCGCTGCCCGCCAAATCGCCTCATCCACCGGCGCCAGCGGCGCAGCATAAAAAATGGTCACGGGCCGCGCGATGCCCGGGCTGCCGCCCTCCGCGTCGATCTGCCTTATCCCGTGCAGCATCAGCCCGCGAAACATTTTTCCCTGCACGCGAAAATCGTGCGCTGCCGGTTTCGCGCCAAAGTTGCTCAGCACATCGCTGCTCCAACCCGCCGACTGCGCCAGCACCCGCCCGCCTTCGTCGCGCGCCATCCACAGATCGCGCCCGCGCAGGTCCAGCGCCTCCGCATCGATGGCCACGTTGTCCCCGGCATCCTCCGCATCGTGCACCTGGCCCAGCAGCGAGTCGGCGCGCCCGCGCACCATCACGTCGAAGCTCCGCATATGTTCGCGCCACAGATACAGCAGCGACGCGCCGCTCAGCCCTGCCACCAGGGCGCACTCCAGCAGCAGCACAGCGGCGATCAGACGCCGGCGAAGAGAATAGCGCTTCATGCTGTGCCGCCTCCCGACATTAGCCGGTATCCGCGCCCGCGCAGCGTCTCGATCCACTGGCCGTCTCGCCCGCGGTTCAGCTTGCGCCGCAGATTCGAAATGTGCGCCTCGATCACGTTCGAGTGATGCTCCCAGTTGTAGTCGTAAAGATGCTCCAGCAGCACCTGCTTCGAGATCACCGACCGCGGCCGATGGCTCAGATATTCAAGCGCGCGATACTCCGTTGGCGAAAGTTCCACCGGCTTGCCCGCCACCGTCACCGTTCTCTCCAGTGTGTCGATCACCAGATCCGCGACCTCGATCCTCGGATGGCTCACGCCCTTCCCGCGCCGGATCAGCGCCTTCGCGCGCGCCAGCAGTTCGCCCAGATCGAAAGGCTTCGCCAGATAATCGTCCGCCCCGGCATTCAGCAGCCGCACGATCGACGCCTTTTCCATCACCGCTGTCAGCACCAGCACCGGCGCGGTCTGGCCCTTCGCCCGAATCGCCTTCAGCACCGCCAGCCCATCCATTCCCGGCAGCATCAGGTCCAGCACGATCAGGTCGTAATTGGCCTGCCGCCCCAGCTCGACGCCGTCCGGTCCGTTCGCGGCCACATCCACCGCCAGACCGGCGCTTTCGCGCAGCGCTGCCGCGATATTCTCCGCGACCCGAGCCTCGTCCTCGACGATCAGCGCTCGCATAGCTACAGGATGACTCCCGACACTTAATTTTGCATGAATCCGATGGGTACTTGCGTCCGCTTTTTGCCGCCTGGCGAAGTCTTGCCCGATCCCAGCCCCGTTACAATGGAAGTATGCGCCGCATCTACATGGACGCCAATGCCACCACACCTCTGCTTCCCGAGGTACTGGAGGCTATGCGGCCCTTCTTCATCGACTCCTTCGGCAACGCGTCCTCCATCCACCAGCACGGCCAGCACGCCCGCGCCGCCGTCGAGCGCGCCCGCGAACAGGTTGCCGCGCTCCTCAACTGCCGTCCCGCCGAAATCGTCTTCAACTCCGGCGGCACCGAGAGTGACAATACCGCCATCTTCGGCGTCCTGCGCCCCGGCGATCACCTCATCACGTCCGCCATCGAGCACCACGCTGTTCTGCACTCCGCCCAGAAGGCGCAGGAGCGTGGCATCGATGTCACGTTTCTTGCCGTCTCCGGGAGCGGCGTTGTCGATCCTTTCGACGTTTACCGCGCGCTCAAGCCGAACACAAAGCTCATCAGCATCATGATGGCCAACAACGAAAC
>PLDF01000403.1 GCA_003135055.1 Bryobacterales bacterium | reverse complement strand
GCAGTGCCTGCAGCACATATCTGGTCATCGACAAATCCACGTGGCCGGTGTCCGGCGGCGTTCTAGGCTCGCCGCCCATTCCCCACGCGCCGTAAACCGGATGCTCGCGGCGCCACCCGTTCTGTTCCGTGAACTGCTGCCTCCGCAGATACCTTGCCATCCGCTGCGCCAGCGACTCCCAACTCCCGCGCCGTGCCCGGCATAGCGCGCGCACCGCCAGCGCCGTCGAGTAGTTTGGATAATCCGGAATGGAATCCGCCAGGCCCAGCGCGCCATCCGCGCGGGTGTTCCTGGCAATGAAGGCAATCGCGCGGTCCACGCGCGCAGTCTGCCCTGGATACACCGCGGGCGGAACCTGCAGCAGCGCATCCAGCACGAACGGAGTCAGCGCCTGACCGGAGCGCAGCAGGCCATAAGTGCGGCTATGCCATCCGCCGTCGTTGGCCTGCTGGCTCCACAGGTACTCTGCTGCCCGTGGCAACGCCGCCCGCGGAGTCCGCGAGCATCCGGCAGCCGCCAGCAACAGCTGAAAGATCGAGCGCCGCCGCATCACCCGGCCTTGTTATAATAACGCCCCATATTAACGCGCCGTATTAACCTTGGCCGCGCTGGTCAACTGCACGGCCGCGTCGCGGTCGGTCACCAGGATCAGGATGGCCGCACCGGTCACCGCCACGCGGCCCGTGATGCAGTGGTGCCCGGCCCACGTACCGTCTTCGTTCTGCATCTTGAGCACCTTGTCCTTCATGTCTGCGTTCCACCTCACCCACTCCGGTCCACCCGCGCGATGCAAGCTGTCGCTGATGTTCAGATAGGAGAAGAACTCCTCGCCGCCGACCGACCCGAAGCCGGTGATAAAACGAGGATCGGAAAGCTGCGCTTTAATCACTGCAATCTGGTTCGCGTTGGTCTTGCGATCCTGGTCCGAGCGGCTGAGTTGCTCCAGTTCCTGCGCGCGCTTGTAGAGAGAGACTCCCGCGGAGGACGCAGACAATCCGGCGGAAGAGGAAAACACTGCGGGAGCTGAGGCAGTCGCTGTGCCCGTGTCAGCCGTGGAGGGAGGCGGCGGGGGAGGCATCGCAGCGACTGGACCCGGGCTCCCGGGGGTTCCACTCAGCATGCCGCCGGCTGTGCCTGCAGCAAAGCCCGGGCCGATGCTGCCTCTGGAGCCGGGGCCGACGCCGCCACCCTTGCCTGAGCCGAAGCCGCCACCCGTTCCAGGTCCGCCCGATGCCGTCTTTTCCGTGTAATCCTGCACCCTCGCCATGGCCATTTGCGTCACCGGCACGCCCTTCGCCTTCGCCAGATCCAAGCTCTGCGACGCCAGCGATGTCCCAAAGATCGGCGCCCACGCGCCCGCGATGTTCCAGCTTCCGTCCTTCAGTTGGTTCTTCTCGATCTTCGCCACGCACTTCTGCAAATCCTGCCGCACGCGCGCGTTGGCCTGCGCGTTGCCCATATTGCCATCCAGCTCTCCCAGCAATTTCGCCGAAAGAAACGTGTCGATGTACGGCCCCAGCTTGCGCTGAATCTGCGTTCCCCTTAAATTCGTGACCTCCAGACCCTCCGCCGGACTCTGTTCCACGCGCTGCATAATGAATGCCACGGCGCGTTGCAAGTTCTCGCGGTACGCTCCTTTCGATAGCGTATTACCGGTGTGCAGCAGGGCTTCCGCCGCTACCGCCGTGTTCGCGACATCGTTTCCATTCGACTCGAGGCGCTCACCAGTGCGGACATACGATGTCTCGCCGCCATCCTGCCCCCATCCGCCGTCCTTGCCCTGGACGGAGACGAGCCACTTCATCCCTTTATCCACCGCCGCCGTGACCGGAGTGTTGATCTGTTCCTTCTCCGCGGACAAACCGATTTCGGCGTAGACGCCAATAGCAACGGCGGCTAAACCGGTTAAGAGCACACGCTTCCCATTCGATCCCATGATCGTCTCCTCTCGGACGCCGCGGCTGGCAGCAACTGTTTGGACGCTGCACACGCCGTAAAGTGCCCGAATGACTGCCCGAATGACTGCCCGAATGGTCCAGGACAGTTTGACTTCCAATCACGCTGACGCATGCGACGCGCGGAAAGACTGGAGTTGCTCGCTTCGTCAGGCGGCGCGCCGCCGTAATTCAGCCACAACTGTGGCTGCATTTCACTCTCGGGATTGCGCCAAGCCGGAGACGCCAGTCCATAATAGAGTGTTCCTGCATCCGCAAAGAACCGGCGGCAAGACCGCCGGCGCTACCTACTTTGAAACCGAAGATCAAAGTCGCGTTCGCTTCGGGAACCGACGACCTGAACGCCCGGCTCATAGAGCGCATGCGCGGGATTTTTCCCGAGCTCCCGCTCTACGTGGTTGCGGAGTTTCAGCCGGCCGGGGCCGATCTGAAATGGATCCGCTACAACGCTAACCGAGGCCTCGAGAACCTGGGGCGTTGCCGTGCCGCGTTCCGTGGGAAATCCATCCGCCTGGCTGGAGTGATGCTGGTTCCCAACGTGCCTTTCCGCGCGATGCGGCTGATGGCGCTATTTCTCGCCCCGCGGAACTTTCTCGCCTTCAATGAAAACCTGAACAACTTCATGCTGCGGCCGCGTTGCCTTCCGGCGATTGCGCGGCACATCGCCTGGCGCGTCAGGAACTTCGTCAAATGGCATTGGAGCGAAGAGGGGGCGCGCGTCCGCCGCGCAATGCCGGCGGTGGTTCCGGTTGCCGCGGAGAGAGTCGTTGCCACTTACGCTGGGCGAAGTCCTTCCCGGAATCCGAAAGTCCTGGTTGCGAGTCCGTATCTGCCGTTTCCGCTCTCTCACGGCGGCGCCGTGCGTATGTATAACCTGATGCGGCGCACCGCGGGCTCGTTCGATCAAGTGCTGGTCAGCTTCACGGAGACCGGCGAACCTCCGCCCGCCGAATTGCTGGAGATTTGCGTCGAGTTAGTGATGGTTAAGCGCAATGGAAGTCACTCGCTGCCTGCCTCGCGACGGCCGGATATGGTCGAAGAGTTCTGCTCGCCGGATTTCCGCGCAGCCTTGCGAGATGCGGTCCGCACGTGGAAACCCGCTGTCGCGCAGCTCGAATTCACCCAGATGGCGCAATATGCCGTGGATTGCGCCCCGGCGCCGGTCATCCTTGTGGAGCACGACATCACCTACGATCTCTATGCGCAACTGCTCGCACCCGACGAAGATTGGGACGTGCGCCGGCAATGGAAGCGATGGCGCCGATTCGAGACAGCCGCGTGGAGACAAATGACGCGCGTAGTTACGATGTCCGAGAAGGATCGCGCTGCCGTTTCCGGAGCGCGCGCGGTCGCTCTACCCAACGGAGTCGATGTGGAGCGGTTTCGTCCCTCAGGGCGCGAGCCGGAGTCGCGGCGCTTGTTATTCATCGGATCGTTCGCGCATTTACCCAACTTGTTGGCTGCCGAATTCTTCCTGGCGCAGGTGTGGCCGTTGCTGCCGGATGCCAAGCTCCACATTATTGCGGGCGCGCGGCATGAGTATTTTCTGGAGCGCTACCGCGACCGCGTGAGGCTTAACCTCGATCAGCCTGGCGTCGAGCTCGAAGGCTTCGTCTCCGACGTGAGGCCCGCGTACGACCGCGCCGCGGTGGTGGTAGCGCCGCTGATCGCGTCGGCCGGAACCAACATCAAAATTCTGGAAGCGATGGCGATGGGCAAGGCGATTGTCAGCACGCCGGCGGGTGTGAACAGTCTCGACCTCTCGCCCGGCGAAGACTTCATCTTGACGACGAACGCCGCGGAGATGGCGCAGGCAATCGAGAGGCTGCTGGCCGATCCACCAGAGCGCGAACGCCTCGGCGCCACTGCACGCAGCCGTGTGGAACGGGAATTCGGCTGGGACGATATCGCGCGCCGCCAGGCGGAACTGTATCGCGAGCTTATGGCTTAAGCTTTTGGCTTGAGCTGCGCGGAAAGCTGGTCGAATCGCATGGCACGGAAAAACGGCCGTTGTTGCGGCTCGGCGATAAAGTTCATTCGGCCTTTAGCGTCTTCCCAGAAGGCGATATCCACTTCGACGTCCAGAATCTCCACCCTGCTGTAAGTGGGGCGGACGCCCCCGTCCGCGCGCGACCCCCTGGTCGCGCTTTCGTTGCCGCCGGAAACCACTCCCTCACGGTCGTGGCTCCGGTCAGAGCCGCGCGCGTCAGCGACCGGTCTGGCGGTAATGGGCGTAGCGCGCGTTGCCTTTTGTTGCCTTACGTAATGCAGCAAGGGATTGACTCCTCGCTGCGCTACATCCGGATGCGCCGCCAGGTAGGCGTTGCAATCGAATAGCGGATGCGGATTGCCCAAACGGCCGCCGGTCTCGACGAAATGCAGCAGCGGGTTCGCGCTATTCCGCGCTTCCGGGCAGCAGCTCAAATAGTAGTCCGGCTCAAACCAGCGATGCGGCTTGCGTCCCTCCGCCGCGCCGTTCCGCAGGTAGTGGAACAACGGATTCATGCCGGCCTGCCGCACGTCGGGATAGCGCTCCAGATAGAATGCCGCATCGAAGAGCCGCCGCACGGCCCAAGCCTGCTGCAACAAACGCAACCGGTCAATGAGCCGCATGAGCGCGCCCCTTCAGCGCATTGAGTTGCAACGCCCCATCCGGAACCATTGCGAAACGCCGCCGGACTTCCGCGCGCGCAGACCGGACTAACCGGCAATCGAGCCCGTTCTGCCGGAGCAGCTCCGCGTATACCGTGCGTCCGCAGGCCTCCTGGAACTGGGCTCGGCGCGATGCTACGGTCCCGCCCAGGCCTCGCGATACATTGGCCGGCTGGTAGGAGCAATCGAGCGCCGGAAAGACCACGCGAAGCAGGGACTGCCCCGCGATCATGCTTTGGTCGAAGCAATCCACCACTCCAAGGAGCGATGTTTGAAGCATCCGCTTTATCGCCGGCGCCAGGTCCGCCGGAACTGTCTCGCGATTCGCTTCGCCATTCGCCAGCAGGTTGACTTGCGGATTATCCACCTGTTCCGGGAAGCGCTCAAGAAGGCATCGGAAGAATTCGCCGAAGCCCAAGGTGTTGGCGGCGTCGCTCAGCGGATCGCCCTCAGCCGGCCGCTGCCGGAAATAATCGTACGTGGACCGCAGCCGGTCGATGGGATCGCGGAGAAAGCACAGATCGAAGAAGATGTAGCCGGGCGCCGCCGGAACGGGATAGTGAATCTGGTGGCTGGACAGAGCCTGCACGCGCGGGTGCGCGTCCAGATAGGAGAGAATGCCGGCCTGCTCGATGCGTCCATCGCGGTCGGCCGTATCGAGCCGCGCGAAACGGTCGCCAAAGTTGCGGTCGAGGATGTCCTCGATGGTGGTGCCGGCGTTTTTCAGGATGTGATAGTGCAGTATGACGAAGCGCAGCGCGATGTACTCCGGAACGCGATCAATCCTGAAAGATTTCAGCGCGCGTCAGTTCGAGCCGGGGTTCGCCAGTCGAGATCGTGTCGCCTTCGATTTCCTGTAGGCTGTTCCCGTGGAACACGAACATCTGCTTCAGCCGCGGATCGAACACCCAGATATTCGGAACGCCCATGGCGGCGTATTCCTTGAGCTTCTCGATCAGGCGGGTGACGCGGTCGTCTTCGGAAAGAATTTCAATGGCGATATACGGCGCTTCCTTGATAAACCGCCCTTCCGGCATACGCAGTGTCACCGCCACGTCCGGAAGGCGGTAGCGCGTTTCGGATGTCTTGGAGCGCACTTCTGGCAGCACTATGATCTCGGGATACTTCTGATAAAAAGCATGAGCTATGCGGCCTTGCACAAAGCTGTGTATCGGATCTCCCACGTTGATCTCCACCAATACGCCGTCCACATACTCCATGTCGGGCGAGTAAGAAGTATTCAGATACTCTTCCACGGAAACCAGGGTCTCAACTGCCATAGCCTTACCTTACACGTCCAGATTCTTCACGTCCAGCGCATTCTCTTCGATGAACTTGCGGCGGCTCTCCACGTCTTCGCCCATCAGCGTCGAAAAAATCTCTTCGCTCAGCACCGCGTCTTCCAGGCGCACCCGCAGCAACGTCCGCTTCTCCGGGTTCATGGTGGTTTCCGCAAGCTGCTCCGCATTCATTTCGCCCAGACCCTTGTAGCGCTTTACGTCGACGCCACGCTTGCCCTCCGTCTTGACGTAGTTCAATAGCCCGGTCCAGTCCGCCTGCGTTTCGCGCTGGTCGGCCTTCACCACCACGAACGGCGGATCGTTATGCCGCGCGATGGTCTTCGCCAGCGCCCTGAATCGGCGGTACTCGGGCTGCGAAAGCAGATTCATTCCCACGCCGCGCTCGGCTTGGGTTGTGTCCTTATACACCACCGTATACGCGGAGTGCTCCTCATCGCGCCGCATCTCCGGATTCAGGCCGAGGTCCTTGAGCGCGTCGAATACCGGCTTCAGGTTGGCTTCCTCCTGAAATTCGGCTTTGGCATCGAGGCGCAGCTCGACGTTGCTCACTACTTCCACCACGCGCGGGTCGCGCAGCCGGCGCTCCACCTTGTGGAACATCTGCTCGAACTCGTCCAGGTTCAGCAGGAAGGCTCGCAGTTCCCCACCTTCCAGCGTCGCCTTGGGACCGGTTCCATTGCCGGTGGAGTGGATCTCAAGCTTCAGGTTATCCATGGCCCGCCGCGTGATTTCCTTGATGAGCTCCTTGTCGTCTTTGATGTACTTTTCGCTCTTGCCCTTCTTGATGCTGTAGAGCGGCGGCTGCGCGATGAAGATTCTCTCGCGCAGAATCAGCTCGTGCATGTGTCGGAAAAAGAATGTCAGCAGCAGCGTGCGGATGTGCGAGCCGTCCACGTCGGCGTCGGTCATGATGATGATCTTGCCGTAGCGGATTTTGGTCGCGTCGAAATCGTCTTTCCCGATGCCCGTGCCCAGCGCCGTAATCATGGCGCGGATTTCTTCGTGGCCCAGCATCTTGTCGTAGCGCGCTTTCTCGACGTTGAGTATCTTGCCTTTCAACGGCAGAATCGCCTGGAACCGCCGGTCGCGCCCCTGCTTGGCCGTTCCGCCGGCCGATTCGCCTTCAACCAGGAACAGCTCGCAACGCTCGGGGTCGCGTTCCTGGCAATCCGCCAGCTTGTGCGGCATGCCGCCCGATTCCAGCGCGCCCTTGCGCCGCGTGAGATCGCGCGCCTTACGCGCCGCCTCGCGTGCGCGCGACGCTTCGATTGCCTTGGTGACAATCTTGCGGCCCACGGGCGAGTTTTTGTCGAAATATTCGCCCAGTTTCTCGTTGACGAACTGCGTCATCTGGCCGCTGATGTCGCTGTTGAGCTTGCCCTTGGTCTGCCCTTCGAATTGCGGCTGGGGAATCTTGACGCTCACAACCGCTGTGAGGCCTTCGCGGACATCGTCGCCGGTCAGATTCTCCTTGACGTCTTTGAACAGCCCGGCCGATTGCCCGAAAGCGTTGATGGTTCGCGTGAGCGCCGAATAAAACCCTCGCAGATGCGTTCCACCATCCACGGTATTGATATTGTTGGCGAAGCTTTGGACGGTTTCCGAGTAGCCGTCGTTGTACTGCATAGCCACTTCCATGGTCATCGTGCCGCCGCCGTTCGGCATCTCGCGCTCCATCTCGAAATGGATCGGCTTTTCGTGCAGCACCTGCTTGCCGCGGTTGAGGTGCTTGATGAACTCGGCGATGCCGCCGGAGAACATAAACTCGCTACTTTTTTCGGGGTCTACACGTTCATCGAGCAACGTGATCTTCAGGCCCTTGTTCAAGAACGCCAACTGCCGCAAGCGATTCGCCAGCGTGTCGTAGTTGAATACCAGGTCCATCATGATGGTTTGATCGGGCTTGAAGGTGACGCGCGTGCCGGTCTTGCGGCCGGCCTTGCCCATCTTCGTCAGCGGCCCTTTGGGCGCTCCACATGCGTATTCCTGCTGCCAGGTATAGCTCGGGCCGCTGTTGCCTTCGGGGCGCCAGATTTCCAGCTCCAACCGCTCTGAGAGCGCGTTGACGCAGCTCACGCCTACGCCGTGCAAACCGCCCGAAACCTTGTAGCTGTTGTTATCGAACTTGCCGCCTGCGTGCAGCTTGGTCATCACCACCTGCGCGGCCGAGACTCCCTCTTCTTCGTGAATATCCACGGGAATGCCGCGGCCGTTATCGATCACCGTAACGGAATTATCGTCGTGAATGATTACGTTGACTTCGGTGGCATATCCGGCTAACGCTTCATCGACGGAATTGTCCACCACCTCATACACCAGATGATGCAGACCCATTTCGCCGGTTGAACCGATATACATTGCCGGACGCAGGCGTACGGCCTCCAGCCCTTCCAGCACTTTGATGCTCCTGGAATCGTAGTCGTTCTGGCCCTCGTGGCCGGGGTTCACTTCATTTGCCATATTTGGTTTCTTGCTGCGCTGCGCTCACCGCTCATGAGCATGACTCAAATTCTCATTGGCATAACGATGTAGCGATACTGCCCGGTTATGCCTTCGCCCGCCGGACGCATTTCACCGGCGCTCTTCTGGTCTTTCAACTCAAACGACACGTGGTCCTGTGGAACCGCGCGTAGAAACTCCAGCAGGTAGTTAGCATTAAATCCGATCTCAAGATCGGGCCCGTTATACTCGCTGGGCACGCTTTCTTCGCTTTCGCCCATCTCTACCGAGGAAGAAAAAATGCGGACCTCACCCTCCGCAAATTGAACGCGGATAGCTCGCGACCGCTCATCGGCGAACTGTGCCACGCGCTCGATCGCCGATTTGATTTCGTTCTTTTCCAGCTTGGCCGTAAAAGTATGGTCCTTGGGCAACACACGCTCGTAGTCGGGGAAATTCCCCGTCAACTTCCTGGTCATCAGCAAACGGTGGCCAATTTCGAAGAAGAGGTGATTGTCGTCGCCTGAGAACATCACCTTGCCTTCCGGGCCCGATTCATCCGCTAGCTTGATCAGTTCGGCCATGGCCTTTTTCGGAATCAGCGCGCGAAACTGCTGATCAACCTTGCCGCTATCGGCAGCGGCAGCCCGCACGAATGCCAGCCGATGACTATCGGTCGAAACCATCGTCAATCCCTCAGGCTGCATCAGTAGCAGAGCGCCGTTCAGCGTAAACCGCGATTCCTCCGTCGAGATGGCGAACGCGGTCCGCGTGATCATCATCGCCAGGGTTTTAACCGGTATCTCGGCGATGGCGGGCGGCATCTGCGGCAACTCCGGGAAGCTCTCCCGCGACATGCCGGCGATGCGCGTTTTAGAGCGGCCGCTCGTGATGTTCGCCCAGTGGTTTTCCAGGAATTTCATGTGGACGTCGCCTTCCGGCAACAGCCGCATATATTCCAGCAACTTTCTCGCCGGTACGGTTCCCGAGCCTTCTTTTTTTACCCTGGCAGGACACGAACACCGGATGCCCAGCTCCAGGTCGGTAGCCGTCAACGTGATCCGTTCTCCGGCGGCCTCAATCAGCACATTCGAGAGAATCGGAATGGTGGTCTTCTTCTCGACCACGCCTTGCGACAGGCTCAATTCGCGCACTAAATCGGACTTGCTGACAGTGAATTCCATGGATCGCGACTCCTACTCTGGTGAGACTACATAGATAGGTACTATAAGAACCGCATTCATCGGGTCTGTGCAAATGTTGAAGACTATCTAAATTATACTAAAATCAGCTACTTTACGCTAGCGCTACTTGTCGGAAACAGGAGCGGGAAAGTAGCAAAAACCGGCTGGAGAGCGTTTTTGTATATTTTTCCAGCCGTTGCCGGCGCAGCTACTGTGGATAAAATTACTAAAGTCATTGTAATGAGTCCATTAGGCTGTGAAGCAGCCTGTTTAATTCAGGATCATTGTGACGCGATTGGTCGATCTTGTTTATGGAATGGATCACGGTGGTATGGTGCTTGCCGCCGAACGCCCGTCCGATCTCCGGCAAGGAGGCATCCGTCAGCTCTTTCACCAGGTACATGGCTACCTGCCGGGGATACACCACCTTTTTCGTGTTGCTCTTTTCCTTCAGTTGCGCCTGCTTGATCTGAAACCGTTCGGCGACGCCTTTCTGAATAGCATCGATGGTGATGCGCCGGTCCTGGATGTGTACCAGATGCTTCAAAACCTGCTGCGCCATAGGCATATTGATAGGCGTGCCAGTAAGCTCTGAATAGGCCAGCAGCTTTACCAGCGCGCCTTCCAGCTCGCGTACGTTCGATTTGGTCTTCGACGCCATGAAGGTACGCACATCGTCGGGCAACTTGACGCCCTCGGCCTCGGACTTCTTGTCGAGAATAGCCATCTTGGTTTCGAGGTCGGGCGGTTGTATATCGGCGATCAGACCCCACTCGAATCGCGACCGAAGACGTTCCACCAAGCCGGGGATATCCTTCGGTGGAGAATCGCTTGAAATCACAACCTGTTTCTGGTGTTCATGCAGATCGTTGAAGGTGTGGAAGAATTCCTCCTGCGTCCGCTCCTTATTGCCAAGCGTCTGGATGTCGTCGATAAGCAGTACATCGGCCTCGCGGTATCGCTGGTGGAAATGCTGCATGCGCTCGAGGCGAATGCATGAGATCATCTCGTTCATAAACCGCTCGGTAGAGGTATAGATCACGCGCATGGAGGTGTATTTATCCATCAGCGCGCGGCCGATCGCATGCATCAGATGGGTCTTGCCCATGCCCACGCCGCCGTAGAGGAAGAGCGGATTGTAACTGCGCGAGGGGTTCTGCGCCACGGATTTAGCGGCCGCGTGCGCAAACTGGTTCGATGCGCCAACAACAAAGGTGTCAAACGTGAATTTTGGGTTCAAGGCGCTGACTGGAGCTTCCCACTCACCACCCTCCGCGGGAACCAAAAGCGGACTGGGGCCCTTGCCAACCGGGGCCGGCGCCGATTCGTAGCTTACATGCCGCACCGTAAGACCAAGCTCGCGAATCGCGTTGCGCACCGGCGCGCCGAATTCCGTTTCGAGCCAGGTGCGAGTCTCCCGATCGGGCGCCGAAACGAAGAGCGTATCGCCGTCCATACCGAGGAACGCAGTCCCTCGAAGCCAGTTGTTGTAGTTTTCCGCAGTGACTTTGTTTTGCAGGTGCTGGCGGATCTGATCCCAAGCATTCATCGTTTTTGCACACGACGACCCGTTGTTTCCAACATTGTTTTCCACAGTATTTCCACGGCAGTCTATGAGAAAACCAAGTGGCACGTTATGAAGGATCGATTCAAGCGCCGCCCTTAAACCTGGTAGGCCGCCTGCCCTCCTCAGGTCAACTGAGAATGTAGTCTAGCACAAGGGCAAGGTTTTGCCGCAATAATATAACGGTAGCGTTTTCTTAATCTTATAGCAACATTTGACATACCAAATGTTTCTGGTGGAAAATGGGTACCTGCCTAGCGCGGGAGTAACTCAGCTGGTAGAGTGCGACCTTGCCAAGGTCGATGTCGCCGGTTCGAATCCGGTCTCCCGCTCCAAATTCCAAACCGTATCGCCCTTCAGGCCGGATTTCCCAACGAAACAAGGGTCTCGGCGTCTAAACTGGCCATTATGACGGTCATCCAAAACGCCCGTTACGCCCTGCGTGTACTGGCCAAGAACCCGAGCTTCACTGCGGCGGCCGTGCTTTGTCTCGCGCTCGGCATCGGAGCGACAACCGCCATCTTCAGCGTGGTGAATGCGGTTGTGCTTCGGCCCCTGCCGTATGCCCAGTCGAGCCGGCTGGTTCGCGTCTTCACCGAATTCCCCACTTTTCCCAATGGCGGATTGCGGCACTTCTGGCTTTCTCCGCCGGAATATCTCGATCTGAAGCGCGACGCCAAATCCTACGAAGAGATTGAAGGCTGGGTGAATGGCGGCGCGAACCTGGCGGGCGTCAGCGAACCAGTTCGCGCGCAAGCCGGGTTTGTGACCGGCGGCCTGCTCCACATGCTCGGCGTCCAGCCGATGATAGGCCGTCTGCTGACGCCCGCCGATGACGACCCCAACGCGCCGGCGACCGCCGTGCTTTCCTATGGACTCTGGCAGCGGGCATACGGAGGCGAAACCAGCATTCTGGGCCGCGATATTCGCCTCAATGGCCAAGCCTGCACGGTGGTAGGCGTCATGCCACCTTCGTTCGCTTTTAATCCCGGCGAGGTGGATCCGCCGGAGCTTTGGACTCCGGTCCAAATCGACCCCGCGAAACCGGGCGGCCGCGGCTCGCATTATCTCTCCATCCTTGCCCGGCTCAATGAGGGCGTCGCCATAGCGCAAGCTCAGGCCGAGATGACGCGCTACGCGACGCAAATGGGCGCGACCACGGCGCGCGCCAATCATCCCTTCGACCCCAAGTTCCATCCCATAGTGCTCGCCGATTTTCAGGACGAAGTGGTTAAAGGCGTGCGGCCGGCGATGCTGGTCCTGCTGGGCGCAGTAGCGTTTGTGCTGCTGATCGCGTGCGTCAACGTCGCCAATCTGCTGCTGGCCCGCGCCGAGGCGCGCCGCCGTGAGATTGCCGTACGCGCTGCGGTGGGCGCGGGATTCGGCCAGCTTCTGCGGCAGTTCATCACGGAAGGCATTCTGCTTTCGGTTACCGGAGCCGCGCTCGGCATGCTTCTCGCGATTGGTGGACTGCGCCTCTTGGTGGCGACCAACGCCGGCAGCATCCCGCGCGTCGCCGAGGTGAATATCGATTGGCAGGTGCTGGCGTTTGCCCTGGGCGTCTCGCTCCTGACCGGCATTGCGTTCGGGCTCGCACCCATCTTCCATCTCAAAGTGGGCAGCCTGGCGGACACGCTCAAGAACGCCGGTGGCAGAAACACCGCCGGGGGAGGGAACGCGTTCCGATCGGTGCTGGTGGCGAGCGAACTGGCGTTGGCTTTGGTGCTGCTGATCGGCGCCGGGCTGATGGTGAAAGCCTTCTGGAAGCTGCAGCAAGTGGATGCGGGCGTCAACCCCGAGCATGTACTGACGATGCGCCTCGCCTTGCCCTCACCGGCATATTCCGATCTGGCGAAGATCAGGAACTTCTGGGGATCGCTGCTCTCGCGGATCGGCGCTCTGCCGGGCGTTGTGAAGGTATCGATGACGAACGGACTTCCACCCAACCGCCGCATCAACGCCAACGATACCCCCATCGAGGGCTTCGTGCCGGTTCCCAACGGTCCCATGCAGAATGTGGATTACTGGAGCATCGTGAGCCCGTCGTATTTCGGGACGGTTGGCGCGCGCCTGATTGAAGGCCGCCTGCTTACCGAGAGCGACGGCTCGAGCGCCACGCCGGTGGTGGCGATCAACCAGACCATGGCGCGGGTCTTCTGGCCGCGCGAGAGCGCCATCGGCCATCGCCTCCGCACCGGCGGCATGGACACGCCGTTGCGCATGATCGTAGGAGTGATCGGCGATATCAAGAACGCCGGCATCGACCGCGCTACCGGGACGGAACTTTTCGTGCCCTATCAGCAGTACCCATTCACATTCGGCACTGGCTACCTGGCGATTAAGACCCAGGGCGATCCGCTGGCGATGGTGCGCCCTATTCAATCGCAGGTTCATGCGCTCGACTCATCGCTGCCCGTATCGAGCATCCGGCTGCTGGAGGACGTGCTGAACGCCGACCGCTCGCGGCCGCGATTCCTCACGATGCTTCTCACGCTGTTTTCGGCGCTCTCTCTGGTTTTGGCGGCGTTGGGCATCTACGGCGTCATCTCTTATGCGGTGGCGCAGCGCACCAGCGAGATCGGCATACGCATGGCGTTGGGCGCGCAGACCGGCGACGTTCTGCGAATGATCGGCCGGGCCGGTTTGCGGCTGGCGCTCGCCGGTACCGCGGCTGGAGCGATTGGCGCTTTCGCGCTGACGCGGTTTCTCTCGGGGCTGTTGTTCGGCGTGAGCTCGATGGACGCGGTGACATTTCTCGCCATGGCGGCGCTGCTGATCGCAGTGACGCTGCTAGCCTGCTATGTGCCGGCGCGGCGCGCGAGCAGGGTGGATCCGCTGATCGCTTTGCGGTATGAATAGTGCGCTCATTGTCCAGGTCCAGCATCCGCTAGCCTTATCGAGCCTCCCGGCGCTACGGCAACATTTCCTGGCCTTGCAAGGCCTCAGCGCAGAAACCAGCTAGAGCTAGATGAGGCACAAAACTGCGGGCCAATTTGAGGCGACAATCTCTGGCGACCCACGTGCAGACTCGTCGGAGGCTTGACCCGAGTCGTTCGACGGTTCACGCGTGGTTCTCAGATGATCTCTGTAAGGGGTGTGGTGACGGCTGATCTCAGCAACTCGATTGTCCAAAGTTCGATGTGGCCGTGAACGAACCACAGCGCAAGTTCGCTCTCCCCTGGCCGGATTTGCATTATGGCGGCGATCGCCTTTGGCAGCGTCAATCGACGGCCAGGTTCAGGTGGCGCGATTCGTACTTGGACCAGGCGGAGTGCCAGTGCCAAGGATGCTTCGTCGTGGAATTCCAGCAAGCCATTCATGACGGTGCGCAATTCCGCGTTGATTCGGGCACGCAGGGACAGAAGAGCGGTGTCATTTTCGACTTCGGCCGGGGAGAGCAACCTGCACCGACCGGGATTGCCCATAAGCAGCCAGCCGGAAAGGGCGTCGTCACCCGCGATCCAGGAGGCCTGTTGTGCTAGCGCCACTGGAATGACGATGCGATAGGATTTGTCTACCTTCGCAATGTGCAGCGGTTCCGAGGAGGCAAGATCCACTACCGCACTTTACCAAGAACGTTCAAGGAATTATTCTTTTATATACTGTAGTTTACAAAGATTTATATTGACAGCTACCGCGAATTTCCATTACGATACAATATGGAGTATGGATCGACCGGGCTCACCCAACCCATTCGGGTCAAGTTCCTCGGATGCCTGCGAGACTCGCGAATAAAAGTTGGGCTGACTGCGGCCGTAGTCGCTGTGGGGGTCGAGTGAGATGCCGATCAACGTATAATGCGCACAGGCGAGTGGAGGAACGTGATGCCTGCCGAGTACGATTTCCGCTCTAAATACTGGTCCTTCGCTCTGAAGGCGCGAAGGGCTGTGGAGGGCTTGGTATGAGGCCTACAAGTCGGCGGGTTGGCGAACGACATCTCAACGGCACCGTGTCCGGCAGCTTTCATCGGCACATGGGAGCAATCACTGCGGCTGTTCAAGAGCTGGCGTCCCTCTCCATACGGGTGCTTTCTCCAGCCGATCCGCGGGTTGTAGCACAGCAAGGGGAGTTTTTGTTCGTGGCAAGTGACCGTGTCAGATCGGTGCGGCTTGTTCAAGACCGACACTTGGAGTGCATCCGAGCGGCCGATTTTCTGTGGTTGGTCTGTCCCGACGGGTACGTCGGTCAGTCGGCATCTATGGAGGTCGGCTTTGCCGCGGCCATTGGCGTACCGATTTTCTCCATCCACGTACCCAGTGACTTGACGTTGCGGCAGTACGTGACCACGATACCGACGCTTGCAGTGGCCCTGCGCGTGGTCGCAGCAGACCCACGTCCGATAAGTAATGAGGGAATGCTGATCGATCCCCATGCCTCGGCGGAAGAAGCCCATCACATCCTTGAGCGAATTGAGGCGACGTTGACATGCTCGAGCGGCATCGACGAGCCCGCGCGCCGCGTCGGCCGGGAAGTGGCGGAGCTCCGAACGACGCTCCGAATGCCCATTTACACGCAGTAGCCATCGGAAAACTCCAATGCTGTTTACCTGCGGTGGCAATCCAAACACTGCAATTGATTTCCGGAAACTGGAATGCCTCCGGCTCTTCTGCAGACAAATCCAGCAAGACCAGGTTGCCTCGCTCAAATACTTCGCAAATGACGAAGGCTACCAACACGTCAGGGGCAACAATAAGATCTCCGTCTCTAGTTCCGCCACCTGCGTTGTCTCGTTGGTCGCAACAGATTCGTGGAAAGCCGACAAGGCACCGACCAAAGCGCTGCTGCAGTACCTTATCTCAAAGAAGACCAGCGCCGGGCTTCCAGACAACAACCCGTTCACTATTGCATGGATACTGGAGGCCGTCACCGCATTGGAGGGCCTTTATGAACCTCTCGATCCTAGCGACAACGTTCGCGTGGCCGAGATGGAAGAGCTGCTTCAGAAGGAGGTCGAAGAAGGCCACGGCGGCGTGCGTATCGAGAAATACCCGCCGTCAGCCTACCTAACGCAACTCGTGGTGCGTTCCCTTCATCGGCGCGGAAAGCTGAAGGACGAGCTGCGGAAACTCGTGAATAAATGGGCTTGGGCAGAGCTTACGCGGCAGCTCGCCCTGATTCAGGCTAAAAGCAAGACAGCGGACGCGTTCGCGGTAGCGTATTTATTGATGTTGGTAACTGCCGTTACGCCTAGCTCCAAAACGGACCCCGAGCAAACCAGTATTCAACGCGCGGCTCTCAAGACTTTCTTCGAGTGCCAACGCGATGATGGGACTTGGCCCTTGAGCCGCCCCCTGTTTCACTACAAGAACTACGGCAACGCCTACTGCTATGAGTATGAGATGCTGGCCCAACTTCTCCAACAGCGCGAACTGCAGGACCTGTTGCTCGACTACTTGCCTAAACTAAGTTCGGCTGCCGAATCAGTTTCTAGCAGCGTCTATCGCGTGGAAGATGGCGTTCAGGCATGGACTTCAGGGCACCATCCGCAGTTGGAAGATCCTGAATCGTGGGCAACAGCGTCGGTTTATCATTTTGTTCATTCGCTTGACCGTTTGCTGGCCGAGGCCGTCCGCCGCGAAGTATTTAGATATTTGGAATCACCCTTTCCCATACCCTCTGTGCACGGAAGCACAGAGGCCGACTTCGCGAAGGAGTTCCTTGATAGCACGGTGAACGTGCAAGGCAAGCACCACTCGCTGCGGGAGTTTCTTTGGAAGGAATTCGTCAGCCCCCTCGCCGACGAACGCGGCGGCATCGAGAAAGGTCGAACCTTCAACAAGCGGACACCTCGGTCCGCCATTTTCTTCGGGCCCCCAGGCACGTCAAAAACCGAGCTATCAAAGTTGATTGCCAAGTTCCTCGGATGGCCCCATCTCGCCATTGATCCCTCGCTTCTGCTCCGCAACGGAATGGATGGCATTCAAGCGGAGGCGAACACCATCTTCAGAATGCTCGAGGAGACCGAACGTGCCGTGGTCCTCTTCGACGAGTTTGACGAACTCGTGCGAGAGCGGGGATCCTCGAGGGCTGAGCCGTTCTCTCGCCTCCTGACAACGGCAATGCTTCCAAAGCTAACGAACATTCATAAGCGAGCGACGCTCGTTTTCATCATCGCAACAAACAACGTCGGAGAGTTCGATCTCGCAATTCGGCGGCAGGGCCGATTTGATCGGGTCGTGCAGATCATGCCGCCAACTTTCGAGGCAAAAATGACCAAGAAGGATTGGGGCCCTACGAAGCTGGACCTCGAAGGAAAACTTCAGGCCGTGGGCGTCTCGCTGAAAGACGACATCAAGCAACAAATAGGAGACCTAACCTATGGGGAATGCGATGACTTCGCAGCCGCCCTTGCCAACGCGACTGATCAACAAGAAGCAGTGACAATTTTAGGCAATCATTGGAATCATTGCACTCTCCAAACTAGCGTCAGCCAGGAGGACGAGAAGACAACGTGGAGGGACCGTTGCAAAACGGAGACGCAGTTCAATCGATAGTGGCGCTCCCGACAGCCGAGCGCCTACTGTCAGCTCGCGACCCCACGCTAGGGACGCTCATTGCGTCTCAACGAACTCGCTGGCCCTCTCGCCCAACCGAAGAGCCGATCTGGGGGCTGATGCGAATCATTATGGCTCAACAGATTTCTACCAGCGTTGCCTGCCGTCTCGCCGAACGGGTGAAGTCTGCATACCCGATGCTCGCAATGCCGTCGCCAGTCGCCGTGCCGAATCCAGCGAGTCTGCGCGCACTCGGTCTCTCTGAGCGCCGAGCCCAGTGCTGCATTACCGTTCTCCAGCGATCCGAGGAGATTCGCGCCAATGTGCGGCAAGGTCAGCCATGGGAAGAGGCCCTTGCTGGTATTAAAGGTATCGGGCCCTGGACACGTGCAGTATTTCGCATCATGGTTCTTCGGGAGCCGGATGAGCTTCCATCGGGCGATGTCGGGCTCGAACGGGCCATCGCAAATGTCTACGGAACCGCCTATAGCAGCGAGAGCCTCAGCGAGACGTGGCGCCCGTTTCGATCCGTCGCATGCTGGTACCTTTGGCGGACGCTCGGTAACGAGCAACTCGGGTGAGGCAATACGCCAAATCGCTTCTATCTCTCGACCAGGAAGGATCGCGGCGCCCAAGCTGTGACGCTCCTCGAAGCCCTCAAGGCTCAAGGTTGGGAACGGACATTCGATTGGGCTGAACAGAAAAATGTCGACTCTGGCGGATATGCGGACACCGCCTTGGCAGAGATCGCTGCGGTCCGCGAGGCTGACGTACTCGTAGTGCTGCTGCCCGGTGGCTACGGAACGCATGTCGAAATCGGGGCCGCACTTGCGCTGGGAAAGCCTGTCATTCTCCACGCACCGGATCGTAAGACCTTGGAGACACCCTATCCCTGCATTTTTCACTACCATCCCCGAGTTAAGCTCCTCGTCTCCGAAGTTCTCGACGTCGATGAGGTGCTAGCCTGCATGCGGCGTTAGTTCGCCAGTAGTAGCTTAGTGCTCGGCCAGCGTGCGTCCGGGATCGCCGGCTACGGCCCTTCTGGCCGGGCGGCAGCATGCTGCCAGAGTGGTGGCAAGCGGGACGTGGCCCACAGATTGCGCCTGAAGGCCGAGCGCTCGGAACGGCTCGGCGGCATCGCAGGCCACGGGCCCGCGCCACTTGCGTCACCCGGCTACCCTTTCCAGACACTCGGCGCCGCAGATGGCTTCTAGCGCGGTCTTGAATTCGCGGTCGGGGCGCACCTTACTGGATACATCGAGCAGTACCGAAAAGTCTCTTGCCGCTTCCAGGCGCAAGCGGACCTGAGTGTCGCCCGGCTTCCGGCGGAATAGCTCCTCCAGCGCTTGCGCCTTATCGCCGACTCCGTTGCGGCCCAGCCACACGCGGATGGAAATCACGCTGGGCAAATCGATGCGCGCGTTATCGAGAGGAATGATGTCTTGCACCGAGATTTTGGTGGAGGCGCTCTCTTCGGGCAGCGCCAGGCCGCGCACCAGCACGGCTTGGTCTTCCATCACTTGCGGCGCAAGGCGCTCATAACTGGCGGCGAAGACCAGCGCTTCCACGGAACCGGTGAGGTCTTCGAGAGTCATGGCTGCCCACGGTTTCCCCTCTTTGTTGCGCTTGCGCGTGATTCCGGTTAGTACGCCGCAAATTGCCACTTCCGCGCCCTTGTTGAGGCCCTCCAGATTCTGGCTGTCGTGTGTGGCTAACTCGGCGATTTTGTCCGTGTAGCGGTCTAGCGGATGACCCGTCACCCAGAAGCCGAGCAACTCCTTTTCGCCGGCGAGCTTATCCTTTTCGGTCCAGTCGGGCACATCGGGCAAAGGCTTGGCGTGGGTTTCGGCATTGCCGAAGATCTCGCCGAAGAGGCCGCCCTGGCCGCTTTCGCGGTCGCGCCAGACGCGCTGTCCCGATTCCATGGCGCCTTCCACCGCCGCCATTTTTTGCGCCCGCGTGCCTTCCAGAGAATCCATGGCGCCGGCCTTGATGAGGCTTTCGAGCATCCGGCGGTTCACGGCGCTCATGTCCACCTTCTCGCAGAATTGATAAATGGAAGTGAAGGCGCCATCCTCCTGGCGCGCACGGCAGATGGCTTCGACCGCGCCCTGCCCGAGATTCTTCACCGCGCCCAGGCCGAAGCGGATCTGGTTGTCGCCGTCGGGAGTGAAGTTGAATTCGCTGTGATTCACGTCGGGCGGCAGAATGGTGATGCCCATTTCGCGGCACTCGTTGATGTACTTCACCACCTTGGCCGTCGTGCCGGTTTCCGAGGTGAGCAGCGCGGCCATGAAATCGATGGGGTAGTGGGCCTTTAGGTATGCAGTGACGAAAGCGAGGTATGCGTAGGCGGCGGAGTGCGACTTGTTGAAGCCGTAGCCGGCAAACTGTTCCATGAGATCGAAAATCTTCTCGATCTTCTTGGGCGAATGGCCGCGCTCCACGGCGCCCTTGATGAAGCGCTCGCGCTGCGCGGTCATCTCTTCGAGCTTCTTCTTGCCCATGGCGCGGCGCAGCAGATCGGCATCGCCCAGCGAATAGCCGGCGATGCGATTGGAGATCTGCATCACCTGCTCCTGATAGACGATGACGCCGTAGGTCTCTTCGAGCAGTTCCTTCAACTCCGGCAGATCGTACTGCACGGCGCGGCGGCCCCACTTGCGCTCGATGAAATCGTCCACCATGCCGCCTTGAATGGGGCCGGGGCGGTAGAGGGCGTTGAGCGCGGTCAAATCCTCGAGGCGGCTGGGGCGGTAGCGGCGCAGAATGTCGCGCATGCCGCTCGATTCGAACTGGAATACGCCGCTGGTGATGCCTTTGCAGAAGACGTCGTAAGTGGCGGGATCGTCAAGCGGCAAATCCTCGGGGACGATCTTGACGCCGTGGCGCTTTTCGATGAGGCGCAGCGCGTCCTGGATGAGGGTGAGCGTGGTGAGCCCCAGAAAATCCATCTTCAGGAGCTGGAGCTTATCGAGGCCGTTCATGTCGAACTGCGTCACAATTTCGTCGCGGTTCGTCTTGTAGAGCGGCACCAGTTCTACGAGCGGTTGCGGCGAAATCACGACGCCGGCGGCGTGAACGGAGCAGTTTCGCGCGAGGCCTTCGAGGCGCAACGCGACCTTTAAGACGTCGTCGGCGCGCGGGTCTTTCTTGGCCGCTTCCGCGAAGCCGGGCTCGGCCTGCATGGCGTCTTCGAGCGAGATGTTGAGTTCATTGGGCACCATTTTGGTGAGGCGCTCCACGTCGGCGAAGGGCATTTCGAGCACGCGGCCGACGTCTTTAATAGCCGAGCGGGCGCCCAGCGTATTAAAGGTGATGATTTGCGCGACCTGCTCACGGCCGTACTTCTTAGTGACGTATTGAATCACTTCGCCACGGCGGTTCATGCAGAAATCGATATCGATATCGGGCATGCTGATGCGCTCCGGATTGAGAAAGCGCTCGAAGAGGAGACCATACTGCAGCGGGTCGATATCGGTGATGGCCATGGCGTAGCCGACCAGGCTGCCGGCGGCCGACCCACGGCCGGGGCCGACGGGAATGCCGATGGATTTCGCGTAGTAGATGAAGTCCCAAACGATCAGGAAGTAGCCCGAGAACTTCATGGTCTGGATCATTTTGATTTCGCGTTCCAGACGCTCGATGTATTCCGGGATTTCGTGTTTCAGCAAGCCCTTGGCGCGCATGGCTTCGAGGCGCGGGCGGCGTTTCTCGAAACCCTCGCGGGCGACATATTCGAAATAGGTGTCGGTGGTGTGGGTGGGGGGAACGTCGAAGCGCGGGAACGGCTCGGCGACCTTTTGCAGGCTGACGTTGCAGCGCTGGGCGATTTCCCATGTGCGGTCGACGGCGTCTTCGAGCTCGCCGAATAACTCCATCATTTCATCGCGCGACTTCAGATAGAAGTCGGACGTGCTCCAATGCATCCGGTTCGGGTCGCTCATGGTCTTGCCGGTTTGGATGCACATGAGGATCTCGTGCGCGCGCGCGTCGTCTTTGCGGAGATAGTGAGAGTCGTTAGTGGCGACAAGCGGCAGGCCGGTTTCCTGCGAGAGACGATTCAGCTCGGGAGTGAGCTTCTTATCCTGGTCTAAGTGGTGGTCCTGCACCTCGAGGAAGAAGTTATTACGGCCGAGTATGTCGGAGTAAGTGTGGGCGAGGCGGCGGGCGTCTTCGTACTTATCGGATAGGATGGTCTCGGCGATGTGGCCGCGGAGGCAGGCGGAGAGTCCGATGAGTCCTTTGGAGTGCTGGGCGAGAAGGTCGAGATCGATGCGCGGCTTGTAATAGAAGCCTTCGAGGTAGGCGGTGGAAACCAGCTTAGTCAGGTTGCGGTAGCCTTCCTGATTCTCGCAGAGCAGCACGAGGTGGTTGTAGCGATCCTGATCGGAGCGGGTTTTGTGCCCCTGCTGGGAGACGTAGACTTCGCAGCCGATGACGGGGTGGACGCCGTTAGCTTTGGCGGCATTATAGAACTCGACGGCGCCGAAAAGGTTGCCGTGATCGGTCATGGCCACCGCCGGCATTTTCTGCTCGGAGACGAGCTTCATCAATTGGCCGATATCGCAGGCGCCGTCGAGCAGGGAATAGTCTGTGTGGCAATGCAGGTGGACGAAGGACATGGTTCAGTGGCTCCTCGAACCGGATACACTCCGGGCGGTGCGGGGAGGTTGGGTGCTTCTATTGTAATCCAGGTTTCGAAAGGCGGGGAGCCGCAAACTGTTCGGAAATGGGACTGGGGTCGTTTGGTAAANNTCAACGCGGAGGCGCGGAGATTTGGAGATCACGCGGAGTTGCAGGGGAGTTTTTGACGAGAATGGGTTCAAAGGCAGCGGCTGAGTTCGCCGAGGAAGCGGAGATTTCGTCATGGATCTGGTTTCGGTGCGGGTTGGAGACATTTTTGGCATGAGGTTGGGAAGACTTGCGCTACGGGCGGCGGGGCCACCGGACATCTCGCCATACACGCCATCCGCCGCCCTGGCGGATTGAGCCGCATCTTCGAAGGATCCGGGCTTCGCCAGGTGGCAGGCATTTTCGTACCCGCCAAGGCGCGCCCCGATGCTTCGACTCTGTGAAAATCGTTGGCGGAACAAACTGAGCGATCAGTGGCGTTCGCTAACGGTGACGCGAACGGCTTACCCGATTACAGGGTAGCAGGCGGTGTCAAGCATTTGAGGCGTGGAATTTATGTAAGTGGTTGAGATAATGGGGAATGGCGATTTTGCGGAGGTTGTGACTCGCTCAATCCCCAAACCTCTCAGCGGCGCGAGCTTTGGCTTTCGCGGCCTCTTCTTCTCGATTCTTCGGCGGCGCCTCCGTTTCGAGCGAGCGGAGGAAGTGTGTCGATATGCCGGCTATATCGTCGATTGCAGCCAGGAACGAGGCTTCGTTGGCCTTCGACGGCTTGTTAAAACCGCTGATCTTTCTCACGAACTGGAGGGAAGCGGCGCGAATCTCGTCGTCAGTGACGGGCGGATCGAAGTTGAAGAGGACCTTGATATTGCGGCACATTTCGCTATCACCTCAGGGTATCGAAAGGTGGTAGGCACGGGCAGATTCGAACTGCCGACCTGTCGCTTAGGAGGCGACCGCTCTATCCATCTGAGCTACGTGCCCACAGTTTTCTGTGTTCCTATTGTAGCGTTTGTCGGCGTTTGAACAAAAACTACGTTGGCGAATTGGCCGCCGGGACTTTATGAAGGAATCCGCACGCAGGCATAGTCGGCGGCGGGCTCTTCCAGGCACCCTAGGCTAGGCTTCCGCGCTTCGATCCTTCCTTATTGAGAGATAAAGCGATTTCGCATATCCCTCAGCCGAGTTGCTCGTTCCCGAGCGTCCTCCACAGGTACCAGCACGCGACGGATCGGAATGGTCGCCACGTCTCGCCGAGACGCTCGACATGCTGGGAATTTCCGTAGATGTTTGCGACGGCCCTTTCAAGTCCGACATCGCCTAAGGGAAGCACATCGGGATCGCGAAGGACCATGATGCGAAACACCGAGAGCGTCCACGGCCCGATACCCTTGATGCCGACAAGGGCGTCTTCCCATGGTTGCCCCTGCCGCACTCTCGCCCGAATCTCTTCTGATCGCTGTAGAATGCTGACGCAACACCGGGCCCGACGCTCGGAGAGACCGAGCGCGCGCAGACGCTCCCAATCCGGTACCGTCTCGGCTGAAGGTGTTGTGAGCATCGGGTATGCAGACTTCGCCCGTTCTGCTAGCCGACAGGCCACGCTAGTAGAGATCTGCTGAGCCATCACGACTCGGACGAGCCCCCAAATCGGATCTTCGGTGGGATTCGAAGGCCACCGAGCCGACTGAGCCGCGATTACCCGCGATAACGCGGAGTCGCGAGCCGATAGCACCAGCTCAGGAGCTGATTCCACAGGTTCAAAAGTTTTAGGCGGTTCGGTTGGTTTAGTCACCCGGGATCCGTCACGCGGATTTGAACGCCACCCCGTGGTACCGGAAGTAGCTCGAACCCTGGTATTTTGATGTCTTTTAGTGAGTCAGCAGTCTTGGCCAGCCACTTGGACCCATTCGCGACAACAACGTGCGGCACGGACGCTTTCAAGGCACCTTTAACTTCCCAGATATCCAACATCTGGTAGTCTCTCCGCTCTGATAGCGTATCGCGGAAGTAATCAAGATAGCTGTTGTTTTTTCGCCATTCCGTGTCAGCCACGTCGTTCAGGGCATCTCGCAAAAGGTCGGCCGAAATGATCTGTTGCTCGGAAGAGGTAGCAGCCAGCATGTGGGCCAGCCGATAGGCCAGTTCGTGGAGTTCGTCCCACCGCAGCAACGCGAACTTAGCCAAGGCAAGCTTGGGATCGAGCTTCTGTTCTCGGTAGTGGTCGAGGGCACTTTTCTGTGGTGACTCGCCTGCTTGCGACAGCCCCGGACTTTCCGGTCTAGGGGCACTAGTAATAACTCTTTCCAGTTCTTCCTGAATCTGCTCTCGGCCAACGTCAAACTGAACCGTCAATCGATACACTTTTGAAAGCAGCTTAACGAGTTCGCCGATCTTTGCCGCGAACGACGGAGGGCTCACGAGTATCAGGGCGTCGAAGCGATGACTGCGAATAATTGCACTATCGAAGTAGTTGATGTGGTTGGTTGCTACGAAATAAAGGATGTTTCTGGCATCCCAGAGCTCGGCCAGCTTTGGCAACATGCTGGTGGTGAGAAATCTACCGAACGCGTCTTTTTCCATATCGCGTTCGCGGACGAGCTCATCGATTTCATCGAACAATACAACGGCATGATCTAGCTCCGAGAGCTGTTTGAAGATCTTGTCCGCCGTTTTCTGAACTTCTGGTAGACCTTCCGCGACGAAATGGCTCGCGTGTATTTCTACGTACTCCCACTCGATGAGATCTGCCAGCGAACGCACGAGGGTTGTTTTGCCAGTGCCAGGCGGTCCAAACAGGATCGCCGACCTAGCGTGGTTCTTTTCGATAGGCTGACTGTCCGGTTCGAGCTTGTCAGTGCACTCGTGCATTCGCGCCGGGTTGACAAACATAGTCCAAAGCCGCTCCGATACTGGGGCTTTATCCACTCGCCAAGTGCGCCCCGAGCAGCCATGTCGCTTGCGGCGTCGTTAGGGTGCTGACGGATTCTCGGAGCCTTGCGATTGGCAAGAGCCTCTTCACGACACCATATTCCCAACAGTCTGCGGAGTGCCTGTGAATACGAAAAGACGCTCGCCGTCGCCCAACTCTCCGGCTCCGTCACGTTTGTCCGATGGCCGGAGCACCACCCAATTTCCTTGCCCCCCGGGGCGCGAGGAACGGGTATTTTTGTCGAATCAGCATACCGCCAGAGGTCCATCAAGTTATTGCGGTAAGGCTTAAGGAGCTCCCGGACCATCTCAGCTTTGGCATTTGCCTGAAGCGCACACTGGAGCAATACCGCGAAAGTTTCGAATACGTAACAGTATGCGTTTCCTGCTTCCTTGTAGTGGAAAAGTGGCTTGTAATGGCGCCACGTGCCATCCGCCTGGGTTGAAAAGAGACACTTGAACGCTTGCTTCAGGAAATCTCGGTTCTCCAGATTCATCGTTAGCGTCTCATCGAAAGCGAGGAAAATCGCGAGCGACCAAGCAAGCTGATCTGAATCCAAGACTGACGACGGCGGCGATGCAGAATGCAGTCCGAGTTGTGTTCCGAGCTGTTGTCTTGCCCATAGGACCATTCCATCGCATTTACGGTTGAGATCGAGGGCTTTGGGATGTGAGAGCCTTTCATACCCGGCCTTGTACTCTGGGTTGGCTTTCATCCGACCCAGGATTTCCAGAGTCCAGTAGGTGTGGAACGCGTTAGGGGGGTACCATTGGTCTTCCGGCAATGTTGCGCCCGCCTCGCCTACTCCGAACCGCCCTGGGGTCTTGTCAAGCTGACCCAGAATCTCTTTCAGATGGGTTTCGATCCTTTCATCAAAACTGTCTGAAAAGGTGATGACCGCCGGGAATGCTCGACATCTGCAGTACACGCCCGCCGAGCCTTCCGACGTCCAATCATCACGGCGGAATGCGGCCTCGGAAAAAGCCGATCTCACAGCTTCCGCGCGTTCGAATTCGCCGGTGCGGTAACGGGGTGGGCAGTCGAATAGGGAGCTCAGGCAAGTCGCGGTCGTTGTTGGGTGGTGCAACTCTCGGTCATCTAAGTTCTTTTGTTCAGAGGGCAGGAGTTTGAAACTGATCCCAGCCTGCACCCCGATGAGGCTCGGGACGTGGAGCAGACAAAAGGTTTGGAGAGACCGGCGCGCTTCCGTCAATTGTTCAAAAGTTAACATCTACAGAGTAGCTACGCCGCCCCTCCAAGTGCTACTGCACGAATGTGGGCAGGGCCAATGTTTCTCGTAGAAGCGCGAGTTCGCCGTAGACGCGAGGGGCTATGTCGGCGCCACGTTCACGCGTCAGAGTGTTCTTGATTGCTTCCAGCATCTCATGTGCCTCTTCCACCGATGCATGAGGATCGATAAGAATGCCCTCGCGACGTCTCGGCCGAGAGGCGGTCTCAACCTTACGGACTGCCGCCGTTAACGAGGGAACAACAATAACGTATTCGCGCAGTGTCAAATCGCTGGGCGCGTGAGTTCCGAATATTGGTATCGCAGCGTGCGCGGCATAGCCAATCTCCATCGATGCGGAAGAGCCGACGTACCCGTCGGGGCTGACCAACCATAGAAAATCAGCGGCCTGGATGGATTCGAGGTGTCGGTCCTGCACGAGCCGCACTGATCGCACTCGATCGCTTGCGACGAATAGGAACTCTCCTTGTTTTTCTACAACTCGGGGATCCGCCGGCGAGAGCACACGTATGGATAAGGCCGCCAACTCTTGAACCGCCGCGGCTATTCGCTCCATGTGCCGATGAAAGCTGCCGGACACAGCGACTCGGAGACGCTGTTCGCCAACGCGCAGATCAGGCCTCATAATCACACCTCCAATCGTGCCGGATGCCACGTCTGACCATCCTCTCACGTGAATGTGGAACCGTGCTCACGCTTCATTATACTGAATTTTCTATGTATATTCAACGCTAAAAATTCAGTATAATGAATCCACCATGCCGAAGGCAGCCACTCCCAACCCGGAGGATACAGCTCTCATAAGAGCAGTGGCCGAGGGCTTGCATCGGTACATGAAAGGCGGTAATCCTGACGGTAAGATATTAATGGGAAAGGAGTTAGCTGGTGTCTTGGGAGTCAGCGCCGGGGTTATCAGCAACCTTCTCGGTCTCCTCCACCAGGCTGAAAACGGCTCGAAACAGCAGAGGGACCTTTCCGGTCAGCTACTTCTGAGGGCAATGAAGGCAGGCATCCCGATTAATTATGGTGAATTGCAGTTTGTCGCGCTAAGTACCAAGCCGCAACAGATCGCATTCGTTTTTGAGGGCGGGCTCCCCTGCGAAGAAACGGCCGAGGGGACTGCCGTGCGAGTCGAGAAGAAGGGTCCGGCCTCCGCTGCGATGAGAGTCCAAATTAAGGTTGCCAGTTGATTGCAGGGTCGCACAGCCTTCCTTAGGATGCTGCTCTTCACCTCTTCGGACGAGTTGCTTACAGATCGCCTCACGGCGGGTCACTGGTTTTGCAGTCGGGCGCGAGTTCGGCAATCCGCCGGACATAGTGTTTATCCGTTCGCGCGCGCAGTTCCGCCGCGGCCAATGTCGTTGCGGTAGTGCATGCCTTCGAAGTGAACCTGTTTGACGGCGGCGTAGGTGTTGCGCACGGCTTCCCGCAAGTCGCGGCCGCGTGCCGTTACGCCAAGTACGCGCCCGCCTGATGTCTCAAGTCCCGCCGGGCCGGTGCGGGTTCCCGCGTGGAACACCACGGCGCCGGATGCTTCGGCGGCCTCAACTCCCGTGATGGGCTTTCCGGTTTCGTACCCGCCTGGATATCCGCCGGATGCCAGCACCACGCAGACGCTCGGATCGGTGCGCCACTCCATGCGCGCGGTTGCCAACCTGCCTTCGGCGGCGGCTAGAAGAACCGGCGCAAAGTCGGATTGCATGCGATGCATCAAGGGCTGTGTCTCGGGGTCGCCCAGCCGGNNTCATCATCAGGCCGGCGTAGAGGAAGCCCGTGAAGTTGGTCGCGTCCACAGTGGGGTAGATGATAGTGCGGAAAATCTGCTGGGTCTCGGCCTCAGTCAGGATGGCCGAATCGCAGTAAGCGCCCATGCCGCCGGTG
>PLDF01000228.1 GCA_003135055.1 Bryobacterales bacterium | reverse complement strand
AAGTCGACCATCATGATGCCGTTCTTCTTCACAATGCCGATCAGCAGCACGATGCCGATGATAGCCACCACGCTCAAATCCTGGTGAAAAATAATCAACGCGAGGAAAGCGCCAACACCCGCCGACGGCAGCGTGGAGAGAATCGTAATCGGATGGATAAAGCTCTCGTACAGAACGCCAAGCACGATGTACACCGCGACCAGCGCGGCAAGAATGAGCAGCGGCTCATTGGCTAGCGAAGCGGTGAACGATTCCGCGGTGCCTTGAAAACCCGCCTGCAGGCTGGGAGGCATGTGCATGTCTTTCTGCACTTTGTCGACCGCGGCGATGGCGTCGCCCAGCGCGGCATTCGCCGCAAGATTGAACGAGACGGTGATCGCCGGAAACTGACCCTGGTGAGTAATGGCGAGCGGCTCCGTGGTGTTCTCAAAGTGAGCGAAAGCGCTCAGCGGCACGGCGCTGCTGGCGGCCGAGCTGGTAGTACCCGCGGAGGCGGCGCCCTTGCTGGAAGCCGCCGTGCCTGGCGACAGCGCGTTCGCGGGAGGCGTAAGGGTATTGGCCGACGGCGTGTAGAGCGCGGAAGCCGTCAGCGCATTCGATCCCGCGGAGGACGAACCGGAAGCCGCAAAAGAGGAAGCGGCTCCCGTACCGGTGGCGCCGGAAGACGCATTGGACTGAATGTAAATCCGGTTCAGCTTGTTGGGGTCTTTCTGAAACTGCGGCTCACTCTCGAGAATCACATGATACTGGTTCACTTGCGTATACATCGTGCTGATCTGTCGCTGGCCGAAGGCGTCATATAGGGTGTTATCGATGGTGGAAGGCGCGATACCCAGCCGCGAAGCGGTGACCCGGTCGATCACCAGAGACACGGCGAGGCCGCCTAATTGCTGATCGGTGGCCACGTCTTCCAGCTCCGGCAACTGCTTCAGCCGTGCGATGAAACGGTTGGTCCAGTCGTTCAACTCATTCGCATCGGGGTCTTCCAGCGCGTACTGGTATTGCGTGCGGCTGACCCGGTCGTCCACGGTGATGTTCTGCACAGGCTCCATAAACAACTGGATTCCCTCAACCTGGCTTACTTTGGAGTTAAGCCGGCGGATGAGGTTCGCCGCACTGATGTTGCGCTGGCCGAGCGGTTTCAAATTGATGGACAACCTGCCGCTGTTGGTGGTGGTATTCGTACCATCCGCGCCGATGAACGACGAGACGCTTTCAACCGCCGGATCGGCCAGGACTGCCTTGGTAATTTCCATCTGCTTCTGAGCCATAGCCTGGGAACTGATGGCCGGCGGCGCCTGCGAGATGCCCTGGATGACGCCCGTATCCTGTATCGGGAAGAAGCCTTTTGGGATCTTGATGTAAAGGAAAACCGTAAGCAGCAATGTAGCCACGGCGACCAACAGCGCAACGGTCTGGAATCGAAGGACAACCTTCAGCGTCCGGCCATAGAACGCGATCATCGTCTCGAATACGCGCTCCGAGGCTTTATAGATGCGCCCCTGCTGGTCTTTGGGCTCGTGCCGCAAGATTCGGGCACTCATCATGGGAGTGAGGGTAAGAGAGACAACCGCCGAAACGATGATAGTGACGGCGAGCGTCACGGCAAACTCGCGAAACAGCCGCCCAACCACGTCGCCCATGAATAAGAGCGGAATCAGTACGGCGATGAGCGACACGGTCAGCGAGAGGATGGTGAAGCCGATTTGCTCGGCGCCCTTGAGGGCCGCTTCCATGGGCGGATCGCCCGCTTCGATGTACCGCGAGATGTTCTCGATCATCACGATGGCATCGTCCACGACGAAACCGGTGGAAATAGTCAGCGCCATCAGCGATAAGTTATCCAGACTGTAACCAAGGACATACATCGCCGCGAAGGTACCCACCAGCGACAGCGGCACGGCAATGCTCGGGATAATGGTGGCATAGAGACTCCGCAAGAAGAGGAAAATCACCAGCACGACCAGGCCGACGGTCAGCAGCAACTCGAACTCAACGTCGGCAACCGATGCCTCGATGGCGGTTGTCAGATCGGTAAGCGTGCTCACCTGGATGCCAGTGGGCAGGTTGGCCTCCATCTGCGGCAGTAACGCCTTAATGCTCTTGACTACGCTGATAGTGTTGGCCCCGGGCTGGCGCTGCACGTTCAGGATGACCGCGGGGGTCTGATTCATCCACGCGGCCTGGTTATTGTTCTCTACGCCATTCAGGACGATCGCCACGTCGGTAAGCATCACCGGGGCGCCGTTGCGGTATGCGACTACAACCTTCCGATAGTCGTCGCTGGTGATCAACTGATCGTTAGCGTCGATCTGGTAATCCTGGCGCGGCCCATCGAAGTTTCCTTTGGCGGCGTTCACGCTGGCGCTTGTCAGCGCCGTGCGCAGATCTTCCAGGTTGATGCCGTAGGACGATAGAGCCGTAGGATTGGCCTGAATGCGGACGGCGGGCTTTTGGCCGCCGCTGATGGTAACAAGACCGACTCCGTTGAGCTGCGAAATCTTAGGCGCAAGGCGCGTGTCCACAAGGTCTTCCACTTGAGAGAGCGGCATGGAACTTGAGGTAATCGCCAGAGTGAGCACGGGGGCGTCGGCTGGATTCGTCTTACTATAGGTCGGCGGCGAGGGCAAGATGGATGGCAACAGACTCTGCGCCGCGTTTATGGCGGACTGCACCTCTTCTTCGGCTACGTCTATGGCCAGAGTGAGGTTGAACTGCAGCACGATGACGGAAGTGCCTCCGGAGCTGGTGGAGGTCATCTGGCTTAAGCCCTGCAGCTCGCCGAATTGACGCTCCAGGGGCGCCGTCACGGTTGTCGCCATGACGGTGGGGCTTGCGCCGGGATAAAACGTGAGCACCTGAATGGTTGGATAATCGACTTCCGGCAATGCGGAGACAGGCAGTTGCGTATAGCCGACAAGACCCACCAACAGGATGGCAGCCATGAGCAAAGAGGTGGCTACCGGGCGCAAGATGAACGGACGGGAAGGGCTCACTTCGCCTTTTTTCCACTGGTTGCGGCCGGGACAGGCGGATTCGAGGCAGGCGGATTCGATACGACGACCTTAGCGTTGTCCTGCAGCTTATCGAAGCTGCTGTCGGCCACTATGTCCCCAGGGCCAATGCCTGTCACCTGAGTTACGCCGCCGTTGGTAACTCCCTGCGTTATGCCGCGCATGTGAGCGATATTGTTTTGAATCACATAGACAAACGACGCTTGCCCGTTTTGCTGAATGGCGGATGACGGAACGAGCGTCACTCCCTGCAGCGTATTCACCAGCAAGCGGGTATTTACAAACTGGTTCGGGAAGAGCGCATCATTCTTGTTGGCGAAGAGCGCTCGCCCTTTTACCGTCCCAGTGGTAGTGTCGATCTGGTTGTCGAGCGTCAACAGAAGCCCGCTTGCAATCTTGGTCTTTCCCGCGCGATCGAAGGCATCGACGGGCAGCTTAGCCTTCTTGTTCAGGCGAGACTCAACCTGGCCTAGACTGTCCTCAGGTATCGTGAAAATTACGGTGATGGGCTGCAACTGCGTAATGACTGCGAGGGTGGTGGTTGCATCGGATTGCACCACGTTGCCCGGGTCCACCAGCCGTAAGCCCACACGGCCGGCGATGGGAGCGGTGATATTGCAAAAGTCCACCTGAATCTGGTCGTATTGCACCGTTCCCTGGTCGTTTTTTACCGTGCCCTCGTCTTGCAGCACCAGCTTTTCCTGGTCGTCCAGGATCTGCTTTGCAATAGCATTGCGCGCCCACGCGGCTCGGTAGCGTTCAAGATCCATACGGGCTTGTGCAAGTATGTTCTGGTCTCGCTCTAGCGCGCCTTGCGCCTGCAACAGGGTCGCGCGGTACGGACGCGGATCGATGTCAACCAGCGGATCGCCTTTATTTAGAATCTCACCCTCCGTATAGTGCACGGCGACGACCAAGCCACTCACTTGACTGGAAATCGAATCGGTATAGACCGGAGTGACCGTGCCGATTGAGTCGAGATAGATGCCGATGGAGCCCTTAGTAGCCGTGGCACTGGTAACAGCAATCCCCGGCGGTGGCTTGCTGGCCGCCAAAGCCGCCGCTTTCTTGGCTGCCTCCTGGTGGCGTAGGAACAGCAGGATCGCAAGCGCAAGAAGCAATAGCAACAGGCTCCACACGACGATCCAAACAAGCTTGCGGCGGCGCGATGGAACGGGAGCGGCGATTTGATGGTCGGGGCCGAGGGGTGGATGCGTGTTTACGCCGGACGGCAATCAGCCTCCTGTTCAACTCCGAATCCCCCGCATGGTACCGCTTGCGAGTGCCTGGGCGAGGGATAAAGCGAAGCCGGCCTTGGTGCGGGCGCCGGGATGGGAGCGTCGGCAGTGTTGGCCTGGGTGTAAATCGGCGGCATCGGGAGCAGGGGTGGTGAATAGGTCTGTGAAGAGTCGATAGCTCCTGTTCGGCCAGATCATGTCAAGGCCGGGAACAGACTGCGAGGCCTCTGCTTTGCATCGTATAGCAAAGTAGCCGGCGGTGGACACATCCCGGACTCCGGAGTGTACGTATCCACGCACATGGGCGGCACGGGAGTTATGCGGCGCACTTGGGGCGCCCCTGTGAACACGATAACAATTGTGCGCGCCAGCACTGTTCCCATAGGGGCGCCGTCAAACTCGTGTCACGTCACTCGAAGAAGCGCGCGATACGGGAGCGCAGGCGGTCGCAATCCTTGAGCTCACACTCCCAGATTACGAGAGTTTGCCATCCAAGGTTCCGTAACCGGCGGCGGTTGGCGGCGTCGCGCGCCTGGTTGCGGTTCAGTTTCGCAATCCAGTACGACTGGTTGGAGCTGGGGCGGTTGCGGCCGGCGCGGCACGTGTGTCCGTGCCAGAAGCAACCGTGGACGAAAATCACGCGGCCGCGCGCGGGGAAGACGAGGTCGGGACTGCCGGGCAGGTCGCGGCGGTGCAGGGCGTAGCGGAAGCCCAGGCGATGCACCATGCTGCGGACGGCCATTTCGGGCTTGGTATCTTTGCCCCGTATGCGGCTCATCACGGCGCTTCGTTGGGCCGGCGTGAAGATGTCCATCAGAGGATAGTGTAGTGCGTCGGGCGCGCCTCTGGCGCGTGGACAGGCCTAGAGGCCTGTCCTACAGGTGCAGGCCGCCGCCGCAGATCAAGACTTCGGCGGTGATGTAATCCGATAGGGGCGAGCAGAAGAACAGCACCGCGCTGGCGGCTTCCTCTGGCGTGCCGGTGCGGCCCAGCGGGCAAGCGGTCTTGGCCCATTCGAGCGTCTTGGGCTGTACGCCGATCTTGATTTTGCGGCCTTGCATCTCGATGGAGGAATCCGCGCCGGTCATGGGTTGAATGAGGCGCGTCTCGATCAGGCCGAAGCCGACGGCGTTCACGTTGACGTTGTAGCGGCCCCACTCCTTGGCGAGAGTTTTCGTCAATCCGATCACGCCTGCCTTGCCGGAAGAATAGCCCGCCTGGCCCGCGCCGCCGTCGGTTCCGGCGATGGAGGTGATGTTCACCACCTTGCGCATCACGCGCTTGCCCTCGGCGGTTTCGCGCTTGGCGGTTTCGCGAATCCAGTCGGACGCCGCGCGCAGAATGCGGAACGGGGCGACGAGGTGGATGTCGAGCATCGCCTGGAACTGCTGGTCGGTGGTCTTCTGGATGACGTTGTCCCAGGTGTAGCCGGCGTTGTTGACGATGATGTCGAGGGAGCCGAAGCGATCGAGCGTCGCGGTGACCAATTGTTGCGCGAATGCGGGTTCTGTGACGTCGCCTGCGAACGAGGCGGCGTGGGGCAGCATGGCGGCGGTCTCGCTGGCGGGCGCGGGATCCAGATCGTTCACCATCACGGCGGCGCCGTATTCGGCGAGCTTCTGCGCGATGGCGCGGCCGATGCCGCGGCCGGCGCCGGTGACCAGCGCGGTCTTCGATTCAAGAGTGAAGGGCATAGCTTATCCTTGGCGCGCGGCCGAACCGCGTTCACACGAGTGTGAACGCGGCACGCATGAGTGCGTGCGCCACATCGGCCTTGCGGATTTGTGTAAACGTTATTTCACGATGGTCCATTATCGCAACAGATCTTCGAGCTGGATCTTGGCGTCGGTTTTCGAATCGCGGTACTTCACCACGATGGGCGTGTAGATGGAGAGGCCCCAATCCTTGCCAGTGCCGCTGGTGATGGCGCGCGAGCCGGCGACCACGACGGCGTTCGCGGGGATGATGAGCGGGGCATCGTCGGTGGCGCGGTAGATCTGGTTGCGGACGATATCGTAGACGGGCGTGGAGCGATTGAGAATCGTGCCGGAGCCCAGAACGGCGCCGCGTTTGACGATGGCGCCTTCATAGACGCCGCAGTTGCCGCCGATGAGAACGTCGTCTTCGACGATGACGGGCAATGCGCCAACCGGTTCCAGCACGCCGCCGATCTGGCTGGCGGCGGAAATGTGGCAGTTGCGGCCGATCTGCGCGCAGCTTCCCACCAGCGCGTGGGAATCCACCATGGTCCCTTCGCTTACGTAGGCGCCGACGTTGATGAACATCGGCGGCATGCAGGTGACGCCCTTGCCGACATAGACGCCGTCGCGGATGCTGGAACCGCCGGGCACGATGCGGACCTGGTTCTGTACATTGAAGCGCTTTACCGGATAAGTCGATTTGTCGAAGAAAGGCATGTGCTCCGCGTGGACGGACATATCCACGATGCCGCCCATGCGGAAGCCGAGCAGGATGCCCTTCTTGACCCACGTATTGACGCGCCAGCCGGTAGGCGAATCGGCGTCGGGCTCGGCGGCGCGGATGTGTCCGTGGTTGAGCTCGGCCTTGAATGCCGCGAAGAGCCGGCAGTCTTCGTCGGAATAGTCGCCGGGCATGCCGTAGTAGAGCGCTTCGATTTCAGACTGCAATTTGAGTTTTCTCCAACAGGGGCGTCTTTTCCAATATGGCCGTTTTCTCCAGTAAACCGAGGGATTCGAGGACCTTTTCGATTTTAGCGAGGCTGGAGTCGCTGGGCGGCACCAGCGGCAAGCGGAAAACGGGGTCGAGCAGGCCCATCAGGCCCATCGCGGCTTTGACGGGGATGGGATTCGACTCGACGAAGTTGACGTTCATCAGCGGCAGGAAGCGGCGCTGGATTTGGCGGGCGGCTGCAAAGTCGTTACGCAGGCAGGCTTGGGCAAGCTGCGTCATTTCGGCGGGAATTTCGTTGGCCACCACGGAGACGATGCCGCGTCCGCCGAGGGCCATGAGCGGGATGGTGATGGAGTCGTCGCCGGAGAGAACGTGGAAGCCGGGCGGGACTTCGTGGATGACGTTCGCCATCTGAGAGATGTTACCGGAGGCTTCCTTTACGCCGACGATGTTTTCGATTTTGGCGAGGCGCGCGAGAGTTCCCGGCTCGACATTCACGCCGGTGCGTCCCTGGACGCTATAGACGACGATGGGCAGCGGCACGGCGGCGGCGATGGCTTTGTAGTGCTGGTAGAGGCCCTCTTGCGTGGGCTTGTTGTAATAAGGCGTGACGGAGAGGATGCCATCCGCGCCGACGCGCTTCAGATCAAGGGCAAGCTCGATGACCTCGCGGGTGTTGTAGCCGCCGGCGCCGCCGAGAACGGGCGTCTTTCCAGCCGCTTCCTGGACGGTGATTTCCACCACGCGGAGGTGCTCGGCGCGGGTGAGCGTGGGGCTCTCGCCGGTGGTGCCGCAGGGGACCAGGAAGTCGATGCCGGCGTCGATTTGACGGCGGACCAGATCGCGGAGCTTGGGCTCATTGAGAGACTGGTCCCGACGGAATGGAGTGACTAGGGCTGTGCCGCATCCGGTAAACATTTAACGCCTCCTAACTGACTGACAATCAAAAGAACCGGCGGCAAGACCGCCGGCGCTACCAACGCCGGCTGAAAAGCCGGCGGGTCGGACCGGGAGGTCCGACCTACATGATTTCGGAAAATTCGTGGAAACCTTTCTTGCCTATTATCCATTTTGCGGCCTTCAATGCGCCGCGGGCGAAACCTTCGCGGCTGCGTGCGCTGTGGCGCAGGGTGATGGTGTCGGCCGCGGAATCGAAACCGATTTCGTGCGTGCCGGGGTGCGCGCCGGCGCGGTTCGAGGCCTTGTCGATGGTGCGCTGATAACCGGCTGCTCTCATTCCGTGCACCAGTTTGAGCAGCGTGCCGGAAGGGCTGTCTTTCTTGGTGGCGTGATGAATCTCCCAGGCCCAGGCGCCGTATTCGGGCTGCTCGGCAAGCAGGCGCGCGGCTTCGGCCACGACGCGCATGAAGACGTTGACGCCGATGGAAAAATTCGGGCTCCAGACGGCGCCGGTCCCGTGCTTTTCGACAGCGGCTTTCACCGTTTCGAGCTGGTCGAGCCATCCGGTGGTCCCGATGACCAGGTTCACGCCCAGCGCGGCGATGCCTTCGGCGTTGCGCGCGACGGCGTGGGGCGTGGAAAAATCGATGGCGGCATCGATGTTGTGGAAGTTTTCGCGCGTCAGACCTTCGAAGGCCGCGTTATTATCCACATCGAGCTTGAGCGCTACGTCGAAGCCGTATTCCGGCGCGAGATGCTCGACGAGCTTGCCCATTTTTCCGTAACCGGCGATGGCGAGACGATAGTCAGGCATGGACGGCCTCATTCCGCTCAAAGACTGCGTCGTCGAGCTGGGAGAAGAATTCGCCGTGCAGCGCGGCAACCGTGGGGCGCAGGTTGGATTCGGCGATGACGAAGCTCAGATTCAGCAGCGATGCGCCTTGCGAGATCATGCGGATGTTGATGCCGTCGAGCGCGTTGAATACGCGGCGCGCCACGCCCGGAGTATACCGAATATTGTCGCCCACAAGACAGACGATGGCCTGATTTTTTTCGATTTCGACATCGGCGAACTGGCGCAGCTCGGATTGAATCTCTTCGAGGCGCTCCAGGTGGTCGATGGTGAGCGAAACGCTGATTTCCGAAGTCGCGACCATATCGACGGGCGTTTCGAAACGGTCGAAGATCTCAAAGATGCGATGCAGGAAGCCGTGCGCCATGAGCATGCGCGTGGAGTGTATATTGACGACGGCGATCTGGCGTTTGCAGGCGATGGATTTGACGGCATTGGCGCAGTGGACGGCCTCGGCCACGATGCGCGTGCCGGTGACTTCGGGGCGGCGAGAGTTGAGAATCAGCACCGGAATGTTCTTTTCGACGGCCGGCACGACGGTCGCGGGGTGCAATACTTTGGCGCCGAAATAGGCCAGCTCGGCGGCTTCGGCGAAGGAGATGGTCTTGACGCGATGGCCGCCGGGAAGGATGGTGGGGTCGGCAGTGAGCATGCCGTCGACGTCGGTCCAGATTTGGATCTCTTCGGCGCCGATGCCAGCGCCGACAATGGATGCGGTGAAATCGGAACCGCCGCGGCCGAGGGTAGTGGTGACGCCGTCTTCGGTGGCGCCGATGAAGCCGCCCATGACGACCACGGATTTGGCAGCTATGGGCGGGATGGCCGCGGCAAGGCGCCTATAGGTTTCGGCGAAGAGCGGCGCGGCGTGAGTGTGGCGCCGATCGGTGACAATAAGGTCGCGCGAATCGAGATGCTCGGCGGCGAGGTCGAAGTGGCGGAAAGCCAGGGTGACGATGTAGCTCGACAGGCGCTCGCCGTAGCTGGAGATGGCGTCGATGGAACGCGGGGTGAGCTCGCCGAGAACGGCGAGGCCTTTGACCAGCTCAGTGAGCTCCTGGAAATTCTCATCGAGGAAGCGGTCGAGCCCGGCGCGCTCGGACAGCGGTACTACGCGGCGCGCCTCGCGGGAGTGAAGGTCGCGGAGGTCGTGAATCTGGCGTAGATACTCTTCGCGCTTGCCGGCGACGGCGGCCGAGGCGATGGCGAGCAGCTTGTTGGTGGTCTTGCCCATGGCGGAGACTACCACCACGGGGCGCTGCCGCTCGCGGGCTTTGACGATGCCGGCGACGCGCTCGATGGCGGCGGCCGATTCGACCGACGTGCCGCCGAATTTCATCACAATCATTAGTCGAGCATTCCTTCCGAATGCATAAGCTCAGCATTGAGGACGGCTGCGCCCGCCGCCCCGCGGATGGTGTTGTGGGCCATGGCGACGAATTTGTAATCGAGCACGGGACAGGCGCGCAGACGGCCGACGAAGGCAGCCATGCCGCGCTCGCGTTCGGCGTCTTTGCGAGGCTGCGGGCGATTGGCCTCGTGCATATAAATGACCGGGTTGGGCGGCGCGCTGGGAAGCTGGCGGTGTTGCGGGACGCCGCGAAAACTTTGGATGGCGTGCAGCACGTCGGCCTCGGTCGGCTTGGCGGAGAATTCCACCGAGACGGTGACGGTGTGGCCATCCACCACCGCAACGCGGTTGCAGTGAGCGCTGACCTTGGCTGTGAGCGGTTCAATATGGTCGCCGCGAAACTCGCCCAGGATCTTCTGTGTCTCCTGCTGCATCTTCTCCTCTTCGTTGCCGATGAACGGGACCACATTGCCGACAATATCCATGGAGGCGACGCCAGGGTATCCCGCGCCGGAAATGGCTTGCAAAGTGGTGGTGATTATCTTGGTGATGCCGAACTGCTTAAGCGGTCCGAGCGCCATCGTCAGGACGATGGTGGAACAGTTGGGATTGGTGACGATTTGCCCCTTCCATCCGCGGGCGCGCTGCTGGCCGGGGACGAGCTTGAGGTGATCGGGATTAATCTCAGGGACGAGCAGCGGGACGTCGCTTTCCATGCGGTGATTGCGCGAGTTGGAGACCACGATGTGGCCGGCCTGGGCGAAGGCGCGCTCGATTTCGGAGGCGACGGACGCGTCCATGGCGGAAAAAAGCAGGCGCGGCGCGTTGCCGGGCTTGCAGTCGTCCACTGTCATACCCGCCACTGTCTCCGGTACCACGCCGAGATGCCAAGTCATGGCGTCGCCGTACGTCTTGCCGGCCGAGCGGTCGCTGGCGCCTAGCCACGCGAGGTCGAACCAGGGGTGGCCCTGCAAGAACCTGATGAAATGCTGGCCCACCATTCCGGTGGCGCCGAGGATGCCTACTTCGATGCGCGTCTGCATAATTCTTTGACCATTGTCTGGTAGATTTCGATGGCGTCGATCAACTGATTTTTGGGCACGCGCTCTTCGAGCGTATGCGCGACGTGGATGGATCCGGGACCGATCAGGAACGGTTCGCCCCACTGGCCGCGGAAGGCGGGAATATCGGTGGTATAGGCGACGACGGTGGTGGGGATTCCGTCGATGCCGCCCAAATGGAGCGCGGGAATTTCCAGGACGAACTTAAGCTCGGCGCGGCCTTCGACGGTGCGCTGCAGCGCGGCTTTGGTGGAGGCGGAATCGCCAACGAGCCGAATGAAAAGCTCGGCGCGGGCTTCATCGGCGATGACGTTGGGCGCGCGTCCGCCGGAGATGAGGCCGATGTTGAGGGTGCTGGGGCCGAGTAGCGGGTCGGCGGGCAACTCGATGCGGCGGATATCTGCGAGGACCTCAATGAGCTTGTGAATGGCGGAATCGCCCAGCTCGGGATAGGCGGAGTGAGCCATTTTTCCGGTGGCGGCCACCTGGTAGCGGAGCGCGCCTTTGGAACCGATGGCGAGATGGTTCCCGGTGGGCTCGCCGTTGACGATGTAGCGGGAGCCGCGGGGGTGCGCGGCGGCGTGATAGGCGCCGGCGCTGGAGCGCTCTTCGCCGACGACGAGGAGTATGCCGAAGTTGCGCTGGCCGGATTCGAGCAGGGCCTCGGCGGCCTTGATCATCGACGCGATGATGCCCTTGGTGTCACAGGCGCCGCGTCCGTGGATGTGAGTCTCGTCCTCACTCGATGGGATGAAGGGCGGGACGGTGTCGATGTGAGTGGAAAGAGTGACAAGGAGGCGGTCGCCCCACTGGGCGAGAATGTTGAAGCGGCGGGGCTCGACTTCGATGCGCTCGATGGAACCGCCGTAACGCGCGGCGAGGGGAGCGAGATAGTCGTAGAGATAGCGACCGACTTGCTCTTCGTTGTCACTGATGGATTCGATATCGATCAGCGCCCGCGTTAGTGCGAAAACGTCCATAAGTACATCAGTATGTCATCAATATGTCGGCGTCAATAGCCGGCACGAACCTCATCTGCAAGAGCGGGTCCGAGACCCGCGCGGACCCAGGAGTTAGCCCGGGGGTCCGCCCTACTAATGGGGGCGAAGCGGGGAGGTAGGCCGTGCGAAAAGGCACGGATACTATCCCGATAGCGCTCCACCCGCAAGGAGAAACGAGTGACAGTGAGCCGGTGTTAGCCTGACTCCCCAACCGGAAGGGCTTGCGATGCCCCCGCGATTTCGGCGGAACAAACCCAATTCGGCCCCTCTCGCCTGGGCTTCCGAAACGCAATCGGAAAAAACCAACCCGGCTACTCATGGCCGCCGCGCCTCTACCGTGAAATTCCAGCATAGCCGAGGGGGCGGGGGCGCGTCAAATTGGGTTGGCGCGCGGAATCCGCGGAACCAAGCCAATTGCGTGGAAGTGGTTTGGATGGTGGGGGTTAGTGGCGCTGCCGTGGTGGGGAGTGTGGGTTCAACGCGGAGGCGCGGAGATTTGGAGATTACGCGGAGTTTCATAAGGGTTCTTGATGAGGATGAGTTTAAAGGCAATGCCTGAGTTCGCCGAGGAAGCGGAGTTGGCTGGTTAAATGGCGCGCATATCGGTGCCCGGCTGCGGGGGCCGCGCCCCAATGACTGGCTCTCCGAGAACTGCGGCGGAAATCTGTGTTATCTCTTCACCAGCGAATGTTACCGATTTGGATTCGAGGCGATTCCTGTCGACATGTCCATACAGTGATGCCGTATAGCTCGCAAAGGCCTCCGGGAAATACCGACTGATTGCAACGCTTGCCGCCGGCCAAGAGTTGTTGGCTCTTGCGAGTAACTCGCAAACGGCTTACCTTATAAGGTCCCATCAAAAAGGGACAGATCTGGGAAGATACCCACACCGGCCGGCGGGGATACATCGCGGGTTACAACGGCCAGCGCGGATGGGTGATTGTCTGGTCGCGCGGCGGGGGAAACAGCATCGCGCCACCTCAAAGAAGTGATGCTCTGGAAGTTTTACCCGCTTGTCGAAACTAAGCAATCACCGGAGGCATGACCCGCTTAGCTCAATCTGAGGTTTGGAAACCTTTCTTTTATAACGCTTTCAGGGTAAAGTTCAGCCTTACTCCAAAGAATCATCTGACCGCAGTGCTGGCAACTAGTCTCATTTGTTCCGAAAACTATTTCTTTGATTGGCGAGAGCCTCAGTGGGAGCGGCAACTCCACTCCTTGTCGGTTCTTTGCACTTATCGCATATTAACCATATTTGTTCAGCGGGCATCGAGTATCTCCTAGCGTTCTGGATCGCCAATGAGGATTCCATTTGATTATAACTCACACTTTCGATGACAAGGACGTTTAAAAAGCAGCTCCATCGCGTCGGCCGCACTGAACACCAGAAAGGCAGCGCCAATACCCAGACGGCGGTGAACGCCATGATTCGGGACCATGACTTCGGGCAGGCGTGCATCTCATGCGGAAAACCGCGCAAGCTCGAAGCAGGCCACTTCAGGAACAGCAACCAAGGCACTACCCGTTTTCATCCATGGAATTTGAACGGGCAATGCGCCACCTGTAACCGATACTCCGGCGGCGTGACGTACGAGAACGGTGTTGCGCTCGACAGGAAGTTCGGCAGGGGAACCGCGGCGTTCCTTGAGCGTCTATCGCGGAAGACAGAACTGTGGGACACACGAGAGCTCGACCAGCTAAAGATGGCGGCACGCATGGGGTGGAGGGTATACGCCCAGGTCTATTTTGAGCTAGGGCCGCTCCATCTTTCAGCGCGAAAATCCGCATAGAACTCATGCTGGTGCGCACGGGTCGCCCTGCACTTTGCTTTTCATTGTTTTCAGGGTTTGTATTTGGGCATTGAGGTTCGCAATCACATTATCGAGTTTCGAGATATTGTCCCAGGAAGCCATATAGATCGCGTCACTAGTGTCCGGTAAAGTACTTTGTGATGTCCGACAACTCCATTGCCATCAATGGAATAGCGGACATTCGGGCGAAAAACGATTTGAACTGAAAACAGCCTGGATTCTGCTTAAATTGCGTTGCATTGCCCCGGCGGAATAAGTAAGGCCGCCTGACGGACGACGCAAAACGATCGTCTGTCCCGCTATCACCGCCTCACATCCGGCAAAGTAAGTGACATTGGAATGGCATCCCGCCTCACACCGCTTGTCACTCAATTAGGCGAAGACTTGTAAGCGACTAACCACGCGCTGAAAGGTCATCGCCAGAACCCCATTGGTTCACCTCGGAATGAGGGCGGCTCTCGGGGACATCGGGAAGACCGGCGAGGTAGATGGCTTCCAACCGGTAGTTTACGTACCCCTCGAATATGAAATCGTTCCAATAGGAACGCGTTGGCCCGTACTTCATGTGGCGCTCGTAGTCCGCCACGTGCGCCGCCTGGGAGAGGGTACGGTTGAAGTACGCCAGCCAGTCGCGCAGCCCTGGGCGCAGAATAATGTACGGCGTCGTGAACACGACGTGCTCCGAGCCGCCGGGGATTGGCGGCGGGAGAACGCGGATGTACCACAGCTCGCCTTTCCGACCAAGGTATCCGGCCGGAACAATGGCCCGGCACACGGCGCCGGTGACGAGCTCCTCGAGAACGGCCAGACCGCCTTCACAACCCTTATGGACATAGAAGCCCATCCTCGATTCCTGCATCAACCGGATGAGGCGCGACATCTCGGCGTGCATGCCGAAGGCGGCGCCGACTTCCAGAATGGCGCCGCCGATGGTCTCTCTTGACGCTCCAACGCAAGCATCGAAGAAGCACCAGCAAGTGAAGTAGGATCCCGTAAGGGGACTCATCGGCGGCGCGCTCGGCATATAGAGGTCCTCGGCTTGGGAGACGATGTCCACGAATGGCGCCATCTCTTTCAAGCCCGTAAGCTGCTCCGAGATGACGGAGACCTGGTTTTGGGCGTAGACGTAGGCGGCGTGAGCTGGATGGAGCGCGGCAAGATGCTCCTTGGTAGCCACCGGGTCTTGTATCTCGTCCTCGGCGGCTAGACCGTTGATGATCTCGTCGAGCCTGACGACCTTGCCATTCAGACGCCGCCTCATCTTGGCCACCAGCCTCCCGGCGATCAGCTTGCCGCTCGTCGCTTCACGGTGCTTCCGGTTGAACATGTCCGTTGGTCCTCGACCGTCGCTTTCGACAGCTTCGTATATCGCCGCAAATCACGGCGAGTAATGTCGTAGGCGCCGATTACTTCGCCGGTGGTCAACTCGTGGCCATCGGCGGCTCTGGCGGCGCCAGCTATCACTTGCAGGGGAGGATACCTGATAAGATACACCAAGAGATGCCGGCGCGGCCAGCGAAATCTATCTGGCCGTCAGAAGCTACCCGGCCGCGCCGCCCTCGTTGAAGCAATCGTATGCTTCTCCGATCCCGTCAACTGCCGTGAGCACCTAGTGGCGCGCGGCAGGCCCAATGCGTCATCTGCCCGCGGTGCGGTGGCACGAGCGTCAAACTTCGCGGATAGGTACGATCGCCGGTACTGCCGGGAGAAGCTTAGGGGAAGTTAAATAATA
>PLDF01000297.1 GCA_003135055.1 Bryobacterales bacterium | reverse complement strand
GCGCGCAGACTCGCACCGTCGCCGCAGCTCTTCTCGAAGAATCGGCCAGCATCCGCGCCATCAACCGTCCACCCGATGCCGCCCACACCTGGATCGAAGCCCGCCGCCGCATGCGCCTCCATCTGCGCCACCGCGCCCTTTTCTGGTTCCGGGCACTGCGCGCCCGCGCGGTAATTTTTGTGCCCGCTCTTCTCCTCTGGTCCTTCGCGCATCGTTCCGCCCCTGGTCGCGGGATTCTGCACGAAGCTCTGCCCGAAACCTGGAGACCGAGCCTCCACGCCGACTTCGCCTCACTCCTCACCGGTCCAGCCGAAATGTTCGCCGTCACCGGCGCTCTGCTCGCCGCCCTCTGCATCACCATGGGGTTCTGGTATCTCCTGCGAGAAGCGCGCACACCCTTGCAGCACAGCCCCACGCGCTAGCCGGCCCGATGGACGAAACCGGGCACAACAAAATTCTCCGATTCGCGTCCAATTCGGCAAGGCGGGGCGCGCCCCGCGTCTGCATCTAACCCCCGGAGACCCCATGCTGACCAAACGGATTCCAGCGGCCTTCTTCCTCCTTGCAGTGACTCTTGCTGTCGCCCCCAGCTTCGCTTCAGCCCAAACCAGCGTCGCCGCCAGCGTTTACGGGGCATTCAGTGGAACTACTAATGGCAACGGAACCCAGCAGAGTCCCGCGAACCAGGCCGGAGGCCTCTTCGAACTCCGCCACATCTCCAATCCGATCCTCGGCTTGGAAGGTACCTATTCCTTCAACCGCGCCGACCAGTCGTACTCCAACCTGTTCTATCCTCCCGTCAACGTATGCCCCGCGCCCTGCGGCCCTTACACGCAAACCCTCCACGTCCCTGCCAACGCCCACGAAATTACCGCGGACTGGGTTCCTTCTCTCCACATCGCCAACGTCCGCCCCTTCGGCATCCTCGGTGTCGGCGTGCTCCTCAACGTTCCTTCAGGAACCCAGTCCGAAACCACCACCAACGGTGCCGGCGCGCAGACCACCAGCGTTTCCACCGGGGCCAGCACCAAAATCACCGGCGTCTACGTCTACGGAGCCGGCCTCGACTGGGGACTCATCCCCCACATCGGCCTCCGCCTCCAGTACCGCGGCAACCTCTACAAGGCCCCCGACCTGAGCACCCTTTACACCTCTACCGACGCCTTCACCCACACCGCCGAACCCATGATCGGCATCTATTTCCGCCTCTGATACCCGGGAGATGACTGTCGTGATCGCCGATCCCGTCACCCCAGTGACTTCGTCCGGTCCTCTTTTTAACTCTTTTGTTGCCCACCGCCTTCTGGACATCCTTTTTTCCCGCCTTTTGCCTCTCAAAGCCGCATACTTGGGGCACGATTCCGGTATTAGAAGTAATGGAAGAAAGCATTTTCTTATTAGAAGTTAAGGAATAAAGCATTTCTTATTAGAAGTAATGGACGAAAGCAGTTTCTTATTCGAAGTTGAGGGACGAAAGCACTTCCGAAATTAGAGGTTCGACGGATGAGAGCATTTCCCACAGCACTGTTGCTCGTACTGGGGTCCTGCATCGCCCAGGCCCAGCACCCCATCTGCTCGCCTCCTGCGCCGCGAACCTCCCAACCCCTCCAAAACTCCGACTTCGCCAACGTCCGAGCCGACCTCCTTGGCGGCAACCGCCCGCAGGCCCTCACCGAGGTCGAAGCCATTCTCAACGCCCACCCGGGCAATGCAGAAGCCAGCTTCATGATCGGCACTCTGCTCCTCGACTACGGCAAGCCTGACGAAGCTCTCGACTGTTTCCGCAACTCCCAGGCCGCTTGGCCCGGCAGCACCGATGTTCATGCCGGACTCCTCGAGGGCTACTCCGAAACCGGCGACCGCAAAGATCGCGACATCGAGCGCGCCATCCTCCGCGGCTACCACGCCGACGGCCATCATCCCTCCGCCGCCAAAACCAACGGCATTGTCATCGAACGATTCCACGCCGGCGACAAAACCATCGATGCCATCGAATACTTCGATCCCCAGGGTCCCGATCACATCTTCTACCGCTTCAACGAATACGACGACAAAGGCGCGCTCCTCGGCTCCTACGCCTTCGCCGCCGACGATCCGGATCAGGCCGCCTATCACCAGCAGCATCCCGACGTTGTCGGCTCAACCCTGCACCGGTTTGCCCTAGTAAGCTTCTTCAACGGAGGATCGGCCACCCTCGGCGCCATCGACGGCGCCCCCACCTACGACGATTTCCGCACCCGCATCGTCAGCGTCCTCCAGTCCGAGAACTCCACCGCCAGCGTCGCCGCCGCTCCCGCCAAGCACAAATAGGATCGAGCCCTGTCTTTAGCGGACAACTTCGCAGGCAGTCTCTCGCTGGCCGCACTCTGCTCCCGCCGAGAAACCCCTGTACCCTGCACCCTGTACCCTGTACCCTGTCTCCCATGGACGCCAGCGAAGCCAACGAACTCCAGGAGCAGCACGAACACGCCGCAGGGGAACCGAGCCTGCACCCCGTCAGTTTCACTATCAGCGTGCTGGCGGTCGTCGTCGCCATCGTCACGGTCCTCGGCCACCGCTCGCACACCGAGGCCGTACTCTTCCAGGCCCGCGCCACCGACGAGTGGAACCTTTACCAGGCGCATAAAATCCGTCAGTACGATACCCAGCTGATCTCCGACATGCTCGCCACGCTGCCCATCCGCGATCAGGCCTCCGCCGATAAGATCACCGACGGCTACAAGGCCCACCTGCAGAAGTGGAACCAGGACCTCGCCGACACGGAAGCCGCCGCCCGCGAGCAGGAAGAAGAAGTCCACAAAGCCGAGTATCGGGCCGACCGCTTCGACCTCGGTGAAGCTCTCCTCGAAATCGGCCTCGTCATCACCTCCATCACTCTGCTCACCCGCCAGCGCGGCTACTGGTATATGGGGATGGTCTTCGGCCTCGCCGGCATCGTCGCCACCGCCCTTGGCTTCGTCCACTTCGGCTGAGCCGCGCCCGTGAAGCATGTCTGCGGTCTATGATGTCTCGGTCGAGAAATCTCGCCCCTCGGAGCCTTCCATGAAGTCTGCGCTGCGCCTCACGCGCCCCCTCACTCTCGTTGCCTGTCTGCTCGTCGCCTTCTGTGCCACCCTCCGCGCCCAGCACCCCACCGGCGACCTGAAGATCTTCTTCATCGACGTCGAAGGCGGCCAGTCCACGCTCTTCGTCACCCCCGATCACCACTCTCTCCTCATCGACACAGGCTGGCCCGACTATCAGGGCCGCGACGCCGACCGCATCGCCGCCGCCGCCAAACGCGCCGGCCTCGACCACATCGACGACGTCCTCCTCACCCACTACCACGTCGACCACACCGGAGGCGTCCCCCAACTCGTCGACCGCATCCCCGTCGGCACGTTCATCGACCACGGCCCGCTCCGCGAACCCGGTGACAAACCCACCGCCGATGCCTTCGCTGGCTATCAAAAAGTCCTTGCCACCGGAAAATACGG
>PLDF01000056.1 GCA_003135055.1 Bryobacterales bacterium | reverse complement strand
CCGCCAGCACGTTCTCCACGTTATGCGCGCCTTTCAGCGGAATTTCCGCGACCTTCAGCACCGGTTCCGGCGCGGTCTGCTCCGAGGCGCGCCAGGTGATGACGCCCTCGTGCACGAAGGCGCCCTGCCGCACCACACGTGTCCTGCTGAACCAGAAGACTCGCGACCTGGCCCGCGCCGCAGCGCGCGACGCGGCATCGTCGTCGGCATTCAGCACCAGAGCATCGTCGGGCGTCTGCTGCGCGAAAATCCTCTCCTTCGCCGCGACATAGTTTTCAAAGGTGCCGTGCCGGTCCAGGTGATCGGGCGTGATGTTGAGGATCACTGCGATCTCCGGATGAAACTCGTAGGTCGTCTCCAGCTGGAAGCTCGAAACTTCCAGCACCGACCATCCGTCGTCGCGCGAAGCTTCCACCAGGGCGATGACCGGCACGCCGATGTTGCCGCCCACCTGCACCGGTACCTTTCCTGCCTCGAGAATCTCTCCGCACAACGAGGTGGTAGTAGTTTTGCCATTCGATCCGGTAATCGCGAGCACTTTGCCGCGCAGATAATGCGCCGCCAGCTCCAGCTCACCGATGATCGGAAGCCCGAATTTCCGCACCTGCGTAAGTTCCGGCGTGTCGATGGGAACGCCCGGGCTCACCACGATCAGGTCCTGGCGCCGGAAGGTCAGCAGCCCGTGGCCGCCCGCCTCGACGGCGATGCCTTCTTCGATGAGCGCCGGGATTTCCTTCGCCAGCGCTTCGGCGCTGCGCAGGTCGGACACCGTCACCTGCGCGCCGTGGTGTCGCAAAAACAGCGCCGCCGCCAGCCCCGACTTGCCCAGACCGACGACCAGTACTTTTTTCCCTTTGATTTCCATGAAAACTCGCGAGCGCCGGCATGCTCATTGTGTCACGCCGGCTCTACCCTTTATCGCAGCTTGAGGGTGGTGAGTGCAAAGAGTGCAAACACCAGTGCCAGGATCCAGAACCGCGCGATCACCTTCGACTCCGACCACCCCATCAGTTCGAAGTGGTGATGGAGCGGCGCCATGCGGAAAATGCGCTTGCCTCCGCGCAACTTGTAGCTGCCCACCTGCAGGATCACGGAGATGCCCTCGATGACGAAGACGCCGCCGATGAATGGCAGCAGCAGCTCCTGCTTGATGACCACCGCGACCGTGGCGATGGCTCCGCCCAGCGCCAGCGAACCCACGTCTCCCATGAAAATCTCAGCGGGATGGGCGTTATACCAGAGGAATCCGATGCTGGCCCCGGTCATGGCCCCGCAGAAGACGGTCACCTCGCTCACCATGGGCATGCGCTGGAGCTCCAGGTAGTCGGCGAAAATCACGTGGCCGCTCACGTAGGTGAGCACCGTGAGGGCGCCGGCGGCGATGATGGTGCAGCCGATAGCCAGGCCATCGAGCCCGTCGGTGAGGTTGACCGCGTTGCTCGAAAAGACGATCACCAGCATGACGAAGACGATGAACGGCAGAAAAGCCAGCACGCCAAGATGCGGGATGTGCAGGAGGGCGGGAATGGAAAGCCGGGGCCGCAGGACCTTGACGAAGGGCACCACCAGCCGCGTGGAGTAGCTGCCCTCGAGGTCCATGAGCACCAGCACAATGGCGATGGCCGCCGCCACCAGGAACTGGTACGTCAGCTTGGCGCGCGCCGTCAGCCCCAGGTTCCGCCGGTGGATCACCTTAATATAGTCATCGGCAAAGCCGATGGCGCCGAAGGCCGCCGTCGAAAACATCACCACCCATATAAAAGGATTCGACAGATCCGCCCAAAGAAATGTCGGCAGCAGGATCGCGATGCAGATCAGGACGCCGCCCATGGTAGGCGTGCCGGCTTTTTTCTGATGCGCCTTGGGGCCTTCTTCGCGGATGTACTGGCCGATCTGGAACTCGCGCAGCTTCTCAATGACGAACGGCCCAATGATGAGCGTGATCAGCAGCGCCGTGAGCGAGGCGAAAGCGGTGCGAAACGTCAGATACCGGAATATGCGAAAGGGACTGAAATAGAGGTAAAGCTTTCGATAGAGCAGCCAATAAAGCAAACTTCCTCCGGCCCACCTGGTGGGATTTCCCGCTTATCTTATCGCGCTCCGCTTTGCGAACCGCAGTCTTTTTCAAGCCTGTACCGCATGCCCACGAACCCAGTCAGCAAAACATGTCGCGACTTCACGAACGCTCCCGAAGGTCTGTCGGCTACACTCCGTCTTAAGGGTCAAGCGGTCTCGACTCGCTGGTGAAACAACATCATCGCCGGACCGCACCTCAAAGGACCCGCCGTATTCGCCCATGTGAGCCCAGACCGAGATTCTCATTTCCCCTACGTCGATGGTCGCTGAAGGCCAACCGAAATATGTGGAGCTTCCTACCAGCCTTACAGTTTTTCCGGGAAAGGTTCCTTTGAACTCACGCATTACTTCACTTCGGAACCTCCTGAGATACACACGGTCAAGAACCCATCCAATCGGCCGGAGGGGTACAGAAAGAGCCCGGAAAACGAACCCAACGATACGCAACCAAATCGGGGCCTGAGGGCTGCGCCGGGGCTTCCAACCTTCCGGCCGCCAAACTCGAATCGGCGTGCTCTCATTCTTTAGCTTGCTTCGCATCTCATATTTCCGACTGTTGCAACGCTTCGAGCGCGCGCTCCAGCCGCACGCCGCGCGAACCTTTGAGCAGCACTGCATCTTCTGGCTCCAGATTGGCGCGCAGCCATTCGCCTGCGGCTTCCGACGTTTCCAGAAACAGCGCCTCGGCACCGCCCTGCTGTGCTCCGTCGACGATATGCCATGCGTTGCCCCGCACGCCGACCACGATGTCGATGCCTGCCTGCGCGGCAGCCTTGCCACACGCCACGTGCAGCGCCGCAGCTTCGGGTCCCAGCTCGAGCATCTCGCCCGCGACCAGAATGCGACGCCGCGCCGGCACACTCGCCAGCGTCCTGATCATCGACTTGAGCGCCTCGGGGTTCGAATTGTAGGAATCATTGATGAGGGTCGCGCCGCGGATCGTCAGCACCTGACCCCGTTTTTCATCGGGACGTAGTTTTTCGAGCGCCGCGCAACACTCCGCCAGCGGGACGCCCGCCTCCACGCCGACCGCGATCGCCGCCACCGCGTTGGAGGCATTGTGCTCCCCAGGCAGACGCAGTTGCAGCTCGCTGTGCTGTTCCCCGGCCCGCACCTGAATCCTGAGCCCTCCTGCACCCTGCAATTGCACGCTCTCGATGTGCGGATCGCCGCACGGCCCGCGGCCGTAATAGACGACCTTGCCCTCAAAATCACGCCCGAACTGCGACACATAAGTATCGTCGCAATTCAGAAAAGCCACGCCCGTCACGGGCAGCGCCGCCACCAACTCAAATTTCGCGCGTGCGATTCCAGCCTGCCCGTCGGCAAAGTTCTCAACATGCGCCGTGCCCACATTGGTGACCACGCCCCAGTCTGGCGCGGCGATGCGCGCAAGCAGGGCGATCTCGCCCGCGTGGTTCATACCCATCTCGATCACCGCAATGTCGTGGGCGGCCTCCAGGCGCAACAACTGCAGCGGAAGGCCGAAAGCATTGTTCAGGTTGCCCCGCGACTTCAGCACGCAATAGCGCGCGGCGAGCACCTGCGCCACCGCTTCCTTGGTGGTGGTCTTGCCCGCCGAGCCGGTTATGGCGATCAGTCGCCCACCCCAGCGCCGCCGCACCGCCCGCGCCAACTGCTGCAGGCTGAGCAGCACGCCGTCGCCGTTCTGATCTTCGACCGGACCGTCCGGCACGCGTAACAGCCGGCTTGGATCCATCCCTTCCGGCGCAAGCCAGCGCGTGCTCACCACCGCGGCAATCGCGCCATTGGCCAGCGCCGCTTCTACAAAGTCGTGCCCGTCGAGCCGCTCGCCGCGCACCGCGAAGAACAGGTCGCCCACGGCAATGGTGCGCGAGTCGATGGAATAGCCTGAAGCCTCGGCATTGGCCGGGAAGTTGCCCTCGGCGTGAATCCAGTCGGCCACTCGGCCCAGCGTTAGTTTCACCGCGGCACCTCGTGCAACAGCTTCGCCGGTTGCGAGATTGTTATCAATGCAGCTCCCTCAGGATACCGGCCGCAACCTTCACGTCGTCAAATGGCACCGCCCGGTCGCGGATGATCTGCACTTTCTCATGGCCTTTCCCGGCCAGCAGCACGATGTCTCCGATGTGCGCAGCCCGGATCGCTTGCTTGATCGCAGCCGCGCGGTTCGGCTCTATGATGCACTCGACGGTCGTCTTGCGAACACCCGCCAACGCCTCCGCGATGATCGCCATGGGATCCTCGCTGCGCGGATTGTCGCTGGTCAGGACCACCAGGTTGCTGCCGTCCGCGGCCGCCTGGCCCATGCGTGGGCGCTTGCCGCGGTCGCGGTCGCCGCCGCA
>PLDF01000012.1 GCA_003135055.1 Bryobacterales bacterium | reverse complement strand
GAACGCCCATCCCAACAGACCAGGAGGCCTGTCCTACAGGTGAAAAGAGGTACCCCCTACTCAAGTATACCGTACGAAAAAAAGCGCTTTGGCGGTTTGCGTATTGTTTTCATGGTGATACAGCTTGTACTGACTGGGTTATGCCGCGAGCCGGGCTCAGAAGCCGGCTTGCCGTTGAAAAGATGCAAGCGGGTTGCATTCAGCAAGTTAGTCGCCGCGGAATAGATCGGGCTTTCTTCATAAACAGTCTGTCCAGCACACAACCTAGGTGGACTTTGTACCATTTTTGGTACATACTGGATTGTGAGACGTGATGAGCAAAGAACAAACCCGGAGGTGCCGGTCCGGTTTTACCGCACGGAAGCGGGTCGCCGGTGCTCGATTGGCTACGCGGTCTCGACAAGGGCGACCGCCACGCTATCGGGCTCGACCTCATGCGGGGTGCAGTTCGGCTGGCCGATCGGGAGGCCACTGGCGGGAAGCCTCAAAGATGGTCTTTGGGAAGTGCGCTCGACGCTTCCGAGCCAGCGGATAGCCCGGCTCATCCTATGCTTTCACGATCAGATGCTCGTCGTGCTGCACGGAATTATCAAGAAAACGCAGAAAACGCCTGCGGATGACCTGGCCCTGGCGAAACGGAGAATGAAGGAGGTTACGAAATGAAAAAGCGCAACAAGCATATCGGCTCGTCACTGGAGGACTTCCTNNAGCCGCGCGGCGCTGGATCGTCTTCTCGATCCTGGCAATGCCTCGGTGACGCTGCAAACCCTAACGCGCGCGGCACACGCTATCGGCCGTGATCTGCGCATCGAGCTGGTCTAGGGGGGAGGGGAAGGGAACTGCGCGAGGCGTAAACATTCATGCTGTGCTCGGCTTTCAAACGCGAGAGGTGGAGCAATGGAAAAAGGATCAACAGCACCGATCATCTGCCGTTTGATTTTTACACTCACGGCCTTAAGTGCAGTCTCTCCGGCGACGGCGCAACAGGGCAGCATGCATATTACCTACGCACCATTTGACCTTCCGAACATGACGGAGCGAGGTGGCGCCGCAACTTTTTCTCCCATCGATGCGATTGATGGAAAGACGATCCAATTGCGGAGCGATGATGGCAAGACCTTCACCTTTACACTAAACGCTAAAACCGTGTACTGCCAGGGCAACAAGAAGGCCCTGAACTGGACTTACCTGAAGAAGATGATAGGGCAGAAGACCTCGATTACCGTCATGACAAATGACGGTGTGGACTATGCCCTCGTCGTCTGGGACCAAGGGCCCAAAACAACCAAAGGGTCAGGCGTGTTTCCAAATCTTGAGTTCCTTGCGATGTGTAAATAGCGAGATGCGGGTGAAATGGTGAAGTGGCTTATTCGCTTAATTTTACTCGTGCTGGTTTACTTTACGGCGCTGCACGCGTATGAGAGTTCTATCCAGGTGATTGACAATTCGTCTTACCCTGGAAGCGATGGGCAGTTGCGTGGCATATGGTGTAGGCCGTTTGACTACGACCGATGCATGAAGATGGATGAGGAGCTTTCCAAAGGTTATCCAGCGCTCGCCGGCAGAGCGGAGAGACTGGAGGGCATTGCATCTGAGTATCAGACGCGGACATTCATGTGGGGCGGGGCGTCTCTGCTTTTGTGCGTAGGCATCTTGTTATCATTCCGGCGAAAGTCGCCTGCATGACTGCCGGAATAGCCGGGTGCCAAGTGCCCACAGCCGAACACGTAATTTATCGGTCAGTGGCTCCCGCACTCTTCAGAAGTTGTACCGCCCCTTGGTGGCCGTTCTTCGATGCTAACGTCAGAGCCGTGAAGCCATGGTCATCCTTGACGCTCACATCGGCCTTGGCAGCGAGCAGCGCCCGCACCACCTCCAGGCTGCCATTCACCGACGCAAACATCAGCGCCGTGCCGCCGTTGCTCGCCTTGGCGTTCACATCGGCCTTGCCATCGAGCAACGCTCGCACTACCTCCACGCGGCCGTTTCCCGACGCCGTTATAAGCGCCGTACTGCCTTTACGATCCTTGGTGTTCACATCGGCTTTGCCATCGAGCAGCGCCCGTACCACTTCCTGGTGGCCGTTTTCCGACGCCATAATCAACGCCGTGCTGCCATCGGCCGCCTTGGCGTTCACATCAGCCTTCGCGGTGAGCAGCGCCCGCAGTACCTCCAACTGGCCTCTCGCCGACGCCATGAACAAGGCTGTCCTGCCGATTTTCTCCTTGGCATTGACATCGGCCCCGTTGTCTATAAGCACCTGCGCCACTGCGAGATGGCCGTTCTGCGACGCCAGGATCAACGCGGTGGCCCCATTCATCTTGGCGTTCGCATCAGCCTTGTCACGGAGCAGCGCTTTGACGCGGGGCAAATCACCGTTCTCAGCCGCCTTGATGAGATCGTCTCCTGGCGCGTTGGCCTGCGCAGCTCCCGCAGTCTTGAGAAATTGCACCACATCTTGGTGGCCGTTCTTCGACGCCCCGGTCAACGCCGTGTAGCCTCCGTCGTCCCTAGCGTTCACATCAGCGCTGGCTGCGAGCAACACTTGCACTACCTTCAGGTAGCCATTGCTTGACGCCATCATCAACGCCGTGCCGCCATCCCCCGACTTGGCGTTCACATCGGCCCCGGAAGCGAGCAAAGTTTGTACTACCTCCAACTCTCCAGTCATTGACGCCGACATCACCGGGGTTACGCCGGCCAACGGTCCCGCCGCCATTCTTACATTCACATCGGCCTTGGCAGCGATTAATACTCGCACTACCTCCAAATAACCTTTAGATGCCGCCACCATCAACGCCGTAACGCCTTGGTTGCCTTTGGCGTTCACATCGGCTTTAGCTGCGAGCAGCGTCTTCACGCTGGCTAAATCACCCGTGAAAGCAGCTTTGATGAGATCGTCTCCTTGGGCGGCGGAGGCTCTTGTGCCCGCTAGGACGCAGGCCAACAGCACCAGAAGACCCAAAATGCGGAAGCGCGCGGCGATGGTGAGAACAGGCGTCATGCGTTGCAGAATATCACGTATAGAATAGGGGAGGGCCGGTTCATGGGCGGCCCGTGGATCACCTGGCTTCCCCGCTTTTTTAAACCAAAAAACCTCCCCTCCATGCCGGGCGAAATCAGGGAACTGGGTTTTGCCACGCTTGCGGAGGCATTCGAGCGGACAGATGCACGGTGTAGCGATCACTCTCCGTTCCCCAGTGGAACAACACTAGGCAGTCCGTGGCGCAGTTGAATTTGTCGCCTTGCGATATCGATACGCGTCCCCAATACACGAATTCCGACGAACCTGCGACGCCCGCGCGTCCAGTCGAGGGGCCGTTCTCTTCTTGAGCCTGTTCAAGTACTCTGGACCACGGGAAGTTCTTCTTCTGGTCCTCAGCCGGTTTCATAAAGTGGAAATATGCCCCGCGAAACTTGAACGGGAGGTTGTCTTCATCCTCGACGGATAAGATTTCGTTAGGGTTGCGCGGGGCCGCCCACGTGACATCCGCTCTCCACCCATTCGGATTCACGAAGGCCTTTACGAGCGAGTATTCTTTGTCTCTTAGCTTCATATATGGTTCGGATGGTTTCGACGCTGTCGAGACGCCTTGAAAGGTCCAAGCCTTCGTGTTGAGGAAATCGGTGCCGCATGAGCAGATGGTTATCAATAGCGCAGTCGTCGCCAGTCTGACGCCGACGGTGGCGGATTTCATTGCCGAATTCTAACACGTTAGGAGGGCGCCAGATCATTCGCGGGAGGCCCGTAAACAAAGGGTCTGACAGATGCGTTTTCCCCGCGCTGCGCCATCTCTGGCGCTCCGGCTTGGCGGGTGTTTGGGCCTATTTCTTCGCCCCGGCGGCTCTTAGCCCGAAGTTCTTGAAAACATAGTCGACGTCTTTTGTTTTCATCGCTTTCGCCTTCCCTACATGCCTACCGTAGGCATGTGGCCACCTTGCAGAATCAATATCTTGCGATATGAAATCCAAGAACTTCGGCTTAGCAATTGAACTACGTCGGTATAGCCCTTTTCGGAGGCTATCATCAGCGCCGTGTAGCCATTGTTAGCGACGGCATTGACGTTTGCGCCAGCGGCCAGCAGCAGTTNNCTCGGCGGCATTGACGTTCGCGTGGGCATCCAGCAGCAGTTTGACTACGTCCTATGACCACCTTGGGAGGGCATAGTAAGCGCCGTGGCACCGTCGTTTCTAGCGGCATTGACGTTTGCGCCGGCGCCCAGCAGCAGTTTGACCACGTCGGCATGGCCACCGTTCGAGGCCAAAATCAACGCCGTGCCACCAAGCCTATCGGCGGCGTTCACGTTCGCGTGGGCATCCAGCAGCGTCTTGACCACGTCCGCATGGCCATTTTGAGAAGCCAGAGTCAGCGGCGTTACACCATCATTTGCGGCGGCGTTCACGTTCGCGCCTTTTTGTAGGAGTTGTTGAATTACTGCGTTGTCTCCTGATCCGGCGGCTGCTAACAGCGACCTATCGTCGCCTTGCGCGTTGGCGCGTGTGCCTGCTAAAACGCAGGCCAAGACCACCAGAAGGCCCAAGATTCGTAAGCGTGTCATCTAGATTTCCCCTTCCCAAAGGAGCTATTTACTCAGCCTTGTCGTGTCTGCGTATCAGCCATCAAGTTTACGTTCCAGTATCTTGCCGCCGACTTCTGCCTTCGAGCCAATGTATCCAGCGGTGGTATTTGTGAGTCTCCACTCTTGATGAACACGAGTTTGTTGCCCTTCGCGAGGTGGAGCCGGATCAGCACGAATCGGTCGCCAAACGATTCGATCTCGAAGGAATTCTGAACGAACTTATCCGTCGGAATGTTCAGGAACTGGTTTCTCGGAAGAATCAACTCCCCGCTGGTGAGGGCATTTCCCCATCCCGCGCGCTGTTTCAAATCAGCGCCCGCATAGACAAAATCCCAATCGCCCCATTTTGCTTTTCTCTTCACTGGGCCAACCTTTGACACCAGAGCTCCGCCCCGCACGAAGTACGACTTCTTGTCCCTCGGAACAAATTCACCTGAGCTGCTGATACCGCCCCAACCCCCTCCGGAGTCTGTCCGGACCGGCTCGTTCTCAGGAATAGAAAAGTTGATTGCGGCATCCTGCGGAATTTTTTGAGACCTCTTCGTCGTGGGTGGGCGTCGTCGGGAGCCACGACCATTCATCCAGTTGCATTGCGGACTTGGCTACTGTTCCCTGACCGGCGTTTTCGGTCCAGAGGACCTGCTGCATCCCGCCGCGAAAAGGTAGTATAGTAATTTGTCGGCGGATGCCGTTCGCAAGGTTCGATCTGTCCAAAGGACCATATGTCCTTATGAGAAACCTTACGTTTGTTTTGACGCTGGTGCATTGGTATCTATGAGCTTAACGATCATAGAGATCTTCGCGCTTCCAGGGGATCTTTCCATTCGTTCCCAGATCCGGGGCGTTTTGCATTCGTTCAATGGCCCGGCGTTTCGCTTTTCGGACTCGTCGTCGCGCTGCATCAGTTTCTCAATCGCTCGGGTCATCAGGCTGCTCATCGATTGATTGTGCCCGGCGGCATAGACCCGGAAGCGCCGCAGTACGGGCTCTGGCAAGCTGAGAGTAACGTTCTTGTGAGTCGGCTCAAACCCAGCTTCACCGCATTCGCCATCGGCTTGAGGACCGAAGCGCGTTCACACGATTGTGTCTGGCACGCATGTGCCCAGAGGGC
>PLDF01000184.1 GCA_003135055.1 Bryobacterales bacterium | reverse complement strand
ACGAAGTACTTCGCCGGTTCCACGTCCAGTTGCTCGCTCACGTCGTAGCCGATGACTGCCTTGGCTTGGCCGCAAGCCTCGCAAGTGCACTGTTCGGGCGTACAGGCAATCACTCGCTCCACGCGCGGCAAGCTGGCGGGCAGTTCCTGCCGTCCCGGATGCTGGCGTCTGCTTTGCTGTTTCTGCGGCGCCGGCAGAGGCTCGCGCTGGCTCTCCGCCTGAACCTCGGCGTCGCTCACTCCCGGCTCCAGATCCAGCAACCGGAGTTGTGCATCGCTGAGTTTCTCGCTGCCGGGTCCGTACTTCTTGATCCGCTCCAGGCGCAGCCGCTCTTCCAATACCTGGATCTTCAGTTTGGCCCAGGCGAGTTCCTGCTGCAACTGGACGATCTCAGACTCGGACAGCGGAATGGGAGAGGGGCTCGCCACGTCAGGTTATTACTAAGATAACCCGAAGTGAGTCCACTTACAAGCGACTTATGCGAATCTTTGTGTGTCTATAACTGGAGTCACTTCGCGCCGATACCATTGCCGGCGCTGGGTGTCGGCCAGATCGATGCCGCCCAGTAACAATGCCAGCTCCTCATCGCTGAGTACGACCTTGGTTTCCCCGCCTGTAGTCTCCGGCCAACGGAAGCGTCCCTTCTCCAGGCGCTTGGCACATACCCAGAGGCCGCTGCAGTCCCAAAACAGCAGCTTCAGACGATTGCGCTGCGCGTTGGCGAACAGGAAGACGTGTCCGCTCAGCGGATCGCACCGCAAACGATCCCGCGCCATGCCGTACAGGCCCTCGAAACCCTTGCGCATGTCCGTGGCTCCCGCAGCCAGATAGATTCGCGTTGCTCCTCCCCAGCCGAACATGCTCAGACCCCCTCCAGCACGCGCACTAACTGCTCCAGGGCGCCCGTATCGAACCCGCGCCCCACTTCGATTCGCCGCCCGCCGCGCAGCACTACGGCGAGCGCGCTGCCCGGCCCGGTGGACGCCTCACGGGCGGATACTTCCACGGCCAGCAATGTATTCGGCAACTGAGGCGAACACCGAGTCTGCTGAATGGTGCGGAGGTCGCGACTGTGAGCGGCGGCCGGTCCATGTTTGCTGGTGGGATGGGGATTTAGCACCAGCAATCGGATCCGTAAACGCTGCGCCGTTAGATCGGCATTTGAAAGAACCCAGAATGGGTAGCCTGTCTCTCAGTTTGTCCAAGATGCCGTGAGAGGGTGACCCTCCCAGGTTTCTCCGCCGGAGGACCTCGCGTTTGTGTCATCCTCATTTGAGGAAGACATGAACCGCCAATACGCCGCCCCTGTCCCGCCGGTTTCAATCTGGTTCGCACTGGCAGCGCTCGCGTTGTCACCCGCAAGCGGCTCTCCCCAAAGCCAGACCGAGCAGCCGCAATTCGACGCCGCGTCCGTCAAAGTCAACGAGTCGGCCGACCGGCCGTCCACGCGATACGATCCGGTCCGGATCGATCTTCGCAAGGCGAGCATCAAGCACCTGATCCGCAGGGCCTGGCCGTTGCCCGACTACCAGATCGTCTGGCCCGCATGGGTCGACGCGCAGCGCGGCGCACGTGGATACGATGTTTCGGTCACCTTCCCTCGCGATTCGAGCCCGGAGCGTCTGAATCTCATGTTTCAGGATCTGCTCGCGACTCGTTTCGGACTGGTGACGCACTGGGAATCTCGTGAGCTGAAGGCGTTCGAAGTGCGGGTTTCCGGGCAGGGCTCGAAGCTGCAGGAAGCGAAGAACCCGGCCCCGCCGACCGACTTCCCGAAATACGTCACGAGGACCGAATCCGACCTTTGGCATTTCAGCAGTCAACTCGGGGGAGCGCCGTCCGGGCTGACGGTCGCCGGTGTCCTCGAAGCCATCGACGCCACGCACATTCTGGATGGCCCGCTGGTGGACGCGACCGGAATCCAGGGAAACTACGACATCGAGCTGACCGCCCCGGCGGACGTCCCGGAGAAGAGGCCGGCTGCGAGTGACCTGCTCAAGGCGCTCGAAAAGCAACTAGGCCTGAAGGTGACGCCGAAAACTCTGTCGCTCCGGATGCTGGTCATTGATCGCCTGGAACGAATACCGACCGAGAATTGATATGGAGCGACCTTGTCGAGTCGCCTTGCGGCGCCGAGTTTTTTTCTCGGAGGACCGTGGAATGTTCCCGCCGGAGCCGCCCGTCGCGATCAGCATCTGGGCGGAACGGCGCGCAGCGGTCAAGGGCGCGCCAGTGTTTGGCGCGGCGAAGCGAACCCTTGAAAGCGAATACCGTTCTGGCATCGATCCAACGTCGACGGGCGGCGTAGCGTCCACTGGAACGAGATGCCTGACTCCGCCTTATTAGAGCTCAGGCAGAGTCAGTCCGCCATATTCGGGCGTTACTGCGCACCGCTGTAGGAGTGAAGTGTGAGCGTTTGCTGGTCGGATGGGATGCGCGACAGTCGGCTTTTCGATATATAGTTTCCTAGATCGTTTGGAGCCAATCTCAGTGTAGGCGACTATCTTCATCTGTGCCTCAAATTGGTCTATTGCACCTTCTCAAGAATCACCGCGGTGCTGTCGAAATCGCCTCGGAGGGTGACGTTGAGGCCGGCTTGCATCAGGTATGCTCCGCTAAGTTGAGGCTGGCGTTCGACGAGCTTGTTGTCGAGCGATTCCAGGCGGTAGAGGGCTCTCGGGTCGAGGCCTTGCAGGTGGATGGCGGGCGGGGCGGTCGAATATTCCTGCGAGTGACGGAAGACGAAGAGCACGGATTGACGACTATCGGGGGCAACGTACTGATTGGCGGCGATATCGCCGTTGCGCGGGGAGTAGAGGCGGTAGAGGTCGCCTAATTGCACCGTGTTGCGGATGCGTTTGTAAGTGGCAACCATCTTAGTCGCCATCGCGGTATCTTCGGCGGAGAACTTATTCAGGTTTGCGCCGATTCCGAGAGCGCCCTGCATCGCCACCAGGAACCGGTACTGTAATGGCGTGGAGCGGCCATTCATGTTGGGGACGTCGGTAACCCAGGCCGACATGAATTTGGGCGCGTAGGCTTGCGTGAAGCCTTCCTGAATGCGCAGACGGTCGAAGGCCTCGGTGTTGTCGCTGGCCCAGACTTCCTCCACCCGGCGGAGAATGCCGAGATCGACGCGTCCGCCGCCGCCGGAGCAGGATTCGATTTCGAGCTTGGGATGTTTGGCACGCAGGCGGTCGAGGATGTCGTAGAGATTGCGGACGTAGTCGACCCAGAGCTTGCGCTGATCGGTTACGGGTTGGTCTTCCCATCCGGGCTCGGAGAGCGGGCGATTCATGTCCCACTTGAAATATTTGATGTTGTTCTCGGTGGCCAGTTTGTCGAGGAATCCGAAGATGTACTCTCTTACGTCATTGCGGGCCAGGTTCAGGACCATCTGGTTGCGCAGTTCGGACCGCGGACGATCGGGGAAGTGTATCGCCCAGCCGGGGTGGGCGCGATAGAGGTCGCTATCGGGATTGACCATTTCGGGCTCGACCCAGAGGCCGAAATCCATGCCGAGGGAGTTTACGTGATCGATGAGGCCTTTAAGTCCCTGGGGGAATTTTTGCGGATTGACGGTCCAATCGCCGAGGCCGGCGCGGTCGTTATTGCGCTTGCCGAACCAACCATCGTCCATCACAAAGAGCTCCACACCGAGCTTCGCGGCGGTATCGGCTAGCTGCTTCTGGCCGATCTCGGTCACGTTGAAGGTGGTGGCTTCCCAGGAATTGTAGAGCACGGGACGGGCGCGCGAAGTGAGGCCGCCGGGCGCGATCTGCTCGCGTTCGAAGCGATGGAGCAGGCGGGAGGCGGCGCCGAATCCGTGGGCGGAGTAGCCAGCGTAAAAGGCGGGTGTGTCGAGCGATTCGCCGGCCTTCAGAGGATAAGCGAAGTCGAAGGTGTTAAGGCCGCCGGTGACGCGCACCTGCCGGTAGGGCGTCTGCTCGACGGTGATGCGCCAGTTTCCGCTCCAGCCGAGGGCGCCGAACCAGACGCTGCCGTGGTCTTCGCCGGCGTCGCCCGCGTCGATGGCGAACCAGGGGTTGATGTTGTGGCTGGTGTGGCCCTTACGGCTTTCGAGCACCTTCATGCCCTGGTGAATCGCCTCGTGATTCACTTGCGTCTCGGCGGCCCAGCGGCCGGTGAGATACGTGAGCTGATAGCCTTCGCCGGCGGGCAGGTTCCAGGTCGCCGATTGCGCGCTCTCCAGCATGAGCGGCTTGGCGGTGCGGTTGACGATAGTGGCGCTGCGCTCGAGGATGCCGTAATCGGGATAGACGCGGTAGTGAAGAACCACTTGAATGTCGTCGCGGATGTCTTTCAGGGTGATATCGAGGGCGTTGTCGTGCATTGTGTGCGACAGGTAGCGGAGCACCACATCGCGGTTGCCGTCGGCGCGCGTCAGTTTCAGGGCGGGCTCGTAGTAGCGCGTTCCGCCCCAGGCGGCAAATTCCTCGCGTTCGAGCATGGCGGGCGGATCGAAGGAGGAAAGCTCGCGTCGCGGGACGGCGGCGGGCAAATCGTCGGCGCGCCAGAGGGCAGCGCCCCAGTAGAGGTGCTGGAGTTCACCGTTGAGGTCGACGCCCATGGCGTAGGAACTGTCCCGGGTGGTGAGGAGAAAGATCTTGCGGCTTTCGACGTATTGGATCGGCTGGGCGGCGAGGGCAAACGCGCTCAGGGAGGCAAGTAAAAGCGACGAGGCTAGGTGGCGCATAGAATCGACTCCAGTTTACAACCGGGGGCGCGATAGGCGGGGCTAAAGCCCCAAGCACGTCTGAAGCTTGAGGCGCCAACAAAGGCCCGCGAAGTCCGCGTTATGGGAGATGAGGCTCGGCCGCCCTCGCCGGCTCCGCCGGACGCGAGCCGACTTGTCGGTACTAATCAAGTCAGTATGCTGTGGACACTCGTAGTTTGGGCACTCCGAAACAGCAGACAGCGCTTGTGATGAACTCGATTGCAGGACAGCTTAGGTGACTTCTGTGCCGCTTAGGCGTGGCCAGCCGTAACCTTGCCAAAAACGCGGCAGAAGTTTCCGCCGCCGACTTTACCGATCTCGTCAGGCGTGAAGCCCTGGAGCAGCATCTCGTCGACGACCGCGTAGAAAAATCCCCCCGTCAGGGCAGCCCAGGCCCTGTTGGTGCCTTGGCCAACACGCGGGGAGAGCAGATCTGTGTCGGTGCCGATCCCGACGTGGTCGATGCCCACCGCGTCCACCATCGCCTTGATATTTTCGGCGAATTCTTTCGGCGAGTCGGCCAGCTTCGTCCACACGCCGATCACGCCGCCGGCGTCGGCCACCACCTTCGCGCGTTCTTTGCTAATCAGGTGTGGCTTCATCATCGCAGCCATCCTGGGGTTCCCGCCTGTTCGGCTATCGAGGCCCGTGTGGGACACAATTACCGGCTGCGTGGCCACCTTCAATGCGCCCAGCACCGTCTCGGGACGGGCGTGAGCAAGGTCCACCACGATCCCCAATCGGTTGCACTCCTTCACGACCTCTGCGCCCATAGCCGTCAGACCGCCAAGGTGAGGGGCCGAAGTGATCACGTCGCCCAATGGCGACACCATGTCGTCTTGCTGGTGAAGCAGTTGAAGGTGCCGCACACCGCGTTTGTACGCCTCTTCCACTCGTTCCAGGCGCCCCTCGATGAACATTGCCCCTTCGACCGACTGCACGATGGTTGGTTGACCATGGTCGTGCGCGGTCTGCAGGTCTTTCAGATTCAGCGCGCGGCGCATGTGGTCCTTTTCCAACTGCGCGTCGATCGCCGTCAGCCAGCGAAGGAAGTTATCGCGCGCATCGCCTGGCTTGTTATTTGGCGCGAAATCCAGCTCGTAGCTCGCACAGACGGCGGTCAGCCCGGACTGTTTGATCTCTTCTGCCATGGAAAGGGCTGGGGCCTGCTGTTGCTCCTCCTGCCGCCGCGGCGGACCCTGCTGCGGATGCGATTCCGTCCCCGCGGGATGGACATGGTTGTGCATGTCAATGCCAATGGTTTCGGACACGACCTGCGCAACGCGCGGACCAAGTCCATCGGCCGCCGCATTCAGCCATGCCGGCCCGAACAGCATGGCGCCGCCAGCGCCCGCCACAGCCGTCAAAAGTTCTCGGCGCGAAAGATTGGGATAGTTATTTTTCAACACAGCCTCATGTAGATCAGCATACTCGGCCTCATACATCATCGACGACTCCCAATCGGCATCCGGCACATTAAGGAATGTTATGGCCGCGGGCACAGGAACGTCATGGACGATTCATCGGGCTATCATCGAAGCAGCAGATTTCGAGTGAGGCGGATTGGGCAAGCACGGATCGAGTGGGCGCTATTGGGCGTGATCGGGGTCGTGTGCGCCGTGCTCTCGTTTCTCCAATACCGGTGGACTGGTGAGTTAAGCCGGGCCGAGCCGGCGCTATTGCGCGCCGGACTCAACGAACAGGTTCCACGCCTGGCGCGAGCTTTTGACGAGGAGGTTCGCGACAGCTGCACCATGCTGGCGCCGGACGCAAAAGAGATTCGGGAACTTGGCGCAACTGAAGCTCACAAAATCCGATACCAACAGTGGGCAGCTTCGCATGATCGATCCCTGTTCTCGCAGGTTGGATTCGCCCTGCCGGAACGGGAAACCATCAAATTGTATGGCATCGATGGCGAGGGCCGGATTGCTCCCTTGCAGTGGCCGCCGAATTGGGAGCGCCTGCGCGAGGAGATGTTGGCTCGCATCAAGGGCGAAGGCCGGCCGCCGAACACGCCTCCGGATTCGGCCACAATCCAACTCCCGGTTTTCGCCGACCCACAGGACCGCGGTTCGGAGCTCGAGTGGATGATCTTCGATCTCAATCGGGACTACTTAAGCAGCAAGGTGCTGCCGCGCCTGGTGACGGAGTATTTGAATCCCGCCGGCGATGCGGTCTATGACGTCTCCGTAAGTTGGCCCGGTCCCAATGGCGCAGTCGTCTTCTCTACCCGCGGCGACAAGTCCAGCGTGGCCGCCGGAGCCGATGCGTCCGCCGGAATTTTCTCCTTCGAAATGGGCGCCTCTCCAGGCCCCGGCCGCGGGCGTTTCCGTGATGACGCGCATTCCTCGCGCTGGGCCATCGCTGTGCGCCATCGTGAGGGATCGCTCGATATCGCCGTCGCGCGCGCTCGAAAACAAAATTTGTTTGCCTCATTGCTTCTGGTCGGACTCCTGGGAGGAACGGCGTGGGCGCTGGTCCAATATACGGGCCGCTCCCGGCGCCTGGCGGAAATGCAGTTCCGCTTCGCGGCCGGAGTGTCGCACGATCTGCGGACGCCTCTGACCGCGATCCGGGGGGCGGCGTTCAACCTGGTCGAGGGTCTGGTGAAGGAGCCGGCGGCGATTGGACGCTACGCCAAACTCATCCTGCGAAACGCGGAAGAACTCACGTCGATGATTGAGAACGTGCTGGCATTTTCCGCTTCGCTGCATTCCGGCAAGGAGGAACGGCGCGAGATTTTTGCGATTGGCGATCTGCTGGAACATGCCGCGGCCTGCATGGCGCAAGAAATCGAGCAGGCCGGCTGCCGCATCGAACTGACCGTAGCCCCGGAGTTGCCGCCGGTGGCGGGCGATGCGGTCGAACTCGAGCTGGTTTTCCGTAACCTGATCGGTAACGCGGTGCGCCACGCCGCCGGAGGCAAGTGGATCGGAGTTTCGGCGGCGCAATTCGCCGATGGAGTGGAGGTCCGGGTCTGCGATCGCGGACCGGGCATTCCGGAAACCGAGCGCCAACGCATTTTCGAGCCGTTCTATCGCGGTGAACAAACACGCGCCCAGCGGGTTCAGGGTACGGGGCTTGGTCTCAGCCTGGTTGCAGCTACGGTCGAGCGGCTGAAGGGCGCCGTAGAGGTGCACAACTCTCCGGGCGGGGGCGCGCAATTCACGCTGCGTTTGCCGGCGGCTCCAACCGTTGTATGAACTCTCGCATTCTGCTGGTGGAAGACGCTCCGGACGTTCAGTTGATCGTTGCCGATCTGCTCCGCGGTCATGGCCATGAAGTAGTCGTTTCGAGCGATGGCAGCGAGGGTCTGCGGGTGGCGGCCGAGCAGCAGTTTGACCTGATGATTCTGGATGTCATGCTGCCGGGGATCGATGGCTTTGAGTTATGCCGCGCGGTTCGCGAACGCGGGTTTGACGGCGGCATTCTGATGCTCACCGCCCGGGCGCAAGTGGACGACCGCGTGGAAGGTTTGCGGACCGGCGCAGACGATTATCTGATTAAGCCGTTCGACTCGAAAGAACTGCTCGCGCGCGTGAGCGCGCTGCTGCGCCGCCTGGGAAAGACGCCGTTGACGCCCGTCTTGCAGTATCAGTTCGGCGATGTCACGGTAGATTTCGAGCGTCGCGAGGTATCGCGCCGCGGCATGCCGGTAAACCTTGCCGCCAAAGAGCTGCAGTTGCTGCGGCAACTGATCGATCATCGGGGCCAGGTACTCGCCCGCGAGCGCCTGTTGTCCCGCGTATGGCACGACCAGCCGTTCATCGGACCGCGCACGGTAGACGTTCACGTTGCCTGGCTGCGGCAAAAGCTCGAAGAGAACCCGCAAATGCCCCGCCACATCCTCACGGTGCGCGGGGAAGGGTACTGTTTCGAGCCATAAGCAGGGCCTTTTGGGATGGCAACGGCCCTAAAGCCTCAAGATTGCCAACGCCGATGCATAACACTCCTTAATGTTCCTGGCGGGCGGTAGAAGCGCCTATTAAGTATGCAGGCTTCCGCCTACCGGATGGTTTCGTTTGATCTTGTTGTCTAAAGAGGTGTTTAGAGGTGACTCATGAGGTCAGGTCGATATTCTCATTTTAAGGCCGGAATCGCTCTCGGAACCGGCGCCGTTCTTGCGTCGATTCTCTGCGTCCAGTGTGTGCGGACGTATTGGTATACCGACGCGGTCCTGGTTCCACAGCAAGCCCAACGCGAAGCCGAGCGACAGGCGGTAGCCATCGGCACAGCAGCGCGAAGCGCCGGAGTCACCGACCCGCGCGCGCTCGGTCCGGTAATCGAGCACGCGATGGAGTCCGGATCCGATCGAATCCTATGGATGCGCGTCCTCGATACGGACGGCGCCCTCTTTGCCCAAGTTGGCAAACCGGGGAAACCGGCCGAAGTTCCGTCGGATTGGCGGGAGCGGCTGGAAACGCATGATAGCGTGATTTCCCTGGTAGACACATCGGCGGGCAAAGCGTTTGTCACGATGCTGCCATTTCGGATGCCGCGGCCTTCACGTCCTCCCGAAACGGAAAGCCGCCAGGCGGGCGGCCGGCCGCCGGGCAACCGTCGTCCCGCGGCATTGATGATCGAGTTGGCCATACCCATCAAGGCCGTCACCGGCGCATTCGATGGGCTCCGCAGAAATTTGATTGTCGGCCTCGTCGGGGCCATCGCACTGCTGATATCGGTCGCGGTGATTGGCCTGCGCACGCCCCAGTATCTGCGCGGCAAGTATCTGGAAAGCGAGCTGCTGCTAGCCAAGCGGGTGCAGCGCGATCTTCAGCCGCAACCACATTCCCTGTCCGCGGACGTGATCTTCGCGGCAGCGGCAATAGCGGCCGACCACGTTGGCGGTGACTTCTACGACATTTTTGAGGCGGCGCCGGGCACGACCGCCATCGTGCTGGGGGACGTTTCGGGCAAAGGCGTGTCCGCGGCGCTGCTCGTCAGTGTGCTCCAGGGCGCCATACGCTCCTCGACGTCATCCCGGCACGAATCTGCGTGCGGCCGGATCAACCGCATGTTGTGCGAGCTAACAGCCCGTGCACGTTTCGCGACTCTGTTCTGGGGCCTTTACGATGCCGAAAGCGGCACATTGCGCTACGTGAACGCAGGCCACGCAGCCCCGATACTGATCCGGCACGGGCAGAATCGGATCGAGCGGCTGGACCAGGGCGGTCCGGTCCTCGGCTTGCTCCCCTCGGCGCGTTACTCGGCGGGGTCGGTCAAGATCGAGGGCCCCGATACGCTCATCCTCTACTCGGACGGCGTAAACGAGGCGGCGAATGAGAACGAGGAGGAATTCGGAGAAGATCGCGTCAAGGAAATGATTTCGCATGCCGAGGGAGCAGCGCCAGCGGAATTGTGCGACCGGATCATGAGCCAGGTCGACGCGTTCGCCAGCGCGGGCCCAGCGCCGGACGACCGTACCTTGATGGTGGTCAGGTTCCAGCGATTCGGTGGGGCGCGGACGCGCCGGGAACCCGGACTCGTAGCTGTAAAGGCGGTTGCATGACCCGCGTGGCGCATCGCTATTCAGTCAACGCAATGGTGATCGAGTCTACCAGTCCACACAACGCTTTGTTCCTGGCGCGGCAGCTCGAGCGTCGCATCGACCTGCTAATCTCAAACATCGACTTGGGTGACGCGAAAACCGGTATGGATCTCGCCCGCGAAATTGTGGAAAGCAATCCGTCGATAAGAGTATTGTCGATGTCCGGCGGAAGAAAGGTTCCGCCATGTGACGTTCCTCCCGCTTGGGCGTTTCTGTCGATACCCTTCCCGACAGAGGCGTTTTTGAATTCCGTAAGCCAACTCAGCCGTTCACTGGATCGACCCGAATGATTCGCTATAGATTCAGATCCGCGCTCCTGATCGGACTCTGGCTGTGTTCCGCCCGATTCTCGCTTCCCGCCTGGGCGCACTCCATGTACCAGGCAGCGGTTCTGCTCGACTTCCACGGCTCTGCCGCCGACGCTGAACTGCAGCTACCGGTCGAGCGGTTGCAGATCGCCCTGAACACGCAACTGTCGCGGCAGAGCATCGAGCGGGAGCGCGCTCCAATCACCAGTTACCTTCTTCGCAATTTCTCGGCCTCCGTTCCCGGCGGGGTCGCATTTCGAATCGATCCCATCGATTCTCCCCATTTGTTCAGCATCGAAGGAGCGCCGTACGTAGTGGCGCGCTTTCGCCTCACACCACCCGCGGGCGCCCGCGCGGACTTGTTCGACTTACACTGCGGCGTTCTTCTCGACCGCGTGCCGTCGCAGGTTGTTCTCGTCTCCATCCGCACAGACTGGCGGACCAGCACCTTCGCCGATGCACCGCAATTGGTGGGGGCGCTCCGCGGCAGCGATCGATCGGTACGCATCGATCGGAGAGACGGCAATTGGTGGCATGGATTCGCAAGCGTGTTCGATCTCGGTATGCGCCACATCGCGGAAGGCACGGATCACCTGCTCTTCCTTCTGGTGCTGCTTTTTCCCGCGCCGCTTCTGATCCGCCGCGCCAAATGGGTGAGCTACTCGGATATGCGGCCGTGTCTGTGGCGGATCGGCAAGATTGTGACGGCGTTTACGGCCGGGCACTCCATTACGCTCGCCGCCAGCGCCATGGATGTCGTCCATGTTCCGAGCCGGCCCATTGAAGTATTGATCGCGTTTTCGATTCTGGTTTCAGCCATCCACGCTCTGCGGCCGGTTTTCCCTGGCCGCGAGGCTGTGGTTGCCGGGTGCTTCGGCTTGGTCCACGGCTTGGCCTTCGCCACCACGCTTGCCGGACTCGGCCTCGGCCGCTGGGATCGCGTCGCGAGCATCTTCGGCTTCAATCTCGGAATCGAGGCGATGCAGCTCGTAGTGGTCGCCATCGCCCTGCCTTCGCTAATTCTGCTCAGCCGCACCCGCCTGTACTCGTCGGTTCGAACCGCGGGGGCGATTTTTGCCGGCGCTATTGCCATCTCATGGATCGCGCAGCGCCTCTGGGATCTTCCCAACCCAGCTGATGCGCTTGTAATGGCGCTGGCGCAGCGCGCCGGCTGGATCGCCATCGGTCTGACTTCGCTGGGCGCCATGGCGCTGCGGTCACCGAGGCTTCGCGCCGATTCCGTCCCGCACCACGCAAGCGAAAATCCCGCTTCGGTGTTTGAAACCTCAATCCATACCATTCAGGAGAACTGTCTTGAGTCTCAATAGGTTTGCTTTCCAGCCCAACCATATCGTCGGCATATCCATTCTGTTTTCGCTGTCGCTGGGCTCCGCCGCGGCGCAGACCGCGACCTCTCGAATCGTGAGCGCCGCCAACACATTCCTTTCCACGCTCGATCAGAAGCAGCGACAGAGCGTGTTGTTCTCATTCGACGACGAACAACAGCGCAAACTTTGGTCGAACTTCCCCATCTCGATCGTCCCCCGGGCCGGCATCAGCCTGAAAGAGATGAATCCCGCGCAGCGTTCCGCCGCCATGACTCTGGTGTCTTCGGCGCTCAGCCCGCGGGGTTTTGAAAAGGTTCGGCAAATTATGGATGGCGACGAGGCGCTCAAGCTGAGCGAAGCTGCCGGGCCGCAGCCTGGTAGAGGACGCGGCGGGCCGCCCCCGGGTAGAGACGGTGGCGGCCCGCCGCCCGGCAGAGGGCCTGACGGCCCACCAGTTGGCAGGGGCGGGAACCGCGGTGGAGGTGGCGGCCTGCTATTCGGCAGCGATCTCTATTTCATCTCCATTCTCGGAACCCCGTCGCAAAAGAGTCCGTGGATGTTGCAGTTCGGCGGTCATCATCTTGCCCTCAATATCACCATCGACGGAGAACGCGGGGTTCTTACCCCGACTCTGACCGGCGCTCAGCCCTCGCTCTACACCGCCAACGGCAAGACCGTTCGCCCGCTTGGCCGGGAGAGCGACAAGGCCATTGCGCTGTTAAACGCGCTCGATGAGAACCAGCGCAAGCAAGCCATTCTGAGCTTTCGTCTGGCCGACCTTGTACTCGGCCCCGGGCAAGATGGTAAAACCATCCAGCCGGAGGGACTCAAGGCTTCGAGCATGACCGGCGAGCAGCGGGCTATGCTGCTCGACGCGATCTCGGAATGGGCCGGCATTATTCACGAAAGCGCGGCCACACTCCGCATGGCGGAACTCAAAGCCGACATTAACGAGACCTGGTTTGCCTGGAGCGGCCCGGCGACGGTGACGCCTGGAAACAATATCGCCGCGTACTACCGGATTCAGGGACCGCATCTGGTGATTGAGTACGCGCCCCAGCAGATGGGGGGAGATCCCTCGATGCACGTGCATACCATGTATCGCGACCCAACCAACGACTACGGCCGGAAGCCTGCCGCAAAATGAAACGGATTCTGCCCGCTGCTGCAATCCTGCTGTTGGCCGGGACGCCGGCGCTCGCGCATCGGCTCGACGAGTACCTGCAAGGCACAATTCTCTCGGTCGAGAAAAACCGCATGGATGCGCAGATCACTCTGACTCCCGGCGTTGCCGTATTTCCGATCCTGATCGCCGATATCGATACCGACGGGAACGGATCGATCTCCGCTACGGAACAGCGCGCGTATGTAGATCGCGTACTCGGGGATCTATCGCTCAGAATCGATGGTCAACCGTTGACGCCTCGACTGCTGTCTATGGAATTTCCGGCCATCGAAGAGATGAAAGAGGGGCGTGGCGAGATCCGGATTGAGTTCGAAGCCAATCTTCCCTCCGGCGGGCCCAACCGCAAACTTACTTTGGAAAATCATCACCAAAGGGGAATTGCCGCCTATCAGGTGAACTGTCTGGTCCCACGCAACCGCGACATTCGAATCCTGGCGCAGAAGCGAAACTATACCCAATCGTTTTATGAGCTGGATTACGTCCAGGCAGGCATGCTGTCCAATTCTCTGCCCGCCGCATGGATGCAAGTCATCGGGAAGCTGCAAGGCATCGGGAAGCCGCTCGAAACCATTGCCCTTCTCCTGTTCGCGTGGGTGGCATTGCTGTGGGCGCGGCGCAGCAATCCGTTTTATGGCAGCGCCAGAACAATCCTTTCAATCTCGATGCGTGCGCTTTTGTCCTCGCGCCCCTTTGGCCGCTCATAAATCACGTCGAATTCATCAAACCGGGATCTATCTCCGGCGCCTGGAACTCTAATGTCAGAAACGGAGCGCCGCCAGTGCGAGCCAATCGCCCAATAGGAGATCGAGGGTAATGTGGTGCACCACCGTTACATCCGCCACCAGCGTGGCGAAAGCGGCAGAGTCGCTCTGGGTTTCTGCCAGAATACGGCCACGAATCGTCGCTCACTGCCAGAAAGCTCTGCTTGGCCGCGCGCGCGATGCTGACTCCGCTTTCCACGCCAAGCATCACCGCGATGTGGCCATGCCACTACCGATCCAGGACGAAATCCCACGCGGGCACCGGCACCAGGCCTGCGCCCGCCTCGCCGTACCGTCGGGAGAGCGGTGTGAAGTGCCGCGCCCCACGTTCAGGAGGACTCGGCGGGCAGGCAAGAGTGGGCTGCACCGCTGCGTGCGCTTGCGGTACGCTGGGCAAAGTGGGATTCATCGTACAACTCGCGGCTTAGCTGTTGAGCTGTCGCCCTTAGCCCTTCACGCGCGCACGATAGAATACAAAAGCGACAAGCAAAGATGCCCTGTCCCACAACTGGTGTCGATGCGGAGGATAATTGCCGGCTTCCAGCCGAACAGGCGGCCCCAACTCTAAACACTCGTTCGCGGCGTTCGATTCCATTTCGCTCCAGCGCGAGGACCAGATCCTGCTGCTTCTCACGCTCATCATCGGAGCGGTGGTCGGTTTCGTCGTCGTAGCGTTTATTGTGCTCACCGAGAACCTCGGATCGAAGCTCTATCCGGCCAACGGCGCCGCCTGGCGGCGGTTGCTGATTCCCATCGCCGGGTCACTCACGGCCGGGTTCTTTCTGGCGCGCTATTTCCCTAATGCCCGCGGCAGCGGCATTCCGCAAACCAAGACCGCGCTGTTTCTGCGCGACGGGTACATCAGCTTCAAAACCGTGCTGGGGAAATTCGGCCTGTGCTCCCTCACGCTTGCCAGCGGTATTGCCCTGGGGCGCGAAGGACCCGCGGTCCACATCGCCGCGGGTATCGCTTCGGTGCTTGGCCGACGGCTGGGTCTGTCGCCCAGAAGCGTGCGCGCGCTGTTGCCTATCGGCGCCGCGGCTGCGCTGGCGGCGGCATTCAACACGCCCATCGCCGCGGTGCTGTTCACGCTGGAAGAAGTGATGGGCGATATGCACGCGCCGGTGCTGGGCTCCATCGTATTGAGCTCGGCCACTTCGTGGATGGTGCTGCACCTGCTGCTGGGCGATGAGCCGCTGTTCCATGTGCCCGCGTACCAATTGGTGCATCCGGTAGAATTCGTCTTCTATGCGGTGCTGGGCGTGGTGGGCGGGCTGGTCTCGGTGGCTTTCGTCAAGCTGCTGTTGTGGATGCGCAAGCGCTTCCTCCGCTTGCCGAAATCCACCATGTGGCTGCAGCCGGTGGCGGGCGGCTTGCTCGTCGGGCTGATCGGCTGGTTTGTGCCGCAGGTGCTTGGCGTGGGCTACGGCTTTGTGGATCAGGCGCTCAACGGCAAGATGCTGATCGGCACGATGGCGCTTCTCGTGGGTCTGAAAGTGATCGCCACGGCCACCTGCTACGCTTCCGGCAATGCCGGCGGCATCTTCGGTCCGAGCCTGTTTATGGGGGCCATGGCGGGAGGCGCGGTGGGCGGCGTGGCGCACTGGCTCATGCCCGATTACACCGGCAGCGTGGGCGCCTACGCGCTGGTGGGGATGGGCGCGGCGTTCGCGGGGACGGTTCGCGTGCCGCTCACCTCGGTGATCATGATCTTCGAGATCACGCGCGATTATTCCATCATCGTGCCGCTGATGATCGCGAATCTGCTGAGTTACTTCATTTCGAGCCGTCTGCAGGAAGAGCCCGTCTACGAAGCGCTGCAGCACCAGGACGGCATCCATCTGCCATCCGGAGCGCGGGCGCGCGAAGACCTGATCACGGTGGCGCACGCGCTCAAACCTCAGATGCACGCCCTGCCCGCGAACTTGAGCGTCGCACAGGCGCTGGCGTCCGCCGAAGGCGAGCGCGCTATCTGGCCGGTGACCGATGAAAACGGACTCCGCGGCATGATCGCGAAGGACCAGCTTGAAGCCGCGGCCGCGGGAGGCTTCGGCGAGCAGACGCTGGGCGATCTGGTTCCCGATCCGGGCCCCATCGAGAGTCTCACCGAGGCCCGCTTCCCGCATGTTCATGCGGACCACTCGCTGCAATCGGCCATGCAGCGCCTTGCCCAAAGCGGTCTCGCGGAGCTTCCGGTGGTGAGCCGCGGCAACATTCGCGAGCTGCGCGGAACCATTTCGGCGAAGGATGTTCTGGATGCGTTCGCCCTGGGAAGACCGGCCGCCGCCGTGGCCGCCGAAACCAAGACGACGCGGAAGCTATTCCTGGGCGTAGTGGCCGCGCTGATGGCCATGGCGCTGCTGATGGGCTTCCTGAATTACTTCTTCCGCTTAGAACGCACCAACCGCGCCAACGGTTACTATCGGGCCGCGGAAGAGCTGATGCAGCGCGGCAGCCATGAGGAAGCCATTCAGCGATACCGCGATGCGCTTTCCGCGTCGCACAGCGTCGATTACCGCCTGGCGCTGGGCTTGGCGCTGGTGAAAGCCGGACATGCGAGTGAAGCGCCCATTTATCTCAACGAAGTGCGGGCTACCCAATACGAATACGCCAACCCGGCGGTTTCAACATCTCCGCCGCCACCCTTGGCGAAGGGCGTCCGACCCTATACGGGCGTGTCTTCTCCGGATGTGGCCGCCACGGCCCCATTTGGCAACAGCCGGGTCCATCTTAGAATCGTGGCGTTTCGACATCGAGCTTCCATCTCCTTGAGCCTACTTTGAGTGCTGCTTCACACGACCGCCGTACTTTTACATCGCCTTATTTCCCTGCTGTAAGATTCCTCATTGCTATATTGCTGACGCCGACCCGTTCAGCACGCGTTTAGCACGTCCATCGCCCATGCCGAAGTCTCCCCGATTCCCCTGCCGCGTTTCTTTCCGCGCCTGATCGAATTGCGTCCGCGCTTGACCTAATGCCGATTGCAGATGGAGCGCTACGCAGGATTTTGGGATGGCTGCTCCGCGAAGACGAATTGAATTTGCATTATCGAGTGTTTGGTGCATGGTGAACTTCCCCATTTACGGCCTCTGACATCTCGATGTTGTTTCTTTCCAGTAAGGTTCCCGTCGCCTGTTCATACTCAATCAATGCCTTGGCATAGGTGGCGTGAGCTTTCACAACATGGCCTTGGGCTATAGCCAGATTCTGTTGTGCCGTGATGACCTCTTCCACTACAGCCGAAGCCAAGGTGACCTTCCGCTGCTGCATTTCGAGCACCTGGCGCGCGAGCGTCACCAGCTTCAGCGTGGCATCGAGTCGCTCCCGGGACTGGTTCACCCCGCTCCAAGCCTTGTTGACATCCCAAACGGCCTGGTTCTTCGCATTCTGTAGCTTCACTTGCAACCGCCGCTGTTCCAGTAGCGCCCGCTCGGCGTCGGCCTGGCCGGTACGGTTGCGGAGGGGGATGTCAAGCGTCGCCCCGAAGGAATAGTTGGGAAAGTCGCCGTGTAGAATATTGGTGAATGTAGGGCTCAACGCCCCGTTCAGCCCCGCAAGGTAATAGGAGGCATAGATATCGAGCGAGGGCAACAGCGAGTTGTGTATCGACTGGATCACGATTTGCTGGTTGCGCAAGCTCATATCGACTTGCTCGATCTCCGGCCGATGGCTGGCAGCTTCCCGCAAGGCCTCGGCCAGGGTGGGCACATCCTCGGCGCGCGGCTCAGGCAGCCGGTCGGAGGGGATAATCTGGACCCTCGCCAACTCTTCATTGAAACTCTTGGAGATTTTGGCTTTCATGGATTGGCCGTCTTGAGAGAAGGTGTTTTGCGCTTCCAGCAAGACTTGCTGCCGCAAAGCGACTTCCTCCTCGCTTCGCAGCACATCAAACTGGGCTGCCGGCCCGCTCTTCGTTTCCGCTTGGTTGTCGGCCAAGAGCTTCTGGGCATACTGCATTCCCTCTTGTGCCATGCGAACGCTTTCCTGGTCGGCTAGCAGGTCGTAGTAACTGGTCATCACAACCGCCATCGCGGCGATCACGTTTTGCCGGAAGACGCTCGCGGAGTATTTCACATCATTACGGGCGATGAGGATGAATCTGCCGTTGGCGCGGGCCCCAAAGCCTCGTAACAAGTGCTGACTCACGCCTATGGAAAGGTCCGAGACAAGCTCCGGATTATAAATGCTTTTTGTGGTGTTTGAATTTAGACGCGAGCTGCTCTCGGACACAAAAACGCTGGTACCGGTCAGAAAACCCTGACTGTACCCGGCCGACGCCGACTCCTGGTGGGTGGTGTCAATCGGTACGCCGCTCACCACTGTGTAGTTCAGGGGGGTAATGGCATTGCTCCAGCCATAGCCGACATGCAGGCTTGGATCGCAGCAGGGCGATGCGCCAACGCGGTCGATACCGCCTCCCAGAACACCTCCCGCGCCACCCGCGCCAACGCCTCCGGCGCTGCCCACACCTCCGCCGAGACTGCCGGAAAACAGGGTGGTGGATTGATAGGAGCCCGCCACGCCGCGGGTCGCGCCGCCCCCCTCGGCGCGCAGCAGGTCCGTTTGAGCAATGGGCAGGTCGTACCGCGTCACGGCGATCTCCAGATTGTTTTCCAAGGCCAGCGCGATAGCGTCATCCAGTGTGAGTCTCAGTTCGCCGTCGACAATCAGATTTTGAAGCCGTCGTGAGTTGTCCAGTTGAGGGGCGGGGAGGAAAGGAACGGTGTAGGGAGAAACAATTCTGGAAAAGCTGTGGCTCTTAGAGTAGTCAAAGCGAGTCGATTCAGCGCCCACCGGCGTTCCTCGGACCTCTTGGCAAGCGGCGGCCCCGGGAAAAAACACTGCCAGGCAAGGAACAGTGGCAATTAACCGCCACAATTGAACCTTGGTCGTCGTGCTCGCTCTTCCGATCGGCCTTTGCGGCTCCTCGCATGAGGCCTCAATGGTGCTTTCACTGGCATCGCATGCAAGATATCCCTTGAGATGCCCTGCCGTAAGAGTCTTCACTGCTGCACCGTTGGCGCCGGCCCGCTCAACAAGCGCTTGAGCGCGTCCATCGCAACGCCGAAGTTCCCCCAATTCCCCTGCTGCATTGCCTTCTGCGCCTGATCGAACTCCGCCCGCGCCTGAGCCAATCCCGGTTGCAAGCGGAGTGCCTGCGCAGGAGTTTGGGATTGCTGCGTTCCGAACACGGATTGAATTGCCTCGTCGAGCGTAGGCTCCATCGCTACTTTGTCCCCCGAGATAACGATTACCCGCTTGAGTTGGGGGAAGTCCATACCTTCCGCTGTGAGGTAGAGCGGCACCACGTAAAGAAACGAGTTCTCGATCGGTACGGCGATCAGGTTTCCACGAATGACTCTCGAACCTTTTTGGTCCCAGAGGGTCAGTTGCTGGGCGATCGTAGTGTTCTGATCGATCATCGCCTCGATTTGCATCGGTCCATAGATCAGTTTCTCTTTGGGGAGTTCGTAAAAGAGCATTTTGCCGTATTCGGGTAAATCGCACCTGGCAGCCATCCAGGAGATCATGTTGTTTCGCTTCTGAGGCGTAAAAGGCGTCATGAGGAGATACTCAAGCTGGTCGCTTCCGGGGAGTTTCATCAGGATGTAATAGGGCTTCATGGGTCCGGTCGTACCCCCGTACGTTTCATTGGGGAGCACCCACAGGTCCTCCTTGTTATAAAAGACCTGAGAAACTGTCATGTGGAATGTTCTGTACTGATCGGCCTGAATGGAGAAGAGATCCTCCGGATACCGCAGGTGCAGTTTCAGATCCGCCGAAAGCTGATTCAGGGCCTGGAAGACACCTGGAAATGCACGGCGGTAAACCGCCAGGACGGGGTCGGTTGGATCCATGACGTAGAACCGGACGGTTCCGTCGTACATATCAACAACCACCTTCACGGAGTTCCTAATATAGTTCAACCCTTGCTCAAAGGCCGCCGCGTGAGGACTGGAGTAAGGAAAATGATCCGAAACGGTATAGGCGTCCTGGATCCAGTACAATTTGCCTTCGCTCACCACGGCATAGGGATCCTGGTCGAGGTGTAAGAACGGAGCGATCTGCCCGACGCGTTCCTGGACGTTCCTCCAGATCTGGATCCTGCTCTCCGGCTGAAGATAGGAGGTGAACAGAATGTTGACATCGGTCTGTGTCCAGGCGAACAAGAGCCGCTTCCACAAGCTGTCCAGCGGAATGCCTCCGGTTCCGCCATAACTCGTGTAGACATTCTGATTCCCTTTGGGGTAGTCAAACTCTTTAGCCCCAGTCGCGACGATTCGATATCCAGGCATCGACTCGCCGTAGTAGATGGAAGGCTGGCTTACGGTTAGGCCGTAGGCGGATTCGGGCGGGATGTTTTCAAGAACGTACTGCGGAAACCCACCCCCGACAGTCTTCGAGACGAAGCTCATGACCAAGCCATAACCATGAGTGAACTGCAACTTTTGGTTGACCCAAGTCTGAGCCTGTGCGGGAAGTTCCGCGGAGAGCTCGCGGGCCGAGAGCATCACCTGGTGATAACCGTCTGGCAGATGGTACCGGTCCACGTCGGCTTGGTGAAACTGATAATAAAGCCTTATTTCCTGAGCCTGTTGGTACATCTGAAGCAGCGGGCGCCAATCCCACAGACGAACGTTCTGGATCGTGTCTTGATTTCTCGCAATCATCTCGGACGTCAGATCGGCCAGCGCTGGGTAGGATGTTTCCTGGATCTTGTCGAGCTGAAACGCCTTGCGAGTGAAGGCTATATTGTTCTCTAGATACGGTGTCTCGCGGGCGAGCTCGTTCGGCTGCACAACGAACCTCTGAACGAGAGCCGGCACGATCAAAACGGCGATAAAGTATAAGCCTACGTAGATTCCGCAGCCAATAGCTATGGTTCTCAGCCTCGGCCGGAAGACATTGAGCACAAGCAGCGCGCACAACCCCGCCGCCGCGGCGGCCATGATCCAGAAAGCGATCCGGGTTACATGATCCGCAGTGTAGCCCGCTCCGTAAACTACGCCCTGAGTGGAGTAAAGGAGTTCGTAGTGATCCAGGTAAAACCCCCATCCCCAACAGGCAACCGGAACAAAAAGCAACATGGACAAATGGGGGAAGGCCTTCGTGCTGCGGCCCTCCATTCCCTCGCTACGGCTGAAACGAAGTAGCCCAAAGTACGCGTAGAAGGCCAACACGGCCAGGAGCGTCATCAGCGCCAACGCGGTCAGGCTGCTCTGCAAGAGCTCATAAAAGGGGAGACGGAACAGATAGAAACCGGCGTCGACTCCGTAGAGAGGATCGGGCAACCCAAAAGATGCGCCATAGCGAAAGCGGAGATATGTATCCCATTGGCCATAGAAGACGAGGGAATAGATCAATGCCCCTCCGGCAGCGGCCGCGCCCATGGCCAATGTCAAAACCGCGGGAGGGATCCGGATGCCAAGGTTCGCAGCAACGGTAGACTCGCTTCTCAAATTACCCGCGCGGAAAGCGGCGCCATTTCTCGCCAGAACTTGAAGATTGATCCGGAGGTACGCAAATGCGACAACGAAAGCCACGCCGAACAGACCCCACCGCACGGACAGGATTGTCCAGAAGATATCGGCGTAGCCGACCTGGCGCATCCAGAGGAATTTCTGTATGAAGCCAGCAATGACGACCAGGAAAGCGACGAGCGCAATCACGACAGCAGTAAGAACGAGTATCGGTGGCTGAGTCCGCCAGAAGGCGTGGTGATTCCCGGCCGCGATACGAGTCTCGGCCGTAAGCGGACTTGACGGCTCAACGCGCGTTGGTCTATCGATCATTGCTCTACAACTCCGTTATGCTTCTCAGCAACATGGCGTCAGATGGTGATCTCCCGCACTTTTGGCGTCTCTCTCGGCTGTCCGCCGTCGTTAGCAATTAATTCCAAGTATGATGCGAACTGCATCGAAAGGCCATCAAAAAGACTGCCCGCATGTCTGGCGGAATACGTTGAAGCCCCTGAAGTTCGCCAAGTGTGATGGCTTTTTGACATTCTCTGCGGTAGATTCCAAGCATGACATCAGTGCTGATGAGGGGGCGAGGTCTCTGTCCGCTTTCTGATCGATTTCGCGAAGGCGATTGAAACGCGGCATGGGAAGCCTAGCGGGTTTAGAGACCGTATTGAAAGGCACTACTGTCGGGATTCGGCTGTTACCAAACGCCCATCATTAGCGGGAATCCGTGCAAGAGGGACGCATAATGAACTTCAATGAAAGCGATCCTGAAAATCACCGCTGGGGGGTGATTCTGGCCGGCGGCGACGGAACGCGATTGCTCCCCCTGACGCGAAGAATCGCCGGCGACGATCGGCCCAAGCAGTTTTGCGCCGTGGTGGGCAACGAAACACTTTTGCGTCAGACGCCCCTGATTAGAGGGTTGGATCAACAATCCCGAAGATGGAATTCCGTCACCTTCATGAGCGTAGAAAGGCTCGTGTGTCCGCGTCAACACCAACAAAGTTTGCCACGGGTATACCAGTCGGGAGACCCGATGCTGTGTCTGCCGAGTCGGCAGCTCAACGCAGCCAAGCTAGCGGGAAGGCCGCCCCTCTTCTTGTTGCTATGGCCAAAGGTGTGGGGACGAGCACTGTGCCGCCAGACCAGGGAAACCTCTGCCTCCAGAGCCTATCTCCGGATTGGCCACTCTCGTGAATGTAACTGCGAAAAATCCTTGGGGAATATCAATGAAGACCACAACAGCTGTGAAAGATCCTGTGTGCGGAATGGAGATAGAATCGGCTACTGCCGCTGGGCACACGGAATTCAAAGGTCAGACGTATCTTTTCTGCCGTTCAAAGTGCAAGGAGAAGTTCGATCTTAGCCCGGCGCAGTACTTGGGCAAGTCCGCTGGAGCGGTGAAGAGCGGTCCCGGCTGCTGCAGTTAGACCGTATACCGTCAACGCATGGCCAAGCCGTGCCCACCCTGCACCCTAGCTTCGCTACGAGTGGCTCATGTGGGCGAGTAGCTTCTAGCTGCCCTGGATCGCGCTGTTTGTCGCGAGGCCGACGTTCCGTCAGCCGATGCTCTGGGCGAGTGTTCTGCCGGCTCCGCTTGGTTGATCCAGTTCTTGTTTGTACCGTCGTACTGGAACCCACAGAGCTTATTCGATCTTGCGCATCGCACCGGCTTCGACATCGAAAGCCTGATTCTCTGCTTTGCGATGGCGGACTGGTAATGGTAACGAGCCTTGGCGCCGGTTTCGGAACATGCACGTGCACCACAAGTTCGCGGCCTCCACGCACATCGCTGGCACGATTTCGCGCTTATGAGCCTGTTCAGCGTATTTGGCGAGTTATTGATGCCGCCCTCGAACCCGATCTATCCGTGTATTGCGGCCCCGTTCTTAGGCGAATTGGCAAGTTTTCTGGCAGGCCAGACATCTGCGCAACACGCTCATCGGTGGGGCAGTATTTCTGGTTCTGTATGGGGTTTTCCTGCTTAGCTTGAAATGGCTGCGACCTGGATACGCCGACGCGGTCTGGGACTCCGGCGATCTGACCGCTTGGCGGCCAGCAGGATTGTCACCGGAGAATCTGTTGTTCGCCGTTGGCTTCGGAAAGTTTGGAGCAGCGTTTACGAGCACCTCACATGGCGGCAAGGTGGCGCCGGGCGCCTGCGCTTGACCACTGCCAACGGGAAGCGCACGGAGATGACTGAACGTTTGTACAACGGCGCGGATGCGCCTGCCTGAATGGTACGGCAGCAAAGAAGTGTTTATGACTGCAACGCCTTTGTGTAGGAAATGCGCGTTTGCTGGGCTCGTCCAGCTTGCAACGGTCGTGCTCCTTGTTCCGCTTCTTTCCGCGCAACAGCCGGAGATGCCGTTCACGCTGGATGCCGCGCTGGTGTACGCTCGGCAGCACAGTCCTAGACTCTCTGCGAAAAGCCAGGGCGTCACAAGCGAGCAAGCCGCCATTGCCGCGGCGAGAGCCGAGCGTTTGCCCCGCCTCACGTTGGGAGCAGCGGCGCGTGTATCAAGTCAACCGACGCAGATCGCGTCCGCCTTCTACGATGCGACCGTGGAGCTAGGTGTAGCGCAGAACGTGACAGCCTTCACCGAATCCGATTTCAACCGGACATTCCAGCCCGCTTCGGGAGATGGCAGCGACCACGCCCGGGGAGGACATCACGTGGTGCTTGGCGGGGCCGTTCAAGGCGGCCGGATCTTCGGCGCGTTCCCTACCTTCGAACTTGGAGGACTCGTGGTTCGGCGTACCCACCACCGCGCTGCCCACGATATTTCCGAACCTGCCGAACTTCAGATCGCAAAACCTGGGCTTCCTGGGGTAGTCTGAACCGGCCAACCGCTGCTGTCACGTATCGGCGAAACTCGATAACTGAACCTGGCATCAATCGTGGCGCACTGGGCGCCCTCTGGGCACTTGCGTGCAGCGTTCACACTCGTGTGAACGCGACACCACTTAGCGGCGTACTCAACCCCATGCCAGCCTGTTAGCCTGGCCTGTTAGCGTGGCCTGTTAGCATAGACACGTGACGTCACGTTCAGCGGCAGCTCGAGACCGCGAGCTTCTGTGCCGGTGGGTGGAGACATGGCGCACCGCGGGCGTCGAGCTGGAAGCAATCCGCCGCCGCGAGCTCCGGTCATTGGATACGCAGGAAGCCATCCGGCAGATCTTCGGAGCGGGAAACGAAGTGTTTGTCGACGGGTTGAGCGACCTCGGGACTGGTGGAACAGCAGGCTTGGTTCGCGCGGCTGCGTGCCGCTAAAGAGCGCGCATGACGCCATTGCTCGAGGCCGCGCGCGGCCACCAATCCTTTCTCGAAGACCGCAACTGGCGCTTCGCGATCATCGGCGGTATGGCGCTTCTGCTGTGGGGGGAGAGCCCGCGATTCACGCGAGACGTCGACGTGTCGCTGCTCTGCGGATTCGGCAGCGAGGACGAGTTCATCGAGCCATTTTTCGAGGCCGGCTATCGGGGGCGAATTTCGGATGCCGCCGCATTCGCACGGCGGCGCATCGCGATTCTGCCTCCAAAAACGTACAAACCATAACTAAGCCAGCCGCATTCCCGCGCACTCGGGCGTTACGCTTGCTACCTTGGAGTAGGACGCGTGCCACGATGCCACGAACCGTTTTGCCGGGCAAACCCTATCCGCAAGGCGCCACTTGGGATGGGACGGGCGTAAACTTTTCCGTCTATTCCGAAAAGGCGACCGCCGTCGAATTGTGTCTCTTCGAAGAAGTCGATTCCAAAGAGTCCGAATCGCTCCAAATACGCGAATGCACCGGCTACGTCTGGCATTGCTGGTTGCCGGGCGTCAAACTCGGCCAGTTGTATGGATACCGCATCCACGGTCCGTACGAGCCGGAGCGGGGCGAGCGCTTCAATCCGGCGAAGCTGCTGATCGATCCCTACGCCAAAGCTCTCGCGGGACGCCTGAATTGGGACGCGCCGGTATTCGGATATAAGCTCGGCGACCCCGCCGAAGATCTCTCGCGCGACGACCAGGACGATGCTTGGGGTGTGCCGAAATCGGTGGTCACCACCTCGCATTTCGATTGGGAAAACGACCGGCCGCCCATGACGCCGGTCCACGATTCGGTGCTCTATGAGCTGCACGTCAAAGGCTTCACGGCGCAGCATCCCGATATTCCCGCGGAATTGCGCGGAACCTATGCCGGGCTGGCGCATCCGGCGGCCATCGATTATTTGAAGAAGCTCGGCATCACGGCCGTCGAGCTGATGCCGGTGCATGAGTTCGTCGACGACAAGCAACTGCTCGACCGCGGACTGCGCAACTATTGGGGCTACAGCTCAATCAATTTCTTTGCGCCGGACGCGCGCTATAGCGCTTCCGGAGACCGTGGCGACCAGATCGGCGAATTCAAGGCCATGGTGAAGGCGCTGCACCGCGCGGGAATCGAAGTGATCCTGGACGTGGTGTATAACCACACCGCGGAAGGCAATCACCTGGGGCCGACGCTGAGCTTCAAGGGCATCGATAACTCGTCGTACTACCGCCTGCTGAACGATACGCCGCGTTACTACATGGATTACACCGGCACCGGAAATACGCTCAACGTGCGCCATCCGCAAGTGCTCAAGCTCATCATGGACAGCCTGCGCTACTGGGTGCAGACCATGCACGTCGATGGCTTCCGCTTCGATCTGGCCGCCGCGCTGGCGCGCGAGCTGCACGATGTAGACCGGCTCTCCGCGTTCTTCGACATCATCAACCAGGACCCGGTGATCTCGCAGGTGAAGCTCATCGCCGAGCCATGGGACGTCGGCGAGGGCGGCTATCAGGTGGGGAAATTTCCTCCCTTGTGGGCGGAGTGGAACGGCAAATACCGCGACGTGGTGCGGCGCTATTGGAAGGGCGACGACGGCCAGCTCGGCGAGTTGGGTTACCGGCTTACGGGGTCGAGCGATCTCTACCAGCGCGACGGCCGCCACCCCGGCGCGAGCATCAACTTCGTTACCGCCCACGATGGTCTCACGCTGAACGATCTGGTGAGCTACGACGGCAAACACAACGAGGCCAACGGCGAAGATAACCGCGACGGATCGAACGACAATCACTCCTATAACTACGGCGTCGAGGGCGAGACGGAGAACGCGGAGATTCGCGACGTACGCGAGCGGCAGAAGCGAAACCTGATGGCAACGCTGCTGCTTTCGCAGGGCGTGCCGATGATCTGCGGCGGCGACGAGATTGGGCGCACACAGAAAGGCAACAACAACGCCTACGCGCAGGATAACGACTTGAGCTGGTTCGATTGGCGTCTGGACGGCCGCGCGAAATCGCTGCTGGAGTTCACGACCAGGCTGGTGGAGATGCGCCGCCAGCACCCCAACCTGCACCGGCGCAAGTATTTTCAGGACCGCAGTATTCTGCCGGGCACTACGCCCGAACGGGAAGTGGATGGCCGCAAGGAGCAGGATATTACATGGCTCCGCCCCGACGGCGACGAAATGACGCCGGATGAATGGACCGCCGGCTGGGTGCGCTGCATCGGTTTGCAGCTCAGCGGGCGCACGCTTGACGACGTCAACGGGGTGGGCGAGCCCATCCGCGACGAGACCTTCATGATTCTGCTGAATCCGCACACCGAGTCGATCAAATTCTACATGCCGCGGCGGCAAGGGACCGCATGGGAAGTGATGCTCGATTCCGCGCAGCCGGAGCGCGCCGCGAAGCCGGTGATTGCGCCGGGCGAACCGTATGAGCTGATCTCGCGGAGCACGGCGCTGTTGCGGGAGTTGACGGATTGATGGGTGATCGTGGCGCACGGGGCGCCCTCTGGGCCCTGCGTGCCGTGTTCACACTTTCCGGAAGCCCTCTTGCTTTGTGGGGCAGGCTGTCCAAACCTGCGGCCGATTGGGGTCGCCCTCTGGGCCCGGCCGGTTTTGTGGGGCAGCCAATCCTGGCTGCAGCCGGCTTTCAGCCGGCTCTCCTCGCCTTCGCCCCCGCCGGTTGCTGCCGCGGGAGACGCTCCCATCAGGGATCGTCAGTCGCTCGTCTGAACATGTTTCTAGCGGCGCGAAACCCGCGGCAGCGTTCACACGAGTGTGAACGCTGCACGCATGAGTGCGTGCGCCACGAATGCGCTGTACGAGTGGTTTTATGGTGGTGGGACAGGTAATGAAGCGGCGCTATCCCATCGGGGCCGAGCTGTCCGCGGACGGCGTGCATTTCCGCGTGTGGGCGCCCCGGCGCAAGCATGTGGACGTTGTCGTACTCGAAACTGCGTGGCCCCTGCAGCGCGAAGCCTCCGGCCATTTCTCGGGGTTCGTAGCGGCGGCGAAGGCCGGCGATCTCTACCGTTTCCGTTTGGACGGCGGGGCGATGTTTCCAGACCCCGCGTCGCGCTTTCAACCGCAGGGGCCGCATGGGCCTTCGCAGGTGGTCGACCCTGCGCGCTTCGAGTGGACCGATTCGTACTGGCAAGGCGCCGCGCTCGAAGGCCAGGTGATCTACGAGATGCACATCGGAACATTTACGCGCGAGGGCACGTGGGAAGCGGCGCGGCGCGAGTTGCCCGAGTTGGCGGCTGTTGGCATTACCGTGGTGGAGATCATGCCGGTGGCCGATTTCCCAGGCCGATTCGGCTGGGGTTACGACGGCGTCGGCTGGTTCGCGCCGGTGGCGATCTATGGCGGGCCCGACGACTTCCGCCGCTTTGTGGACGACGCGCACCGCGTGGGAATCGGCGTAATCCTCGACGTGGTCTACAACCACATCGGTCCCGACGGCAATTATCTGCACGAGTTCTCGCACGATTACTTCAGCGCCCGCCATGAAAACGAGTGGGGCGAAGCTCTCAATTTCGATGGCGAAAACTCCGCCGGATTACGCGAGCTGGCGATAACCAATGCGGCCTACTGGGCGCAAGAGTATCGCCTGGACGGGCTGCGCCTCGATGCCACGCAGCAGATCTTCGACTCATCGCCCGAGCACATAATCGCCGCTCTCGCGAAGAGCATGCGTATCGCGGCGGGCGGCCGCAAGGTCTTCATCCTGGCCGAAAACGAGAGCCAGCTCCCGATGCTGGCGCGTGCGCCGGCGCGCGGCGGCTATGGCCTTGACGGGCTGTGGAACGACGATTATCATCACACCTCGCGGGTTGCGGTTACGGGCCGGAAAGAGGCCTACTATACCGACTATTCCGGCAAACCGCAGGAGCTGATTTCAGCGGTGAAGTACGGCTATTTGTATCAGGGGCAGCGTTACCGGTGGCAGGCGAAACGCCGGGGCGCGCCGGCGTGGGATATGGAGCCGTGGCAGTTCGTGACCTATATGGATAACCACGATCAGATCGCCAATTCAGGCCGGTGCGAGCGCATGCACCAGCTCACCAGTCCTGGACGCCTGAAGGCGGTTACAGCGCTGCTGTTGCTGGGCCCCGGCACGCCCATGCTGTTTCAGGGGCAGGAATTCGCGGCGTCAAGTCCCTTCTGCTTTTTCGCCGATCACACGGGCGAATTGCCCAAACTCATCCGCGAAGGGCGCATTCAGTTTCTGGCGCAGTTCCCCAGCCTGGCGCAGGCGAATATGCGGCCACACTTTGCGGACCCTATCGACCCCGCTACCTTCGAACGCTGCAAGTTGGATTTCACCGAGCGGGCGAAGCACGCGCCCATCTATCGATTGCATAAAGATCTGCTTCGATTGCGCCGCGAAGACGGAGTGTTAGGCGCGCGGCGGGCACGGGTTGAGGGCGCGGTCCTCGCGGAAGAAGCATTCGTGCTGCGATTCTTCGGCGCGCAAGCGGGAGACGATCGCCTGCTGCTGGTGAACCTCGGCGCCGACTTGAACCTGGCGTCGGCCCCGGAGCCGCTGCTCGCTCCTCCCGAAGGGAAGCTGTGGGAGCTTTTGTGGTCGAGCGAAGATCCGCTGTATGGCGGCGGTGGAACCGCGCCGCTGGACGGGCCGGATAATTGGCGCATCCCCGGACAGGCGGCGGTTGCGATGAGGCAGGCGGAACAGGACCAATCATGGCAGAGCTGATTCGTGGCGAACGGGGCGCCCTCTGGGCCCATGCGTGCAGCGTTCACACTCGTGTGAACACGTCCTCTCGGAGCAACGGGTACCGATATGGTTGGTGAGATATCCGGACTCACGCGAGTCTTACCCAAGCGAGCGTTGCCCGATCCCGAGGCGGACCCGCACCTGAACGAAGAGTGGCTGGTCACGAACGGGTTGGGCGGCTACGCTTCGGGCACGGTGAGCGGCGCCATTACGCGGCGCTATCACGGACTGCTCATCGCGGCATTGCCCAATCCCTTGGGCCGCATGATGATGCTCAATGGCCTATCGGAGCGTCTCCGCCTCCCGGGCGGGCGTGTGCTCTATACAGGCGCGGAAGAGCTGGCGGGCGTGCCTCCGCAGAGCACGCTGGCAGCGGCGGAGTTCCGCCTGGAGGCCGGTCTGCCGGTGTGGAGATATGAGGTGGATGGCTTCGTGATCGAGAAGCGCCTGCTGCTGCCATACCGGCAGAATACGGTTCACATCACCTACTTATTGCTCGCGGGAAACGGGCGGCTGCGGTTGGGATTGCGTCCCGCGATTCACTTCCGCTCGCACGACGACATGGTCAACGCGGGTGACGACCGAAAGTACGTGCTGACGGTTTGCGAAGACCAATTTGAAATTACATGTACGAAGGACTTGCCCACGCTGCGGCTGATGATTCACGGCCCTTCGGCGGCATTCACGTTCGACCGCAAAGAGACTAACTCCGTGCCGTATGCCACTGAGCGCAGCCGAGGTTACGAGTGGCGCGGGTCGCTGTGGAGTCCGGGTTATTTCCGCTCGGATTTGGGAGCGGGCGATCAGATCACGCTGCTGGCTTCGACTGAGATTTGGGAGACCGTGCGGGCGCTCAGCCCGGACGAGGCCTTCCGCCAGGACATGACTCGCCGCGCTTCACTGCTGGCGTCCGCGCCGCCGGAAGCGCAGACCGGCGCGGCGGCCGAATTGGTGTTGGCGGCCGACCAATTCCTTATCACGCCGGTGGGCCGCGTGGAAGATTCGGCGCGCGCGCGGGCCGCGGGCGATGAGGTCCGCACGGTGATCGCCGGCTATCACTGGTTCACGGACTGGGGCCGCGACACGATGATCAGCCTGGAAGGATTGACGCTCACCACCGGCCGCAATAACCAGGCGGGCTGGATTCTGCGGACATTCGCGTATTACGTGCGCGACGGGCTCATTCCCAACCTGTTTCCCGAGGGCCAGAAGGAAGGTCTCTATCACACCGCCGATGCTACGCTGTGGTATTTCCACGCGCTGCACCGCTACGTGGAGCTGACGGGCGACCGCACGACGCTCGATCTGATTCTGCCGAAGCTGGTGGATATCATCGACCGCCACATTCGCGGCACTCGCTTTGGGATCGGCATGGACCCGGCGGATGCGCTGCTGCGTCAGGGCGCCGAAGGCTATCAGCTCACGTGGATGGATGCCAAGGTGGGCGATTGGGTGGTAACGCCGCGCCGCGGCAAAGCGGTGGAGATCAATGCGCTCTGGTACAACGCCCTGCGCTTGATGGAACACTGGCTGCGTGACGCGAAAGACGAAGCAGGCGCGGTGAAAATCGGAGAGATTGCGACGCGTGCGCGGGAATCGTTCAACCGCCGCTTCTGGTATGAAGAAGGCGGCTATCTCTACGATGTGGTGGATACCAACGTGGATACCAACGTGGATACCAACGTGGATACCGATGTGGATACGGAGAAAGGCGGCGACGATAGTTCCTGCCGGCCGAACCAGGTAATGGCGATTTCGCTGGACCATCCGGTGCTCGACGAATCGCGCTGGCAGCCGGTGATGGATGTGGTCACGCAGCGGCTGTTAACGCCGGTAGGCTTGCGCTCGCTGGCGCCCGGCAGTCCGGATTACAAGGCGAAGTACTATGGCGATCTGCGGTCGCGCGATGCGGCGTATCATCAGGGCACGGTATGGGCATGGTTGATCGGACCCTATGTGGATGCGTGGTTGAAATTGCATCCAGGGAAAGAGAACGAGGCACGCCAGTTCCTCACGGGTTTCATTCCGCATTTCAACGAGCAGTGCATCGGCTCGATCAGCGAGGTGTTCGACGCAGAGGCTCCTTACACGCCTAGAGGGTGCATTGCGCAAGCCTGGAGCGTGGCGGAAGTGCTGCGCTGCTGGGTCAAGACCAAGTAAGTAGGACAGACCATCGTCTTTCGTGGTCTGTCACTTCGCTGAAGCTTGGAGCCTGACAGACGACAAAAGGCGATCGTCGGTCCCACCTCTCAGATCTTGCTGCAAGGGCTGCCAGGAGTGAGTCCGGCGAAGCCAACTAACCTCATGCACAGCTTGTCGCTAAAGGCTAAGCGCGCGGCTCGGGGCAGGCCATGCGCCCGCCCCACTGGCGCGATTCGGACTAGAAGTACAACTTGAGCGCCATCTGGATAATGCGCGGCCCGCCAAACCCTGTGATTTGGCCGAACGTCGAACTGGTGTTGCTAACTACGGGATTACTCCAGTTGCCGTGATTCATGATGTTGAAGAAGTCGGAACGGAAATCGAGACTCCACCGCTCCTTCAAGTGAAATCGCCGGCTAAAGGCTGCGTCAAACTGAATGCTGCCCGGGCCGGTAAGCGCGTCGCGCCCGAGGTCTCCGAAGGTTCCCGCCGGCTGGACCGCAAAAGCGGCCGGGTTAAAGTACTCCTTAACGGTCCTGGTTGCCGGATAGACCGAGCCCGGCAGAATCACGTTGGGCCGGTCCTGAAGTTGGGCGCTTAAGGAAATGTCCTTGCCGCCGTCGCTGAGTTGGATCGGCTGGCCGCTGGTCAGATTGCCGAGAGTCGAGAACTGCCAGCCCTTGGTAATCGCCATGGCCATTCCGGACCCGATCCCCGGACTGGTTATAACCAGAGAGGTGTTGAAGATGAACCGGTGGTCGAGACTCGAGCTGCCGCGCTCGCCCTCATCGCGATTGTTGGGGTTCTGATAAAGCGGGCTGGTCAACTCACCCCCGAAATCGTACTCGCTGATGTTATGGCTCCAGGTGAAGTTGCTCGTTAAGCTGACATGCTTGGCCAGAGGGTGAACCACTGTAGCCAGCAGGCCCTGATACTCGGCGTTGGCGCCGGGGTCGGTCTGCTCGATGTCGCCGTAGTACTGTCCCTGCGCCGGGTTCGCCAGATAAGTCAGACGCCGTTGGTTGGCATTCGCCGCGGTGGAAGTTACAGTGGAGCCCGTGAAGACGGAATAGTTAACGTCGTAAGATCCCCAGATATGCCTGGTTGCATTGCCGATATAATTCAACGTCAACAGCGTGCTCTTGGTCAACTGGCGCTGATAGTTGAGATTCCACTGCATGGTGTATTGAGGCGGCAGCTTGGGTGGAATGCTGATATAAGTGCCACCCACGGGGAAGAGTGCGCTGCCTGGGAACGGGTCGCCCGTCGCTCCGCTAGGTGACACGTAAGTGGAATACGGACTGGAGAACTGCCCGCTGGTAAGCGTGAGCGAGGAAGCGTAGGGCGGATTGGTGGTCCACCGTTCGGGATAGAAGAGCTCGGTAGTCTCGTGCAGTATGCTGAACGCCGCGCGAATGGTCTGCTTGCCCTCCCCAGTGGGATCCCAAACTATGCCGAGACGGGGAGAAAAAGTTGCCCAATGCGACTGTGTCAGCGCCTTGCCATATGGGTTCTCGGAATCACCCGCGAAGATCAAGCCGGCCGGGGCGCCAGGATACACCGTGCTGTGCACGTTCTGATCGAACAGGGACATGCTAAATTGGTCGCCGCGGCCTTCCTTGTCGTACGCCGGCACCGAAGGCTCCCAGCGCACTCCGTAGCTGATGGTCACATGGGGCGAGGCATGGAATGTATCCTGGGCGTAGGCGGCGAACACCGTGTCGCGCAGGTAATCGGAAAGCGCATTGCCGTCCGTCAATCCGGAAAAGCGGCCAATCAGCAGGTCCGCCAAGCCGTCGCCGGTGGTGGTGCCGTTGAAGGTGAACTGACCGTTATCCTGCTGGTTGTTGACGGAGTTGAACTGGTCTTTGCGCGCATCCACGCCAAAGCCGAACTGGTGCCGTCCGCGGATGAGCGTGAAATCGTCCGCTAACTGGTAAGTGTTGACGTTGAAAAATCCGGGAGCGCAGGTGCCGCAGCCAATATTGAACCCGCCACCCGAATAGCCGGAGACGCTGAGCTGGAAGTAGTCCGGAATTGCTTGATACATGTTGATGCCCAGCGAGTTAGGGCTGAATAGGTTGGGAGCGTCGCCACGGTCGTCGCGGCGGCGGTCGAAGGTGGCATGGAACGCGTTCACCTCGTTGCCGTTGAACGTGTAGTTATCGCCGATGGTCATGGTTTCCGAACGCTCCGTGTTGCCGGCCGTACCAGTGGTCAGCGCGTTAGTACCGTTGAATAGCACCTCCCCCTTGAAATCGTAGACATAGTAACGGCCGTAGAAGGTTTGCTTAGGGCTAATCACATAGTCCACGCGGCCGATGATCTGGTCGTCCGGGTTGTTAGCCAGGAAAGCGTAGAAAGCCTCGCCACATGCATTGATGGCGGGCGGAAGGAAAGTGGAGGCAAGCTTTAAGCCCGCCGGGTCGAAGGTGTTAATGGGAATCTGATTATTGGGATACGGTACGCCGGCCGCGTTCTTCAATGTCTTCGCCGAGGACAGGCAGCCGCCCGCCGATGTGGCGCCGTCCAGTACGCTGAAATTTCCGGCTAGCGCGGCCGGGGTGGCCACATAGGCGATCGAGTTCGCCGGGTTCGAACGCTGCCGAGTGCCCTGATAGCCCGCAAAGAAGAACAATTTGTCCTTCTTGATTTTGCCGCCTACGGTGCCGCCGAACTGGTTGCGCTTCAGCGTGTCGCGAGTCAGCGTGCCCTCCTGGCGGGCATCCAGAACGCCATTGCGGATGAAATCGAACAGGTCGCCGTGGAGGGCATTGGTTCCCGACTTAGTCACAATGTTGGCCACGCCGCCGGGATGCAACCCATACTGGGCCGATAAGCCATTGGTCTGCACGGCGAATTCCGCGATCGCATCCGGGAAAGGAATGGGCAGGTTCACATTGCTGAACGCATCGTTGTTATCGCCGCCATCCAGCAGATAGTTCACTCCGTTGGCTTGGCTGCCCTGTACGGAGAATGTTCCCGAAGCGTTGGAGCCGCCGATGTTCTTGCTGCCGGTTAAGTCGGTGCCGATCGGCGTGGTATAAGTTCCACCGGCGGCAAAGGCAAGTAACTGGGTCGGATTGCGCCCGTTCAGCGGCATTTCGTCGATGCTCTGGTGTTCCAGAACCCCCGCTATGGAAGTATCCTTGGTTTCGACCTGACTCGCGGCCGCACTGACCTCGACCGTCTCGGTTACGGCGCCGACCGTCATTTGGACGTTGACCTCGCGATTGCTTCCCACCGTGAGGGTGATACCGGTTTGGCGGTAGTGCTCGAAGCCGGTCGAAGCGACTTCGAGCCGATAGTCGCCCGACGGCAAATTGACCAGCGAGTATCTGCCGGTAACGTCTGTTGCGGCGGTGTGAACTTCATTTCTGTCCACTTCCGTCATCTTGACGGTTGCCCCGGCAATCCCCGCGCCGCTGGGATCGGTTACGTTACCATTGACCTCCGACACGGCGACCTGTTGAGCCAGGGCCGTGGAAGGGTAAAAACCTGTCATTGCAACCGCAAGCAGCAACGCAGCCGCGGTTTTCCATCGATCGACTGAGATCATAGTGACCACCTAAAGCTCCCTTTACGCTAATTGTGGACCGGCAAGCGTAATGTTGCAAGTTAACTCCATCGCGACCGTATCGATTAACCCGGAGCGTCGCCGGATTTACATCGGCGAACTCACTCCGAAGCCCCAAAACATTAGCGTCACAAACTGAAGGGAACTATACGGTTTGCATGCCCTGATGTCAATCGTAAAACCTTGAACGATTCGTTTAGTAAAACTCAACGATTCCGCAGATCGCGGGATGGATCGGCGAATTAAGCTGAGATACTGAAACCATGAGCGCTCACCTGTTCACGCCGCTTACGCTGCGCGGCGTCACTTTCCGCAACCGCATCGCCGTCTCTCCCATGTGCCAGTATTCGAGCGAAGACGGCTTCGCCAACGACTGGCATCTGGTACATCTCGGCAGCCGCGCCATCGGCGGCGCGGGGCTGGTAACCATGGAAGCCACGGCGGTGGAAGCGCGCGGCCGCATCTCGCCGTGGGACCACGGCATCTGGAAGGACGAGCACATCGGGTTTCTCTCGCGGATCGCGGCGTTCTTGAAGCAATACGGGGCCGTGGCCGGTATTCAGCTGGCGCACGCCGGGCGCAAAGCCGGCACGCGGCGGCCGTGGGAAGGCGGCACGGTAATTCCGGAGAGCGCAGGCGGATGGCAGGCGGTTGCGCCCAGCGCTCTTCCCTTCCGGCCGGGCGATCCGGCTCCCGCGGAACTTTCGAAAGATGAAATCCGGGCGCTGGTGAACGCGTTCGCCGAAGCGGCGAGACGCGCGCTACGGGCCGGTTTCCAGGCGATCGAGCTTCACGGCGCCCATGGATACCTGATGCATGAGTTCTTTTCGCCGATCGGCAATCGCCGGACCGACGAATATGGCGGCTCGTTCGAAAACCGGATTCGCTTTGGCCTCGAAACCATCGAGGCGGTGCGCGCAGCGTGGCCGGATGAGTTGCCGCTGCTGCTGCGGATTTCGGCTACCGACTGGGTGGCGGGCGGCTGGGATATCGAAGACAGCGTGGAGCTGGCGCGCCGCGTAAAGCCGATGGGGGTGGATCTGATCGATTGCTCGTCCGGGGGCAGCTCGCTCGAGCAGAAGATTCCCATGGCGCCGGGGTATCAGGTTCCGTTTGCGGAGCGCATCCGCCGCGAGGTGGGAATTCCTACCGGAGCCGTGGGGCTGATTACGTCGGCGTATCAGGCCGATGAGATTGTGCGTTCGGGCCAGGCGGATTTGGTGTCGCTGGCGCGGGAGTTTTTGCGGGATCCGTATTTTCCGCTGCATGCGGCGCGGGAGCTGGGTGTGAAGCCGGAGCCGCCGACGCAGTATCTGCGGGCATTTTCGCCGCCATCGTGAACCTCTGAAAGGTAACGCCGGCGGTCTTGCCGCCGGTTCGGTTGCGAATCGCGTACAAGACACCGGCGGCAAGACCGCCCACGTCATACCGATGTTGGGGCTAATTCCGCACCCGCCGCTGGTGCGTGGAGGGGATCTTCATATCTTCTCTGTATTTCGCGACCGTCCGCCGCGTTACGTCGATGCCTTCCTTTTGCAGCAGCATGGTGATCTGATCGTCGGTGAGAGGCTTGATTTTGTCCTCTTCATCGATCATCCGTTTCACCTTGCGCTTCAGCAGCAGCAACGGCGTACCGCCGCCGCTTGGGCCCTGCACGGCTTCCGAGAAGAAATAGCGCAGCTCGAAGACGCCCTGGGGAGTATGGACATATTTACTCGATACCGCCCGGCTCACCGTCGAAGGATGCACGCCCACTTCTTCGGCCACTTCCTTGATCATCATGGGCTTCAGCTCGTCCAAGCCGTTGTTGAGAAACTCCATCTGGCGGCGAACGATCGCCTGGCAGACCTTCATGATGGTCTGCTTGCGCTGCTCGATGTTCTTCATGAGCTGAATTGCCGAAGTGTAGCGCTCGCGCACGTATTCGCGCACTTCCTTGGTCGCGCCGTTGTCGCGGTCGAGCATGCGCTTGTACTGCGAGTTCAGGCGCAGCGTCGGCACCTCGTCGTCGTTCATCTGGATGATGAAGTCGTCGCCATCCTTGATGAAATAGACGTCGGGCTCCACCACCCGCGCGCCCGCGCCGGAGTACCGCAGCCCCGGCCGCGGATTGAGGTGCTGGATCATTTTGACCGCGATATCGATATGGTCGAGCGGCCGCCCCAGCGCCTTGGCGATGTCCTTGTATTGCCGCGTCTCGAGCAACCGGATATGGTTGGAGACAATCTGCCAGGCAACGCCCCCCTCTCCGTTGACGCTTTGGATCTGCAACTGCAGGCACTCGCGAAGATTGCGCGCCGCCACCCCGGCGGGGTCGAGCGATTGCGCCACGCGCAACCCCCGCTCGACTTCCTTGAGCGCGTGCTGGCCCATTTCGGAGATCTCTTCGAGAGACGCGGAAACATAGCCGTCCTCGTCCAGGTTGCCGATGACGGATTCCGCCGCGTCGCGAACCTCGTCCGGCATGATGGTGACGCTCAACTGCGAGCGAAGATAATCGCCAAGCGTCACCGGGGACGAAAGAAAGGTCTCGAACGAGGGCTTTTCGACCGACTCGGAAGCGGGACTCTTGTATCCGGGGTCGAGGTAGTCGTCAAAGAAGGAGCCGAAATCGATCTCGTCGAACGGATCGGTGGCAGGGGTGGTTTCAAGCAGCGGGTCCGGCGCAATGGCTGCCTCGGGCTCTGCGGCGGATGCGGACGCGGCAGATTCCTCCGCATCGGCGAACACGCTGCCGTTGATCGCTACGTCCGCCAATCCGCCATCGAGCGCGCTCGACGCGTTCATCACGGTTGCGTCCAAAATTTCACGGTCGGCGGTGTCGGCGAGGCGCTCCGGCTCGAGAAGCGGCAGCAACTCCTCGGAACTGATGTCTTCGCCGGGATCTTCGGCGGATTCTTCGAGCACCGGGTTCTTGACGATCTCCTGTGTGATCATCTCCTTTAGCTCCAACCGGTTGAGCTGAAGGACCGTGACCATCTGCACCAGGCCTGGCGTCAGGATCTGCTTCTGCGAGACCCTGAGTTGAAGTTTGGGCGACAGCATGCTCATCTGGTCACCATTCTATCACCGCGCATACGCATTTCAAGTGCCAAACTCGAAATCCTGAGCACGTTTGGTACCGTTCTGAACGACTGCGCTATTGTTGGCCACCGAAAGCACGGTAAAGCCTACGGATGCGGAAGGCAATTTGTGGCGCACGCACTCGTGCGGCGCACTCGTGCGTGCAGCGTTCACAATCGTGTGAACGCGTTTTTTGCGGCGCGAGATGCGGCCGCCAGCTAGCCCGCAAGCGCGAGCCCTCCGTAGATTCCCCTGGAAGGTGCTAGACGGACTGGCCCGTCAGGCCGAAGTAGCCAGCCGCCGCGAGCATGTGGCGGTCATTGGTCCACACCGCGCGTTCTCCGATGTCGCGTGCCGTCGTGAGGTGGACTGCGTCGGCGGTGCGTATGAAGAGATCGCGGGGAGCGGAAACCATCAGTGCGCTGGTCCTCCGGAGCAGACCTTCATTGACGGGAATGAGGTTCCACAATCCGTCATCTATGTGCTCGGAGAAACGCAAAGCCAGTTCGCGCGCGTCGCTAGGTGACGACGCGCCTTCACGAATGCGGCGATGTAGTACGGCATGGAACTCGGCCAAGGCCCATAGCGACGATCGGATGGTATCCGCTTTTCGGACAAGCGCGCGAACCCGCGGAGATTCAGGTTCATTGAAATAGAATTTTGCAATATAGGACGTGTCGAAATACACGCGGCTAACGACTCCGATCCTCTTCGAGGATCTTCGTACTGTCGCTGACATCCGGCATTCGGGCCCAGATTTTCCGCATGGAGGCGAAGATCCGCGCCTTCTTACCGGCAGGCATACGCAGTGGAGAGGTGATGGGGCCCAGCTCCGCGACCGGCTCGCCCCGGCGTTCGATCACGATAATGCCGCCGTCTGAAGCCTCTCGTACCAATTCCGAAGTGTGGATGTGGAGTTCGCGGACAGAGGTTTTCCTCATGTTGCTGCATTGTAGCACCGGGGGCCGTAGGCTTCCCACATTCGAAATTTCGCTGCCTGAAAAGGGGTGCGCTCGAACCACTCCAATTGCTTTCAGGCCAACGGCATTCGCGCAGAGTTTGGCGCGCCCACCCGCGATTGTTCTTGAACCATGCCAGGGCAGTCCGGCGAATCGTTGAGTGTGATATGCTCGCTTGAGCGTTGGGGACGCATCCGGTCCGCGGACAGGGTAGAAGCCCACCCCTCGGCAGCGGATTTTTTCGCGAAACTTCTTTCAGCCCGATGTGCGGACCACGGGCGCTTCGATGAAAGGAGTTCGCAATGTCGAACGACTCCCGGTACGCGCTGCGTCCTTTACCCGAACGTCCCAATCTCCGGCATCTCAAGGATCAAGCCAAGGATCTGCTCAAGGCCGGTGGCGCCGAATCCATCGCGGACGCCCAATTCAAGATCGCCCGGCTCTATGGCTTCGCGAGTTGGCCGAAGCTCAAAGCCCGCGTCGATTCGCTCGAAGAGATCGGGCAGCTCAAACAGGCGATCGACCGCAACGATATCGATCGGGTCAGGACTCTCATGACGCGCAACCCGGCTCTGCACCGGGCTCCGCTCGGCTATGCGAAGAACGGCCCGCTCACCTGGGTTGCCGAGTGCCGTATGCCTTGGGGCCCGCCCGCGCCGGCGAGACTTGCTATGGCTCGGTGGATGATCGAGAACGGGTCCGACATCCATCAAGGCGGCGACGGCCCGTTGATGCGAGCCGCGCTCAGGGGCGAGCGCATCCCCATGATGGAGTTTCTTGTGGCGCGCGGCGCCAATGTGAACGCGGAATGGAACGGCGATTTTCCGATCCTCTTCGCGCCCTGTGAATCGGTAGATCCCGCCGCTCTCCAGTGGCTCCTGGAGCACGGCGCCGATCCGAACGGTACAAAGCCGAACCCGCGCGTCACGGCATTGGACTACCTGATCGGAAGCTATGCGCGCTCCGCGAAGCTGGGAACCTGCATAGATCTGTTGCTCAATGCCGGCGGCGTGTCCCGATACAACCTGCCCGGCGTGCTGGACACGATACAGGGTCGTGTGGATCGGCTCGCCGGGCGCCTGGATGCAAACCCCGCTCTCGTACACCAACCGTTCCCGGAGCTCGACTGCGGCAGCACCGGCGCACGTCGCCTCTTGTTACAGGGCGCGACGCTCCTGCATGTCGCGGCGGAGTTCGGCAGTGTGGACGCAGCCAGGCTTCTCCTCGATCGCGGCGCCGCCGTGAACGCGCGTGCATTGGTGGATGAGGCCGGTGTAGGCGGGCAGACGCCGATCTTTCACGCAGTCACCCAATTCGACGATTGGGGCTTGGCAATGGCGCACCTGCTTCTGGAACACGGAGCGGACCTGTCTGTGCGGGTGAAACTTCCCGGACACTACGAACGGCCGGATGAAGTCGTAGAGTGCACGCCGCTCGGATACGCTTTGCGATTTCCCGGCGCTGAGCTTCCAAACGCGAAGACATTGATTCTGCTCCAAGAGCGAGGGGGGATGGAGTAAATCCCTTGTGCGAGAGACGGCTGGGGGGAGAATTGCTGTTGGCTCCTCAGTCCGGACACGTTTCGAACTTCTGCATCGACGTAATCTAGCCGCAATACTGTTCACTTAGGCGCGACACAAGCATTTGTAGCGCCGGCGGTCTTGCCGCCGGTGTCTTTGCGCCTAAGTGAACGGCATTGAATCTAGCCGCCACTCGCCAAAACGAGGCATGGAGCACCGGGGGCTGCTCTGGTGACACGTGCAGGTCGGAATTGTTTCGCGATACCGGCCTGTTTCAGCACCGCGTTGGCGGTGTGCCGGGACAGGATTTCTGGTTAACGGGAAAACGCCGCTGGGTGATCGGGCTATCCGGATCTCATGGTCTCTCTTCCCGGTCGCTCGAAGTAACATCTCTGTGCGCGGAGTATGTCCTTGACTCTTGGCGTGTAACTGGCCATCAGAAGGCCGGGACATCGCTATCTTCGTGTTGGTACCGAACGTGAAACCGCGCCATCCGGTCGCTCGGGACGCCGTTCAACTCCAGCAACTCTGGGATAAGGGTTCTCAGCTTCTTAGCTAGAACATTGAGTGAATCGGCCTCGGCAACAAGGCCGGGGACATCGTCACTTTCTGCCACCCAAACGCCAGCCTCGCTGTCCCACTGGGCCAGAATCTCGTAAACGCCGTGCGGGGCCGGTATTTCCATCAACCTTTACATTTTTGCACGCCCCGGGCAGCGACTCCTTCGGCGAATCGGTGGGCGTGCGGAGCGGGACCCCAATATTAGAAGGCACTCGGATTGCCGTCCACGACGTCATTGGCTTGCTTCAGACTGGCGAAACGATTGACACATTGACGGCAAACTGCTTCCCACAATTGACCGGATCTCAGGTTTACGAGTGCCTTGCCTACTATGAAGACCATCGAGGGGAGATCGACTTGCTCGTTGCCAGGCAGATGGCGGCGGCCTCAGAGTGAAGTTTTTGCTCGACCACGACGTGCCTGACGACCTGAGCTACTTACTCCAGGAACTCAACCACGAAGTCACACTCTTGCGTAGAGTCCGGTGTCGCCAGACAACTGGGACTATACTGATTGGCAGGACTCGTCGACATTTATCGACCAGATCGGGCAGATGGGATATGTCCAGTCGCCGGCTGTCTATTTCGACAACAGCGCGCCTCCTTACACGGGGAACACGGTTTATTTTATGGGAGCACACACATTCAACGCCGGCAGCTCGAGGACGGGATACGGGCTCCTTGTCTACAACGGTTTTATTAGGTATTACTCGGATCATGGGGGGGAATCCCTAAAGAAAGGCCAGACGATGTCGCTCTTAAGAGTCAGTTTCTGTGCAGCCGTCCTCGCGGCATGCTCAACGGCTTGGGCCGGCAAGTGGGTGCCCGTGCCAGTCGAGGCATTAGGCCAAAGCGCCGACCTCGTCGTGCTCGCCGTCGCTAACGTGCTGCCCAACTCCGCGGGTGGCCCGGCGATGCAGTTCACCGTGGAGAACTGGATAGGCGGCCAGCCCGGCGCCGCCACACTTATCGCCGCGGTTCCGCCCAACTCCCCTAATGGCTCGACCTCAAGCCTGATTCTAACAAGGCTGATTGGCCGGCGCGGAATTTGGTTTGTAGCCAGAGTCGCTTCCGGAACGGGCTGCCAGCTACTTTCCATGATAAGCGGGGCCTATGGATCTACCGACCTTTTCCTCCCGGTGAGCGCCTCAGTTGACGCGCAACAGTTTCCCGGCACGCTCAACCAACAACTTCTTGCGTACTTGGTCAATTGGTACCAAAGCTTGGCTCAGCCGACGCCCGTCGACGACGTGCGGCTGTTAGCTAGCTTCCAGAGTTGGCGTCCAATCGTGCAGAGCGTTGATCGACTGGTATTGCTGACTGCTGCAGCCCCTCTGAGCGGTTCAGTGGTGGTGTCACAGCACTTGATTGGCTTAGTGATTTCTCTGGGGCTTGGGTCGGACGCTGCCCTATCCACAGTTGCCGCTGAACTAGGAACATTAGGTTCCAATCCGAAATTTCCGTTGATTAACGAGACAATCGCCGCTTACCCCCACGATTCCGCAGCGATACCCATCCTCGCGTCGCTCGCAAGCCTGCACTCGACGGTAACGGGGCTGGACGATTCGGTCGCAACGGCTCTGGCTCGAATCAGCACCAAGGCCGTAGTGCCCGTGATGGTGACTATTTTAGACGGCCAGTATCCGCAGGCTCAGCTCCGGGCAGCCGCCTTTCTCGCAACGTACGCCTTATTCGCGGACGCGCAGGGAAACCTGTCGGGGGGATCGCCTGACGGACCATTCGCGACTAGTCAAACCCGCCAAAATACCCCAAGCGCCAATTCCGGCCTTACTGCGGCCGCCTATGCCAGTTTTTGGAAGGCATGGTGGGCTTCCAACCAGGCGGCGCTGGGATTCGGCAATTAGTGGGTCCGCTCGGGTTAACAGCTAAGCGGGAGCTCCGGCGGCTCAGAACAGGCCTTCGGTCTTGGCCTCCTCGCATATCCCAATCCCGGCACGAGGAACACAATTAGCAACGTCACCGTGACGGGCAACGTTTTTGAGCCTTATAGCAAAGCCGCGATTTGGTACCGAGCTCTGCTACCGAACGCAGTGCGCAGCCGTGCCGCTTAGCCATGTACTGATTCGCCCCCAATGGCGCGGCATTCCACGGTAAGTAAGACCCGTCCTGCGTTTTCCGCCATTGCCCGCCGGCCGATCACGCATTCCCCAAATAAATCGCCTCTTTCCTTTCAACACGATACAGGCATTCCGCCCATGCAGCCGCAAACCGCCGTGCTAGCTGTAGGTCAGTGGCGCGGCCCCAATGGGCTGCGCTCCGAAGGTAAACGACATGACATCCGCTTATCAGCAAGAAGCCAACCAAGCCAACGCTCAGAAATCCACCGGTCCCAAAACCGAAAAAGGCAAGCATCGCACCCGCCTCAACGCCTATCGTCACGGCCTCACCGGCCAGATCTGTCTTCTCACCGCCGATGAGCAGCAGGCTTTCGACCAACACTGCACCGGCATCCGTGAATCCCTCGCACCCGTGGGCGCGCTGGAAACCGAACTGGCGCAATCCATCGCCGAAGACCACTGGCGCCTCAAGCGCGCCCGTGCCCTCGAAACCGGCATCTTCGCTCTCGGCCAACTCGGCGAACTCGGCAGACTACCCGCGTCGGACCGCGATGACCCCGCCCAGCTTCCCATCGACGAAGCGCTCTCCCGCGCCCGCACCTGGGTCGCCCAGAGCGAAAATTTCCAGCTTCTGGCGCTGTATGAGCAGCGCATCCACCGCGCCATTGAGAAGAACATGGCCCAGCTCCGTACTCTGCGGGCCGAACGCCATGCCATCCGTCAACAGGCGCTCGAAGAAGCCCAACTGCTGGCTCAGCTTGCCTATAGCAAGGGCGAAAAGTACGATCCGGCGCGCGACTTCCCGCCGGAAATATTGCAAATTGGGTCCGATTTTTCGAGCGCCGGCATCCGCCGCCTCATCAACCGAAATCAGCGCCTAAATGAGGCCCGCTTAGTGGGGCAGCCAATCCTGGCTGCAGCCGCCTTTCAGGCGGCCGTTTCGTGACGTGGGACAGACGATCGTTTTTTGTCGTCTGTCAGGCATCCGGCCAGCGCCGGCCGAAAGCCAGCAGCCAGGGCCACAACCTAAACGTAGATTCGGTGAACCCGTGCGCTGATGCTGCAAAGAATGTTATAGGAAATGGTTCCGGCCACGCGGGCAATCTGCTGCGCGTCCAGGCGGGCCTCCCCTTCACACCCCAGCAAAGTCACATCGTCGCCGGGCGCCAGGGCGCTAGTGTGGCTGAGGTCGATAGTAGTGAGGTCCATCGAGATGGCCCCCAGGATGTTGGTAAGCTTGCCATCGGCGATCGCTTTGCCCCGGTTGGAGAGCCGGTGGAAGATGCCATCGGCATATCCCGCGCCCAGAATGCCGATGCGCATCGGGTGCGGCGCGCGGAAGGTTCCGCCATAGCCCACCGTCGCGCCTTCTGGAATGTCTTTCACGGCCAGCAGCTTGGCTTTCCAGGTGAGCGCGGGCTGAACCTTCAGGAGCTGCGGCGGGGCTTCGCCACGCGCGGGCGAGACGTAACCGTAGAGTGCATGGCCCGCGCGGACCATGTTATGCCAGCCTTCGGTGCGCCCATAACCGATAGCGTTGGTGCTTGAGGTATGCACCTTGGCCGCATCCACTCCGGCGCTGCGCAAATGCGCGCAGACGGCATGGAAGCAGGCGAGCTGCTCGGCGGTCTGGCTGGAGGTATAGTCGGCGGCCGACGCGAAGTGCGTCATGAGGCCTTCCAGGTGAGCCTGCGGCGTTTGCTTGAGGACTTGGAGGATGGCAGCGGCGCTGGCGCGCGTACCCAGCCGGCCCATGCCGGAATCGATCTTCAGGTGATAGCGAATGGGGTGATAGGGAACGGCCAGGACGCCTTGAGCGAGCTCATGCACCTGGCGGATCTGGTCGAGCGAGTGGAGAACGGGAGTCAGCCCGTGTTCCACCACCGCTTCGCCTTCATACGGCAGAAAGCCGCCCATGATTAAGATGCGCGGCGCTCGAATGCCGCCGCAGCGAAGCGCGACGCCTTCTTCCACCGAGCTGACCGCCAGCCAGCGCGCGCCTTCCGCGGTAAGGACGCGCGAGACTTCGAGGGCGCCATGGCCGTAGGCATCGGCCTTGACGACGGCGGCGACTTCGACTTCCGGGCCAACCACGGAACGGACATTGCGGAAATTACGTGCAACCTGGTCGCGGGACACCAGCACGTAGGAGCGGTACGGAACGGTCACTATGATTATTGTAGGTCGGACCTCCCGGTCCGACCCGCCCTGGTCCCGCGGCCGGAGCCTTCGCCGCCGTTTCGCGGGACGCATGAGGCTGATTTGGCCGGCGAAGACCGCATCCAGGGGAGCCCGCGCAGACCAGGGGGGGTGACCAGGGGGGTGACCAGGGGGTCCGCTCCACAATTCTTGGGGAAAGTTAGTCCCGTTGATTCTACCGCTCCTATAGCTTATCCAGGCTACACTTGCAACGTTCCTGACGTTTATTTACCAACAAGTTTCAATACCTTTACAGAGCGGCGAGTCATATGCCGCAAACCCGCGTCCAAGGCAGTGGAGGGCAAGAAAATGGCTGGCTTAAGGATGTTGTTGGACCCCGCCAAGACGGGGCCGGAAGCACTCACTCTCGAAGAGAATCTGCGGAAGCGGGTTGTCGGTCAGGATCACGCCATCCGCGAGATAGTCGACGTCTACCAGACCTTTGTCGCGGGCATGTCGAGCCCGGGCCGGCCGGCGGGGAGCCTCCTCTTTCTTGGCCCCACGGGTTCCGGCAAAACGCGCACGGTTGAGGCGGTGGCGGAAGCGCTGGTGGGCGACGCGCGCGCGGTGCTCAAGATCGACTGCGCCGAGTTTCAGCACAGCCATGAGATTGCCAAACTGATCGGCTCGCCTCCCGGATATCTGGGCCACCGCGAAACCAAGGCCCTGTTGAGCCAGGAAGCGCTCGACCAGCATCACACCGACAAAGTGAAGTTGAGCTTCGTGCTGTTCGACGAAATTGAAAAGGCCAGCGACGCGCTGTGGAACCTGCTTCTGGGCGTGCTCGACAAAGGCACGCTGACGCTGGGCGACAACCGGCGGGTGGACTTTTCGGACACCATCATCTTTATGACCAGCAACCTGGGCGCGGCCGAAATGAATGCCATGCTGCAACCCAGGCTGGGGTTCGCCGTGCAGACCGCGGAAAGCCAGGCGCCCGATAAGCTCGCGCGCGCCGGAGTGGACGCCGTGCGGCGCCGGTTCACGCCGGAATTCGTCAACCGCATCGACAAGATGGTGGTCTTTCATGCGCTGGGCGAAGCGGAACTACGGCAAATTATGGATCTGGAGCTGGCATCGGTGGAGGGCCGGATCCATGGCGCAACGGGCGCAAGCGGCATCGAGCTGGCGGTAGCGGATACGGCCAAGAATTATTTGCTGCGCGAAGGAATCGACGCGCGGTATGGCGCACGCCATTTGAAGCGCGCGATTGAGCGGCTGATGGTGCATCCGGTTTCGAATCTGATCGCGACCAAGCAGTTGGAAGGCAACGACCGGCTGCTGGTGGAGTTCGATTCGGCCCTGGCGCGCCTGGTATTCATGAAGGAATACCGGGCCGCCGAGCCGCAGGTGGGCGAACGCGCCGCGGCGGCGTAGTTAGTGGCGCACGGGTGAGTGACTGGCGGCAACCACTAATAAGCTGGAATGAACTAATCAGACGCCCAGGTAAGTTATCACCTTCTTGTCCGCCAGGCGGGACGCATCCGAAGTTGATCGCCGCTCGGCGGTCCAGGCCTCCGACCCGGACTTCCGGCGTAAGCTGATCGATCTGAAGCGTTCTCTTTGAGCCCGGCGTTTTACATGGACGCTCACGTACCGCACGCCGTGCCGACGGCGCAGGAAGATGGATCGGCGGAGTTGGCCGACGGCCCGCTCTTCGTAGAAAGCCGGTTACGCCGCAGACGGCTGCTCTCACGGTGTTATCGTTAATTACGCGGCTATTGGGAGCGCGGGGCATTCCCGTTTTGATCCGTGACGTCCCACTGCTTCCCATACCACCACACAGACCCCGCCCACGCCGCCGCGCACGGCCCCATCATCCAAACGCTGTGACCCACCGACGACCCCGCCATTGCAATCAGCGCGCACTGCACCAGCCCTTCCACCACCGGCGCGCCAGCGGAGAAGCGCCAGCGTACCTGCTCGCGCTGGTGATTCACCGTCGCGTAGTGGCCCACCGCCAACGCCACCAATGCCGCGCCGAAGCCGGCCATTGGCGCCAGCGGCAGCGCCACCACAACGGCCAGCGCCAGGAACGCCGCGTCCTTGGCGAGAAGCACCTGCCATCCGCGGACCGGCAGCAGGCGGTAGCGTTCCAGGCCGCTTTCGCCATCCAATCCGAACAGGCATTGGGCATAGCTGGATAACGCCACGACGACTAGCAGCGTCAACGGCATCAGCGCTTCCTCTGGCAAGCGCGGCCCCCAGACGCGGTAGGCCAGCGCCGCAAGACTCAGCAATAGCGCAACGTAGAAATCGAGCGTCGAAAGCATCTCGCGCAGGTTCTTGCGGATCAGGTGATTCAGCGGCCCGGGAAACCGCGGCATGCGCCGCCACAGACCGCCGCGTGGCGCGATGGGCAGCGCAGAAAGTACGAAACTCACGGCGATCAGGCCGGCGCACAGTCCCCAGAGTCCAACGGTTACCTTGCCGCGCGCTACCCATACGGCGGAACCGCCGATGAGCCAGGTCACTGGATTGACCCACGGACTGGCCGCGCGCAGCATCCATCGCTCGCGCCGCTCGAGCGGCCACAGACCCAGCCGCGAAACCGGGATCTTGCGCAGAGGGTCGGTGCTCAACGTAAACAGCAGAATGAGGCCGAGGATCAGGTACAGAAACGCGCCCGCTTCTTGCAGCACCAGCGCCGTGACAATGAAGAAGTTGTTTCCCACAACCGCTGCGATGGATTTCTGATCGCGCCGCAAGGCCCGGCCCAGCGCCCTTAGGATCGCGGCGGTCCGAGCCATTCCAACTCCTCCACCACCGGCGATTCCACCAGGTCGAAATAGTGCTGCTCGAGCGCTTGCGGTAGCCCGGACGCGGGCGAATCCCACACGATTTTGCCTTTTTTGAGCATGATCAGCTGCGTGGCGATCTCTTCGGCCACCGGCAAAATGTGCGACGTGAGAAACACCGTGATGCCGCGCCGCGAGGCGCTCTGCAACAGGTCGCGCATGATTCTGGAAGTCACAGGATCGATGGCCTCGAACGGTTCATCCAGAAACAGCACGCGCGGATTCGGCAGCAGCGCCATGGCGAAGGACGTCTTCTTGCGCATGCCGTGCGAGCAGGCGGAAGCGAAGGTGCGGCGGCCGTGTTCCAGGCTCAGCGCGCGCAACAGTTGCGCGATTCGGTCCTTCGCCTCCTGCTTGCCTACGCCGTAAACGCTGGCGGTGAGCTGCAGATGCTCTTCCACGGTAAGATCGTCGAATAGGCCGAGGTCTTCGGGCAGCACGCCGATGCGGCGCTTGAGTTCGATGGGGTTAGTACGCGGATCGAGCCCGCACACTTCAATCTCGCCGGCCGTGGGCGCCAGCAGACCGGTGAACATCTTGACGGTGGTGGATTTTCCGGCGCCGTTCGGGCCCAAGAACGCGCAGATGGCGCCCGGCTCGACGTGGAAGGAAAGGCCGTCGACCGCGGTGAACTCTCCGAAGCGGCGGGTAAGGTTGCGGCACGTGATCATCCCTTCCATTGTGCCAATTGCTAGAATTCTCTTCACAGGTAGCCGCTGGAAGACCGGGCGTGACCGAGCGCTCGGCGCGGCTCGGGAACCGCAGGCCATGGGCTAATGCCACTTGTCACAAAAAAGCGATGGAGATCGTATTAAAGGTTGTGCAGCCCGCGAAGGAACTGGCATCGAGTCCGGCGGAGGCCGAAACGGACGGCCGCGCGCCGGCGTGGTTCGATGCGCTATTCCGGGAACATTATCCCCGTGTGGTGGCGATGCTGGCGCGGTTGACGGGCGACCGCGGACAAGCCGAAGAGATCGCGTCCGACGCTTTTTGCAAGCTGTCGGCGCGCGACTCCGGTCCGGAAGAGCAGCGGGACGAGCGTCATACCCCCTGGCTCTACCGCGTCGCCACCAATGCGGGATTAGACGCGTTGCGAAGAAACGCCCGTCGGCGCCGGCATGAGCAGGCGGCCCACGTGGAAAGCTTGCGATCGGCTACGGCGGCCTGCGCTTTGGAGCGAATCCTGAGCGACGAGCGCCGGGCGCGCGTGCAGGCGGTGTTGGCGGAAATGAAGCCGCGGGATGCGCAGCTTCTGGTGCTGCGGGCGGATGGATTGGCCTATCGCGACCTGGCGGAATCGCTGGGCGTGCAGGCAAGTTCCATCGGCACGCTGCTGGCGCGGGCGGAGGCGGAATTCGAACGGAAGTTCCGCGCCCGCCATGGAGAGGGGATATGAAGGAATGCTGCGATGACGGAGGGTTGAGAGCGTATCTCGACCGCGAATTGCCGCTGGAAGAAATGACGCGAATCGCGGTTCACCTGGGCGGCTGCGCGCAGTGCCATGCGCGATACAACGAATTGTCTGGACGCGCGGCGCGCGTGGCGGCGTTGATGGAAGCGCTGGAAGTCGGGCCTGTGGTCTTGCCGCCGGCCCCGGCGCAGTGGCGTTGGATGCCGCGGCCACGCCCGGTGGCAACGGCAGTCTTGGCGCTGGCAGCCGCGGCGGCGTTGGCTTTTGTCCTGCTTCCGAAGCACGCCTCGGCGCCGAAGCCAGTGGCGGCGCCGCATGTTGCGCCCGCGCGGCCGGCCATGGAACAAGCTTTTGCGTCAGCGGTGGAAATGCCGGAGCCTTCGACGCCGCGGGCGAAGAGCCCTAGACGCGTGAAACCGCCGAACGTGCAGTATTACCTGGCGCTGGACGACGAACCCATCGACACCGGCGTGGTGATGCGCGTGGCCCTCAATGGTACGGGGGTGCAGGCGGACGTAATTTTCGATGCCGAGGGGCGCCCGCGCGCCATCAGGACGGTCAAGTGAATTTTAGGAGAATCGAATGAAACGAATCTACGGAATGGCAATGTTGGCGGCCCTTTTCGCGTTGGCGGCGGCGGCGCAGGATGCGGTCACGGAAAAACAGCGCAAGGATGCGGTTATGCAAAAACAGCTGGCGGAGGAAATCAGTACCAGCCTTAAGCAGATGACGCTGGTCCGTATGGAGGGCGGAGTGATGTCGAACGTGAAGAACGCTCCCTATCGGGCCGACCAGATTACGGAAACCACGCAAACCCTGGGCGACGGTACGCGAATCCACAATGAGCGTCAAGTGACCATCTACCGCGACAGCCAAGGCCGCGTCCGCCGCGAGAGCCCCGATCAAGTCTCGATTTGGGACCCGAACTCGGGAGTGAACTACACGCTGGATACCAAGAACATGACGGCCAGCAAGATGCAGGTGTCCGTCTCTGTCGGTTCGGGAAATTCGGGCAATGTTGGGTTTAGCATTCGGACACAGACGGGCGGCGCCAACTCCACCGTGATCGCCGGCGGCGGTGAAAACATCCGGGTTCTCAAGACTCTAACTGCGACAGCGGGCGACTCTGAGGGCGGACCCGTGACGGCTGCGTTCGGCAAGGTGGAAGCGAAGGCCGCACTCGCTGGCGCGTCAAACAAGGAATCGCTGGGAACGCGGATTATGGAAGGCGTGGGCGCGCAGGGCGATCGGGAGACGAGCACCATCGAGGCCGGCGCGATCGGCAACGACCGGCCGATTCAGCTCGTTTCCGAACGCTGGTATTCGTCCGATCTGCAAGTAGATGTGATGACGCGGCATAGCGACCCGCGCAACGGCGAGGAGATGATCCGGCTGATTAACATTAGTCGCGCTGAACCCGACTCCAGCCTGTTCCAAGTCCCGGCGGGCTACCAGATCACCGAGGGAAAGCAGATGCCGGCTATTTTTAAGCAGAAGCAGTAAGTTTCACGGCGGTGGCTGCCGCGGCCACCGCCGTGTCCGTCACCCGCTTCGTGTTCCTCTCCACAATCTCCACCATCCCTTCCGCTAATTTCCTACCCACGGTGACGCGAAACGGAACGCCGATCAGGTCGGCGTCTTTGAATTTGACTCCGGGGCGCTCATCGCGGTCGTCGAGTAGCGCGTCCAGGCCCAGCGCGAGACACTCCCGGTAGATGGCATCGGCCGCGCTACGCTGCGCCGCGTCGCCGATGTTGGCCGGCGTAACGATTACATCGAACGGGGCGATGGCGGGCGGCAGAACCAGGCCGTCCTTGTCGAAACCGGACTGTGCGGCGGCGATCAGGATGCGTTCGATGGCGATGCTGCATGCGCCCATCCACACCGGCGCTTCCACTGCCCCAGCATTCGTGATGTGAAGATCGCGCGCCGGGCGGGGCGGCGAAATGCGGCTCAATTCGATCGCCTTGCGCACTGTGAGAGCGGCGCCGCAGCGAGCGCACGTTTCGCCGGCCGCTATTTGGCGGAGGTCGTGAAACGCGGCGTCGAAGTCTTCACCCAGGGTGACGTTGCGCAGATGATGATCGTCGCGGTTGGCGCCGGCGATCATGTTGCGGCGTCCGGCCAGCGCGCGGTCGGCATAGATCGGCATGTTGCGGACGCCCACCGGCCCCAGAGAACCGGCCGCGGCGCCGAACCATTCGAAGATTTCGCTGGAGCGCGCCTGACGGAAGCGCGGATCGCCGGCGAGGGCCGCGAATTTCGCCTCACTCAATTGGTGGTCGCCGCGCAGCATCACCAGGATGGGCGCGTCGTGAGCCACCAGCACCAGGCTCTTCATTTGCGCGCTCTCGGGCAAGCCGGTGAATTCGGCTACCTGAGCGATGGTCTTGCAACCGGGCGTGTGGAACTGTTCGGGGGTAAGGTCGCCTTCGGGGTCGCCGACGGCGGGGGGCGAGGCTTGGGCGAGGGCCAACTCCAGCGGCGCCGCATAGCCGCACGCGGCGCACAGGGCGATGGAGTCTTCGCCATCTTCCGACCAGGCGGCGAACGAGCTTTCGGTGGCCGCGTACGGAGCGCCGCAACGGTCCAGCACGCGGCGGCAGACGCCGTCCAGGGCGAGCGGCTCTACGCCGAATGCCCGGGCTTCCAAGTTGGCGCCGCATGCTCGCGCATAAGGGCCGGCGCCGAAGCGGTACCAGATCTGCGGGAGCTGCTTATAGCTGCGGATCTCTCGCGCGATGTCTTCGAAGGCGCCGCTATCGGGCAGCAGCATTTCCTGCGCGCCGGCGGCGCCGAATTCCTCGCGTGCGATTTCGACGATCTTGCGCAAGCTGCGTTGGGCGGGAAAAAGCCAGCGGTCTGCTCCGCGCAGGTAGCCGGCGCGCTGCAGCAGTTGGCGCCAGGGCGGCTCGCCGGCCGGATTCGCGCGTAGCGTGGGGATGAAGAGTTTGCTCCAGAGCATGGGTTACGGCGATATTGTCACACGTGGGATGGGGCCATGGAACACACGCGCCGTCCCGAGCCGGGTACTTAACCGCTCTGGGAATCCCGGCCCGGGACCATATTGTAGGCCTCCGCCGGGCTCAGGTTGGCGCGGATTGTGAGTTCGAGTTGGGACAGGGTGCGTTGCGCTTGGGAAGGAAGGGTTTTCCGAAACGGGAGCCAGCCGCCGGCAACTGCTCCAGGGCAGCCAGCGTATCGCGGAGCATTCCACATAATCGGCGTCGAGTTCGAATAGCTCCGGATGAGCCGTTGCGGGATCTGCTCCGGCGCCAGATGCATCCGGTCCAGAGCGCGAAACAGCGCCAGCAGATCGAGCCTGGCTACTTCCAGGCGTGCGCGAAGGTCGACGGGAATTTCCACCTGTGAGCGACGGAACATAACCCGAGCATGGCGCATTTGCGGCCGGCAGGTCAAAGGCGGCGCTCGCCCGCCCGCGCCCGCCATGACATGGCCGGGAAATCTTCGGGCGGCTAGCGAAACTAAGTCTCACGGAGTTGTGGCAGTTACTACATCTTGCCCTTAACGGCGGCGTCGAAAGAGATGTTATTGTCCGTGACGATCGACCCCATCGCGCGCTGCAAGGCCGCCCGCGCCTTCACGTACGAGCTCTTCGCGGCCACTTCCGTCGATTTCGCCTGCGCCAGCAGACTTTCGTACTGAATCACGAAAAAGGCCGTCGATGCGCCCACTTCGAACTTCGCCTGCTCGGCGTCCAGCGATTCCTGCTGAAACTTGAGCGCCTGCTCGGCCGCTTCATAAGCGAAGCGGGAACGGCGAATCGCGATCAGCGCATCTTCCACTTCGAGCTTGGCCTGGTTCTGTAGCTGCGCTGCGCGAACCTGCGACTGCTTCACTTGTAACTCGTCGCGCGCCAGGTCCGATTCGGCGATGCGGTTGCGTATCGGCAGAGTAACTTGCACGCCGATGCCGAAAGTGGGATAGTCGCGCGCCAGCACCTGGCCCAGCACGCTGCCATAGCCGCCGGAAAACGGCTGGTTGGAGCTCGACGAAAAGCCCGTAAGCGGCCCCGCCAAGCCGTTATTCTGAGCCATGCCGACTAAGTCCACTTCGGGCAGCGTCGCGTTCTTCGCTCCCTGCAGGCCGATGATGTTGTTCTCTACTTGCAACCGCGCCTGTCCGAGGTCGGGACGGTTGGCCACCGCTTCGCCGATAAGCTCCTGGATGGGGCGGACCTCGTCTTGCGCCGGGATTTCGAGGGTCGCGGTGGGAATGACGTGCGCCGAGCGGATAGCTTCATCTTCGCTGCGGGTCAATACGTTCTTGAGAATGGCCTCCTGCTCTTCCAGCAATCCGCGGGCATTGATCAGGTCCTGCCTGGTGGAGAATACTTCCGCGTTGGCGCGCGTCGCTTCCACCGGGGCGAGCGTACCGGCTTCCACTTGCGCGTTAGTGTCGGAGAGCAGCTTTTCGGCGGCCCGGACGGTTTCCGCTTTCACCTTTTCGTCTTCGTAGAGTGCGACGAAATCGGTATAGAGGCGCACTACGCCGTAAACCGTGACAATGAGCTGCTGCTGAAACAAGAGGCTGGTGATACGGCGCTCATTGCCGGCGATGCGGATAAAGCGCCGGTTGAGACCGATGCCAAAGCCGCGCAGCAAGGGCTGAGTGATGTTGAGGCCCAGGCTGGAGCCGGTATACGGGTTGTAACTGGTGTTGAGCGCATTGGTCGACTGGTGGCTATTATCGAAATTCACCGAGACTTGGCCGCCGGTGGAAAAGCTCTGCTGCACGCCCGCGTTGGCGGTGAATCCCTGCGTGACCAGGTTAGGCTGGCCGTATGCGAGTAAGTCGGTCTCAGGCGTAGACACGTGGCTCCAATTCAACCCGCCAACTATCGCGGGGTCGTAAATCGGCACGTTGGAGCCATTCGATTGCAGGATGGTTCCCTGCATCGAGTAATTGTCTTGCGGCTCGCCGAGCACGCCGAGCTCCAGCGCGTTGGTGGGTACGGACGTTCCGTTGGTGACGCTGCCGGTGGCCGCCGGACTTGTGACCAGCGGACTGAGCGGGCCGCCGACGCCGACTGGGACTTCAGACAAGGTGTAGTTCAACCCGCGGACTATGCCGCCGCCTTTAGCGCGCTGTAACTCGGTATCGGCTTGCGGCAAGGTGAAACGCTGGAGCTCGATATCGAGGTTGTTTTCGATGGCTAGCGCCAAGGCATCCTGCAAGGAAAGGTTGATAGTGCCCGCGCGCAGCAAGTCGCGGATGCGCTGAGAATTGTCGAGACTCACGGGTCGCGACATGGGCGGGAGCCGCTGAAGCTGCTGGGCTTGTGCAGCGACGGCCAGGCTGAGCAGGAATATGGCGTATTTTTGGAAAATACTGTGCCCCGCGGTTGGCAGGCGAAAGCGCCTGCCCCACAGTTGGCGCGATGGACGCGCCGGCTGAAAGCCGGCGGCAGCCACGATTGGCTGCCCCACAAAGGACTTCACGAGCTCGTCCCTTTTTCCTTTGACGAGACCGGTTTCACTTTGGCGCCTTCGCGTATGGAGTCGCTTGGGTTGACCACCAACTGGTCGCCTTCATGCACGCCGGAAAGCACTTCCAGGCGGTCGCCGAAATCGCGGCCAAGCTGGATAAGCTGGAAGTGAACGGTTCCATCGCCGCCGACCACCGCGACTTGCGGACCATTGGAGCGCACCACCAGCGTGTCGCCCGGAATTACCAGGGGCGGGTCCTTTCTGGGAACCGCGAGATCCACCTGGGTGTACATGCCGGGCATCAGCAGGCCGCCGGAGTTCTCTACCTGCACTTCGGTGAGCAGCGTGCGCGTGGAAGGGTCGAGCGAATTGCTGGTGCGCGTCACAGTGCCGGTGAACTTGCGGCCGGAAAGATCGGGGACGATCAGCGTCGCCTTCTGCCCGACGTGAACGGAATCGGCCTCGCTCTGCGGAAGGTTGAGATAGGTGCGCAAACGGTCGGTTTGGGCGATGCGATAAAGCAAAGTACTGCCCTCGGTGACCAGCACCCCGGTATCGACGTTGCGCAGCGTGATTACGCCGGCGAACGGAGCGCGCACGGTGAGATAGGCGAGCAGATCGGTCAGACGCGCCACGTTGGCTTCGAGCGCGGAGGAATTGCTCTTGGCCGCATTCACGGCCTTTTCGAGCGCTTGTACGTTCGATTGCTGGGCGGCCCATTGCAGCCGGTACGTGTCGTTATCCTGCTTCGAGATCACACCCTTATCGGCCAGCTTGTTGAACCGGTCGAAGGTGACGTGCGCCAGGTTCTCATTGCTGCGCGCCTGTTGCAGGCTGGCTTCGGCCTGTTGGACCGCCGCATCGGCCTGCTGCACCGCGGCCTTCGCCTGCAAGATCTGCTGATCGAGCTCGGGGGCTTCGATTTCCGCCAGCACCTGGCCGGCCGAGACGCGGTCGCCGATATCGGCGATGCGCTTCTTCACATAGCCGCTGGCGCGGGCGAGTACCGGCGCCTCGGTGACGGCTTGAATGTTGCCCGGCAGAACCAGGCTATCGGTGGAAGGCGACCGCGTCACCGGCGTCACATTCACCACCGGCAGACTATCGGTTTGATTCTGCGATTCCGCGGCCAGCACCATCTCGCGCTTCTGCCGCGGCAGATAGCCCCAGTAGTAACCTGCCATTGCCAATGCGGCTAACAGCAGGAACACCACGATGCCCGTCCAGGCGGTGGGCTTCTTTGCGGTGTGGCCGCGCTTCTGCTCTTCTAACTGGCGGCGCAGCGACTCATTTTCCGAGCGTAACTGATCTTCTATGGATTGAAGTTGGTTCATTGCAAATCACCGCGGAGCAACAATTCGTTCTGCAGGTGGTCTTGCTCCTCTCGTTCGAGTTCTTTCACATGATCGACGGGCGGCTTGGTCCGTAACAGGCTATAAACCATGGGAACCACGAACAAGGTGGTGATAGTGGCCAGAATCAGGCCTCCGATGACGGCGCGGCCAAGCGGCGCGTTCTGCTCACCGCCTTCGCCCCAGGCCAGCGCCATCGGCAGCATTCCGATAATCATCGCGGTCGCGGTCATAATGACGGGGCGGACGCGCGTATGTCCCGCGGATAGCGCGGCCTCTCGCGCATCCATTCCCACTTCGCGCTGGTCGTTGGCGAAAACCACCATCAGGATGCTGTTGGCGGTGGCCACGCCGATGCACATGATGGAGCCCATCAGAGACGGAACGCTGAAGGTGGTCTGGGTCAGGAACAGCATCCAGACGATGCCTGCCATGGCGCCGGGCAGCGCCATCAGAATGATGAATGGATCGAGCCACGACTGGAAGTTGACAGCCATCAGCAGGTACACAAGGACGACCGCGAAGACCATGCCGAGGCCAAGGCGGTAAAACGAAGTTTCCATGGTGGAGATCTGCCCACGCAAGTCGATGGTGGTTCCGCGCGGCAACTTCCGCTGCGTCTGTTCCACGATTTTCTCGACGGCCGATCCGACGCCGCCCAAATCGCGGCGGTCCACATTGGCGTAGACATCGAACACCGGCTGCACATTGTAGTGGTTGACAATCTCAGGCGCGACGTCGCGGTGAACCGATGCCATGTTGGACAGCAGCTGCGTCGCGCCGGAAGTGGTTCCCGGATTGCCGAAATTCATCGACGCCTGGTTGGGAGCGGCGCTGCCGGAAAGCGGCAGCACTCCGCTGCCGATCGATCCGTAGGGCTGGGTAATGGGCGTGCGCATGATCGCGGCGAGCGAATCGTTACGGTATTGCGGCGTTTGCACGGCCACGAAGTAACTGACGCCGGTTTTCCAATCGAGCCACTGCGTGGGCGCCACCTGGCCGCTCGAGCTGAGCGACACCAGGACGCTGTTGCTCACGTCGCGCTGCGTCAGGCCCACCTGGCCGGCCTTGTCGCGGTCCACGTCGATATCGATCTCCGGCCAATCGACCACCTGGTGAATATGGACGTCGGCCGCACCGGGAATCTGTTCGATCTGCGTTTTGAGGCGCTCGGCAATCTGATAATTTCCGGCGGCGTTGCGTCCGACCACTTGCACGTCGATGGGCGCAGGCAAGCCGAAATTCAAAATCTGATTGGTGATATTCGCGGCTTCGAAGAAGAAGACCACGTCCGGGAAGCGCTTGTGCAGGCGCTTGCGCAGCACATCGGTGTAGATCGCGGTGGGGCCGTGCTCTTCGGGATTGAGCGAGATCAGAATATCGCCGTCGGCGGTTCCGATTGTAGGACTGTCGCCGAACGCCAGATTGAATCCGCCGTTGGGGATGCCGATATTGTCGATAATTCCTTGAATTTCGCGCGGCGGAATGACCTGGCGGATCTCGTTTTCGACATCGGCGAACATCACCTCGGTCTGCTCAATACGGGTACCGGAGGGCGCGCGCGCGTGGAGGCGCATCTGGCCGGAATCGACGGTGGGGAAGAAATCGCGGCCGATGAAGAAGGCCAAAAAGAGCGACGCAACGATGAACAGAGCGAAGCCCGCCAGCACCGGCCCGCGACGATCGAGGCACCAATGCAGGAGGTTCGCATAGGAGGTGCGCATCCGTTCGAAGCGCCGGTTGAACATGTAATGCACGCGCCAAATGACGCCCGTGCCGCCGGATGTTTCGCCATCGTGGCCCTGGGCATAGAGCAGCACCTCGGGCTTCAACATGTAATGAACCATGGTGGGAATGATGGTTCGCGATAGCAAATAAGATGCCAGCATCGCGAAGACTACCGCGCCGGCAAGCGGCGTGAAGAGAAATTTCGCGGCCCCGGTGAGCAGCAGCACCGGGACAAACACGATGCAGATGCAAAGCGTGGAAACGAAGGCCGGCGCGGCGATCTGCTGCGCGCCATCGAGCACGGCGCGCACCAGCGGCTTCTTCATAGCCATGTTGCGATGCGTGTTTTCAATTTCTACGGTGGCGTCGTCCACCAGGATTCCGACGGCCAGCGCCAGGCCGCCGAGGGTCATCACGTTGATGGTCTGGCCCATCATGTGGAGCACGATGAGCGAAACCAGAATCGAAAGCGGAATGGAGATGCAGACGATAATCGTGCTGCGCCAGCTTCCCAGGAAGATGAGGATCATCAGGCCGGTGAGAAACGCGGCGGTAACGGCTTCCCGAACCACGCCGTTGATGGCGGCGCGGACGAAGAGCGACTGGTCGAACAATTCCCTCACGTGCAGCTCAGGCGTCAGGCTTGCCAGAATCTTCGGCAACGCCGCCTTGACGTTATTCACCACCGCGAGGGTGGAAGCTCGGCCGCTGCGGAGCACGGTGAGCAGCGCGCCGCGGCTGCCGTTGGCGCGCACGATGCTGGTCTGCACCGAATAGCCGTCGCGAACCTGGGCCACGTCGCCGAGATAGACCGCTGCGCCGTTGACAATTTTGATGGGAAGCCGGTTCATCTCGCTCAATATGCGCGGGCTGCTGTTGATTTTGACCTGATAATCGATGTTGCCGATCTTGGCGTCCCCGGCGGGCAGAATGAGGTTCTGCGTGGCCAGCGCGTTTGAGACATCCACCGGCGAAAGCTGTTTGGCGTAAAGCTGGTCGGGGTTGATATCCACCATCACCTGCCGGAACTTGCCGCCGTAGGGCAACGGAATGGCCGCGCCCTGGATGGTGGCGAGCTGGGTGCGGATGAAATTTTGGCCGAGGTCGAAAAGCTCCTGCTCGCTGAGCGTTTTACTTTCGAGGCCAAGCTGAATGATGGGGACGCTCGAAGCATCGTACTTGATGATGCTCGGCGGGGTAGTGCCGGGAGGAAAAATCTTCAGCAGCGTCTGCGAGATGGCGGTGATCTGCGACAGAGCCACTTCGATTTTGGCGTCGGGCTGGAAATAGACGCGCGTCACCGAGACGCCGCTATAGGACTGCGACTCGATGTGCTCGATATCGTTGACGGTGGTGGTCATGGCGCGCTCGAAGATGGTGACCATCCGCTTTTCCATCTCTTCGGGCGACAGGCCGGCGTAGTTCCAGACCACGCTGACGACTGGAATGTCGATATAGGGGAAGATATCGACGGGCATCGAGATAATGGCCGAGACGCCCAAAATCGCAATGAGCACCGCCATGACTACGAAGGTATAAGGCCGCCGGAGGGCGAGAACGACTATCCACATGCTGGTTTAGACACTGGTAGCGCCGGGCTCACGGGGTGATTGGCGCTTAATACAATGATATCCGAATCCTGTGTTTCATGGGATGACGTACGATGGCCCTTGGCCGCTAGCTCTTTGGGGCTATGGGGTTGGAACGGGCGGATAGAGGCGTTTTTCATGCGGCTTTGGGCGGGTTGGCGAGGGAAGGGGCTGCGGGGCGTCATCGGCCGGGGTCGGGTGCGGGTTCGGCGGGCTGGAAAAGCGGAGGGTTGCGGCGGTTCCGGAAATAATCGGATCGAACCCAATTGGCACGGAAGCGGGTTTCGATTGTGGGGGTTGCGGGCGGGGCAGGCCATGGGCACGCCCCACGCAGGCGGCTTGGAGGCGGTGCAGTTCTTTGAGGGCGCGGTGATAGTTGCGCTGGCAGGAATCGACGGCTCGGCCGGAGGCTGGAGGAGTTTGCCGGAGGCGGTGGCATACTCCCAGGTTCTCTGCTTTTCCGCGGTTTTTCGCATGGATTCGCCGCGCATCTCAAGGCGATGTGGGCTGTGTGCCAGCCGATCAAGGATGCCGTCAGCGATCCGGATTTGTGAGGCGGGCGGTTTGCAGCGACGGGCGCGCCATCCTCAAACACGAAGGCCGAATCGAATCAGCATTTCGCGCCGCCCGAGACTGGTGACCGCTAACGCCCTACTGTCGAGATCCGGGAGCACCCATTTTCTGTGGAGCGCGATTTTCAGCAGGGCCGCACCTAACGCCCCGCCGATGTGTGGCCGCCGCTCACTCCAATCGAGACATGCGGACGCGAACCGCCGGCGCAGCGCTCGAGTTGCCTCGATGTCGATTCCAAGAGCCTCGAATGCCTTGGTCCCAGCCACGGTGAGATTGTATGTATTGCCGGTACCCGTCGAGACGGCCGACAGCCAGCCCAGCGCCTGGAATCGGTCGTGGAGCGACACGCCCACTGTGCCCGCCATGTGGTCGTAGCAGGTCCGCGCGGCGCGTAGCCGGCTTGGCGTGTTGGGCACGAACTTGTCGAGAGAGGCGCCAGCGAGAACGCTGAGACCTTCCAGCGCGCCGGCCACGTTGGGGCCTTCCAGACTGTAGTAGCGATGCTTCCCCTGGACGAGCACTTTGACCAGGCGCTCGGTCTTCAACCGATTCAGGTGAACGCTGGCGGTGGACGGACTCACTTCGGCCACCATCGCAAGCTCGGTGCTGGTTCGCGCATGGCCATCCATGAGGCAGTAGAGCATGCGGGCCCGCGCGGGCTCGCCGATCGCGGCCGCAATCCCGGCGACAGCGGAATCGTTATGGCGGTCTACATTCACACTTTGATGGTAGACGAAGTGTTCCTGCACGGCAACTGGCATACTGCGGCATATGCATCCGGCCTTGCCAGGCGCGGGCGCCCGCCCCGCCATAAGCCGTCGCGAAGCCATTGGGGCGATGGTGGCGACGGGCGTATTGCTGACCGTTGGCTGTGGCGATTCGCCGGCCGCCAGGAGGATATTCATGACGATGACTTGCGTCATCCGCTACGAGATCGATCCGTTCCAACGAGACGGGTTCAAGAAGTACGCCGAGAATTGGGGACGCATTATTCCGCGATGCGGCGGCCACCTTGTGGGGTATTTTCTTCCTCATGAAGGCACTAACTATGTGGCGTGGGGGTTGATTGCATTCGACAGTCTCGCCTCTTACGAGACTTACCGGGCACGGTTGAAGGCGGATCCCGAAGCGCGCGAGAATCTCGCCATGGCGCAGGCTAAGCGCTTTATACTTCGCGAAGAGAGAAACTTTGTCGAGGTAGCGGATGGGACTTTCGGGCTTCCCTCGACGCTTGCGGGACAGGGGTGAATAACTTAGTGGTGTGGGGCGGCCAATCCTGGCTGCCGCCGGCTTTCAGCCGGCGCAAAGCCGCCTTTCAGCCGGCGCGGGCCGTGTGTGAAGACTCACGCAGGGATCGAGAGAGCCGCCTGAAAGGCGGCTGCAGCCAGGATTGGCTGCCCCACATAGCGAGTACTGTCACTCGATTATGCGAAGCTCTATAGGGCGGGCCGCGGATGAGCACAGACAAGAACATTGTGTTTGGGATGTATTCGGGGCTGGCGCTGCTGATGGACGTTCACCATCCGGCGCAGTCGAATGGCTATGCGCTGATTGTTGTGCCGGGGAGCGGGTGGACATCGAAGCAGACCTACGATGCCGCACCGCTCACGGCGCTTGGCTCCTCGGTCCGGTTCTTTGTGCCCAAGCTGCTTGGTGCGGGCTACACGCTGTTCGTCGTCAATCATCGGAACGGCCCCCGTTTTCACTACCCCGCGGCGGTAGAGGACGTCCAACGCGCGGTTCGCTTCATCCGCTACAACTCCAGCGCATACGGCATCGATCCTCGCCGGATTGGAGCAGTGGGATATTCTTCCGGCGCGCATCTGGCGGCTCTTCTGGGAGTTCTCGACGCCACGGAGGATGCAGACGATCCCGATCCGGCGAACCGCGTGAGCGCCTGGGTGCAGTGCGTAGTGGCAGCGGCGACTCCGGCGGACCTGACTCTCTATCGATCCGCGGAGTGGGCTTTGTTCATGGGTCAGTTGGTGGCGCGCGCCGGGACCTCGCCGGACCCGATCGCCGTGAAGGCTTACCGCGCGGCGTCCCCAGTTACGCACGTATCCTCGTCGTCGGCGCCGATGCTGCTGCTGCATGGAGATGCCGACGCCGTGGTCCCGTTTGCGATGGCGGAGACCATGCGAGAGGCAATGGAAAAGGCGGGCGCGGAAGTGAAGTTGATCCGCTTGTCCGGCGGCAGTCACGATTTTGCCGGCGAGGCGGACGGGCGGCCCGACTGGCCCGACTTTTTCTCCGAGGCCGTGACATGGATGGACGGGCATTTGATCACTCAAAAGCTCTAATTCCGTGACCGGGTGGTTTTGTGCTTTTGCGGAAAACCACTCCCTCACGGTCGTGGCTCCGATCGGAGCCGGGCCCAGAGGGCGCCCGTCGGCAAGCGGTTTCCTGGTAGCGCCGAATCTCGCGGCCGGAGAACTAATTACTCTACGCTAATTGTAGTGGTCAGGCGGTGGGACTCGCCGGCCGCCAATGTCACGGCGTTGCCGGCCACATTGGCGGTCTCGACGCAGACCATTGCTTGCCATTCGTCGGGGGCCATGTCCTGAAAGGTCGCCGCCTTCGCGATCCACGGATTCCACACAACGGAGCTGTTGGAGCCCGTCTTACTTATTACGATGCGGCGGTCCCAAGGGGGATCGGATATGACACAAGCGGCGGTGGAGTTCAGGTGAACCTGATCGGTTTCCTTGCCGATGCGAATCGGCGCATCGGGCTGAACCTTGCGGCTGAAGCCATCGGTCTTGTCGATGTAAGTGGTCCCTTCGAGGCCGTGGACTGCGATGTCGCGGACGCTCGAAACCGCCAAGTAAGTATGCAGGGCTTCTTCGAACACGAGGGGCGCTTTGCCTCGATTCGAGACATCGAGAGACATACTGAGTTCGCTTCCGATGGTCGCGGTGAAGCGGACGGCGAAGGCGTCGAAACCGAGCGCCCGCGATGCCTGGTCCGCGGCGAGGCCGAACGCGATCTCAACCGCGCCGTTATTCAGCAGCCTGGCGCTCTCTACGCTCCAGAGCACGGTCCGGGCGAAACCGTGAGGGGGACCGGGCTTATCGCCGGAACGCGGTCCGAACCAGGGGAAAATAATCGGAATGCCTCCGCGGATCGGTTTGCCCGGCGCGAGGAAGCTTTTGGAACTCATGAAAAGCACCGGTTTACGGCCGCGTACCGCCCAGTGCGCGAGGTGGGCGCCCTGCTGGTAGATTTCGGCTTCCGCAAGCGGCGTCGCGACGATGGCGCGAGTCAGGCCGCCCGGCGCCGCTTCGAATCGCAGAGCGTTCGCAAGGGCGAATTGCCGGTTGAGTTCAGTCGATGTCATCCCGCTGAGAAGGCTACCACACGAAAAGGAGTGGTGCAGCCGGATCGGTCGGGCGCGGTCAGAGGGATCGGCGCCGGCGACCGAATTTGCCTTTTGCGAGATCTCCGGGGCCGATCTCTTAAACCTGATAGCGGCAAGCCGGAAACTGTGCTGGCGTTCCTCCAGTGTTGTATACGATGCCAGCAGGCCGAGTGACAATCGGCTGAAGGTTAACAACCAGGATTGTCAATCTGCGGCGGATTGCGAATCCGCTTGCCGGCTGTGACGCGCCCCTGCGAGTAAGGCAAACGCAACCTCTGAGTCTCTACATTTAACAGCCAGCAAGGTTCCTTCAGCCTGCCGGAATGCCCGCGAGGAAGAGCTTTCCACAGTGCAACAGAGGGTTGGCAGGTCCATCTCACTAGTACTTGCGCGGGTGGAATAAACTTCCAGCAAGCGGATTAACAATCCGCCGCAGGTTAACAACCCGTTTGACAACCTGCCCCACGAACGCGGTTCACATTGCGTTTCCCGAATCCTTTTAAGCAAACTCGACGTTGTGGGCGGGTGCAGCGCCACAAACCGTCGCACCCGGCAAGTTCGACAACGCTGCCTGCAAGCTACTCAGCCATGACCCGCTGCATGCAAATACTTTTCGCGCATGTGCGCATCGGCGGAATGGAATACTGAGCGGCGTACTCGGAACGTGGCGATTGGCGTTGGCGCTGCTGGCTTCGACGCCCATCCGCGCGGCGCAAATTCCGCCGCAAGAGGCGGCCTTGCTCCGTGGCGTTCGGCCGGAGCGCGAAGCGCGGACGGATACGGCGAATTCAGCGTGCGCACGGCCGGCAGGCCGCCGCCTGATCTTTGCGTAAGGTTGCAAACTGCCTGCCAACCTATAGCATGGCCCCACCGTTTGCGTGAAGTCGCCTTGGAACTGCGTCCTGCAGCCGTGAAGACTCGCCAATAGCTATTCCCACCTCAGGGCCACCAGCGGATCGACTCGGGTTGCCCGCCTCGCCGGCAGCAAGCCGGCGCAAGTCGTCACAGCCAACAGCACCGCGGCTACTATCGCGAACGTCGCGGGGTCGGTGGGCTTGACGTCAAAAAGAAACCTGGCGAGGACGCGAGTCAGCGCCAGAGCGCCCGCTATGCCGAGTGCGACGCCGGCCGCCGCCAGTAGCAGACTGCGCTTCAGGACCATGCGAGTCGCTTCGACGCTGGGGGCTGCGCGCGCGGGTGCAGCGGCACGAACCGAAGCGGACGGACTGCCTGAGGAAAGTAGCGGATCAGGTGCGGCAGGTTATCGGGCGCCGCGGCCTGGGTTGGCGGTGTGGGCGGGACCAGAGATATCATGCGGGGTACAATATTGCCGTGGGCAGCGTCAAGACGCTTCGTCGTCTCTTGAGCGGGACGTCGGATGCGGCGATTCGTTTTGACGATTTGTGCTTACTGTTGGAGAGCCTGGACTTCGAGAAGCGGGTCATAGGCAGCCACCATCTCTTTCGCAGGGCTGGGATAGAGGAGAAAATCAACTTGCAGCGAGAAGGCGGCCAGGCTAAGCCGTACCAAGTCAAGCAAGCGTGCGCTGATCTTGAAATACAAGCTCGCTGAAGTTGAATGACCAAATACGAAGTCATCATCTATTGGAGCGACGAAGACGGCGCCTTCGTGGCTGAGGCTCCAGAACTTCCGGGGTGCGCGGCGCATGGTTCCACGCAAGAAGAGGCCCTCGTACATGCTCAGGAAGCTATGCATCTCTGGATCGAGACCGCAAAGGAGTTTGGGGATCCAGTTCCGGAGCCCAAGGGCCGTCGCCTGATCTTCGCGTGAAGTTTGCGGACTGAGTTCAGCCAGATTAAGTTATTGGCGGCGCCAGGGTGCGCAGCTAGAAGTATGCCACGGGGCGCGTCATTAACCCCAAGTTGTCCGCGATGGCTCAGCTTGGCAAGCGAGTCGGGAATCTTGGTGATCAGGTTTCCCGACAGATCGAGGATCGTCAGATATGCAAGCTCGGAACCGTCGTGGGAATCGCACTCAGACCGAGACTCGCCAGCAGGGGCGTATCAGACCCTGACTGCCGAGCTTCTTCAATACGGCGGTTCGCCTCAATGAGCAGATCCTCTTCGGTTTGGGCTGGCATCGGTATCGACCAGCATACGGCACTCCACGAGCGCTCGCAAATGCTCGCCCGATAACAGCTATTCCCACCTCAACGCCACCAGCGGATCTACCCTCGTCGCCCGCCGCGCCGGCAACAAGCCGGCGGAGAGCGCCACGGCCATAAGCACCGCGGCTACCATCGCGAAGGTCGCGGGATCGGTGGGCTTGACGTCGAAAAGAAACCTGGCGAGGACGCGAGTCACCGCCAGTGCGCCCGCCACGCCGAGTGCGACGCCGGTCGCCGCCAGTAGCAGACTGCGCTTCAGGACCATGCCAGTGATGTCGCTTTTCTCCGCGCCCAGCGCCATCCGGATTCCGATCTCGCGCGTGCGCTCCGTAACCGCGTAGGCCAGGACGCCGTAAATGCCGATCGCCGATAAGAGGAGCGCGAGTATTGAGAACGCGGAAATCAGGCGCGCCTGGAACCAGGGCTCCGCCGTGGTTGCGTCGATCAGATCGGACATGGCGGCGAGCGATTGCACCGGCTGGTCCCGGTCCACCTCCTGGAGCACGCTGCGCATGGCGGCGGCAACACCCTGCATCTTCGCGGCGGTGCGGACTGCGAAAGTCATGTGGCTCAGAAAGAACGATCTGCGCACCTGTTGATAGGGCTGATAGATGGCCGGATGCGGCTTTTCCGTCAGGCTCTTCTGGTTGACGTCATCGACTACGCCGACAACCGTCAGCCAATCCAGCGGCTTGGGATCTTCTTCCAGAGTGACGCGCTTTCCTAGCGGATTCTCATGGGGCCAGAGAGTTCGCGCGACGAACTCACTGATCAATGCCACACCCGGGGCGTCGCTATTGTCCCGATCGCTAAAGCCTCTGCCGCTCAATAGCCGGATTCCCATAACATGGAAGTAGTCTGGACTTACTGCCGGCTTATCGACGTTGTAACCGCGCGGTAGCCGGCGACCGCCTTCGAGATGGAAGCTCCCCTTTATCAACGCGTCGCCGAGCGGAAGCCAGTTCACGGCGCCGGCCGCCAGCACGCCGGGCAGGTTAGAAAGCTTCGCCAAAGTACGCGCATGAAACGCCTGAATGGCGGTTGAGGTCGGATAGGTGGACTCCGGCAGATCCACAGTCATAGTTAGAATATTCTCCGTCCGGAAACCGGGGTTTACGGCGCGCATCCGCAAGAAGCTTTTGACCATCAAGCCGGCGCCGGTGAGTAACACCAGCGCCAGCGCGATCTCCGCCACCACCAGGGCGCTGCGAAGCCGTTCGCGCCTATTAGTGACAGTTCGACCGCTCTGACTCAGATAGTCGCGTAACTCGCGTCCGGTTGCCTGAAACGCCGGAAGCAGGCCAAACAGAATCCCGGTGAATGTCCCCAGACCCAGCGCGAACGCCAGTCCCCAGCCATCGATGTGTATTTCTTCCACGCGGGGAACTCTGCCGGCGGGCGCAAGCGCAAGTAAAGCCGGCACTCCCAATACCGCCAATACAAGTCCCGCAGCCGCGCCACCCAGCGACACCAGAGTGCTTTCGGTCAGCAACTGGCGGACCAGGCGCGACCGGCGCGCGCCCAGTGCGGTGCGCACGGCGATTTCCTGGCGCCTCGATGTCGCTCTCATCAGCAGGAGGTTGGCTACGTTGGCGCACGCGATCAGCAGTACGAAGACCACGGCGCCCATGAAGATCAGCAGCGATTGCCGAATCTTTCCAACCAGCAAGTCCTTGAACGGAAGAACCTCCGCGATCATCTCGCTCTTGTTTTCACCGCTTGCGCCAGGTAAGTGCTGCGCGAAGGCTTCCAATTCCGCCTGGGCCTGCTCCCGGGAAACGGATGGCCGCAGCCGGCCTACGGCAGGCCGGAAAAATGAGTTGCAAGGCCACGGGCGGCCATGGGGCGAGACGCAAACCGCCAGCTCGTCTCGCACCTCGAGCGGCAGCCACAACTCGGCATCGTAAGGAAACGCAAAACCACGCGGCATGACGCCGATCACCGTGTGTCCGATTCCGTCCAGCACAACCGTCTTTCCCAGGATATTCGGATCGGCGCCGAAACGGTTTCGCCAGAGCCTGTCGCCGATCAGCGTCACTCCGCCGCCGCCCTGCCTCTCTTCTTCCGGCGAAAACGCTCTGCCAATTGCCGGATTCACCTGAAGCACGAGAAAGAAACTGGACGTTACCATCGCCGCCGGCACGCGCACGGCGCTTCCTGCGCCAGTGAGCGCCATAGCGTCTTGTCCGAAAGTCGCAACACGCTCGAAGGCCCGGTTCTGGCGCAGAAACGCGAGGTAATGCTGGTCCCAGAGGCCCGGCCCATCGAGCGTAACAGGACCGCGCTGCGGCTTATACGAAATCAAAAACAGCCGGCCTGCTTGGGGGAAAGGCAGCGGACGCAGCAGCACCGCGTTCACCACCGTGAAGACTGCGGTATTCGCCCCAATGCCCAGCCCCAGCGCCAAAATGGCCACTGCCGTAAATCCCGGGGACTTGCGCAGGCCGCGGAAGGCATAACGCACATCCTGGCTAATCGTTTCCATTAAGACAAGAATGTTCATCTCGTGCGTCCTTTCCTGCGCCAGCGTTCGATTGCCGAATCGCCTCCGGGCGTCAAGGCGAGCCGCGTCCGGAGTCATGCCGGCCGCGAGGTTGTCGCGGGTCCGCGCTTCCAGGTGAAACTCCAACTCCTCATCGAGTTCCCCGCTCAGCTTGTCGCCGCGCAATAGATTCGATAGCCGGTTGAGCCAACTCATGGCAGCCTCTTTCTAAACGAAACGCAGTACGCGAGCTACAGCCTCCGTCAGTTGCGCCCAGCTCCGCTCTTCCTCCGCCAATTGCTTGCGGCCGGCCGCGGTGATGGCATAGTAACGCGCGCGGCGGTTGTTTTCCGAAGCGCCCCACTCGGCGCGCAGCCAGCCCGACTGCGTCATCCGGTGGAGCGCGGGATAGAGGGAGCCTTCTTCCAGCCGAAGAACGCTTTCGGAGATCTGTTCAATTCGAAGAGTCAGGGCGTAGCCGTGCATCCGGCCTTGCGAGGCCAATGTCTTCAGCACCAGCAGGTCAAGGGTACCTTGCAGGCGATCGTTGGCGTGTTTGCGCATGCTCCCTATAGCCAGCTATAGGACAGCCTACGCCAGATTTATTTGGGCGTCAAGGGCGTCAAGGCGGTTGATTAAACGTTCGACTGCCGAACTGAAGCAGATCAGGCGCCCCAGGCCGCCGGGAGGACCATTGACTGCGCTCAATGCAGACCTCATCGGTGAGCGGAGGTATCTCTTAGGGAGCTGGCCACCGGCGCGCGGCCTGCCGCCGATAAGTGGACCGAAATGCAGTTCCCCAACACGCGGGCCCAGATCCGGTTGGGCGATTACGGCTCTTCAGCTATGCCGGAACCGAGGTGGCCGCGCGGCTGGCGGCGCCCGCGGGCTGGCGCGTTGGCGATCGCCTCAATGCCCGGAGGCATAATCCGGATCTCGATCAACCGCGGGGCGCGGCGTCAAAAAGTTCTGGCGCATATGCCCATAGCATTCGCGGCATGGAATGCCGGGCGCTATACTCGGAACGTGCGGTTGGCTGGCGTGCTGCTGGTTTCAGCGCTGATCTCCGCGGCGCAGATTCCGCCGCAAAATGCGGCATCGCTGCGCGGCGTGCTTCTGGAGCGCGACGCGCAGACGGATGGCGGCGAATTCAGCGTGCGCGCGGCTGAAAACCAGGTGGTCCGCTATCGCTTCGACGCCAAGACTTCCGTGGAGCGCGAAGAAAGGCCGATTGACGTTCCCCGCCTGCGGCCCGGCGACAAGGTGGAGGTTGTTTCCGATCCACTTTCCGGCTCGCTATTGAGATACGCCCGCACAATACACGTTATCGATCCCGCTCCGCCGCCGCGCGCCGCGACCCGGCCGGGCGCCAGACTTGACCCAGCGCTTGGCTCAGCGATTACCTCAGGGCTTCGCCCTTCCCCCGAACCGCTCTTTCCCAGAGGTGACATGACGTTTGCCGGCGTGGTCTCGCGTTTGAGCGATGGACGGCTGGTGCTGCGCACGCGCAACGCGGGTGAGCAGACCCTTCTGCTCCGGCAGGATACGCGCTTCGTGGCGGATGGCGAAACGGTGGCGGCCGCCGACCTCAAAACCAACATGCGCGTGTTCGTGCGGGCGGGCAAAGATGTGTTCGGCCACGTGGAAGCCTACCAGGTGGTTTGGGGTGGAATTCTGCTGCCGCCCGAGATGTAGCAACCTCTCGTCAAGAATGTAGTACACTGTAATGCATGAAGACCGAAATCTACACCTTGCGGTTGTCGCGCGATTTGAAAGAGGCGTTGGAATCGGAAGCGCGCCGTGAGAAGGTCAGCATTGCCGCTCTACTGGACCGTGGGGCCCGCCAGTTGCTCCAAAAGGATTCTGCCCAAGGGGCCAGTGACGATGCCGAGCAACTCCGGCTGCATGCGCAAGCCCGCAAGTCGATCGGTAAGATCGCCGGCGTAAATCCCCTCCGTGCGGAGTCGGCCCGGTCTCTTGTTCGCGAGCGCCTAGCCCGGAAACATGGCCGTTAGTTGTCTGATCGACACGGGCGCTATTCTTGCTCTTCTGGATTCCCAGGACCGTTGGCACGCCCTGTGCGCGGAGGCATTTGAAGGTCTGCGCCTCCCCTTGCTGCCATCGTCCGCCGTCTTGACCGAGCTTTTTCACCTGGTGGGCGATAACCGGCGGGACATGGAAGCGGCCTGGACCTTCATTCGCTCCGGGGCGCTCATGCTCGGCGCGATTCCGGGCGGCGAACTCCCGGAGATTCACGCTTTGATGTCGCGCTACTGGGACCGCCCGATGGATTTCGCCGACGCGACTCTGGTGTATCTGGCTCGCCGGGAATCCATCTCGACCATTCTGACGGTGGATCACTCCGACTTCCAAACGTATTGCATCGAGGGCCGCCGGAAGTTTCGAGTATTGCCCTCACGGCGTCCATAGCGAGTTGTGGGCCGTTCGTCCGCGCTGCAATGTCGCGCAAACGATGCATTCACACGAGTGTGAACGCTGCACGCATGAGTGCGTACGCCACGGACTTAAGGGTACAGCCGCCGGTACATCTCCGCGTTCCGAATCACGGCCTGCACGTAGTCGCGAGTCTCAGTGAAGGGAATCGATTCGATAAATTCGGCCGGCTCGCGATAGGTATTCCACGTGAGCCATTCGGCGACGCGGTTCGGTCCGGCGTTGTACGCCGCCAGCGTCTGCTCCATGCTGCCGCCGCTCTTGTCGAGCATCGAACGGAAGATGGCGGTTCCGATCTTCAAATTCACCTCCGGCTGAAATAGCATGCGCGAAGTGAAACTCCGGATGCCGGCCGCGTGCGCGAACTCGGCGCCGGTGCCGGGGCGCACCTGCATCAAGCCGTCTGCATTGGCGGGCGAAACGGCTTCGGGATTGAATTCGGATTCCTGGCGGATCAGGCCTGCGACCAGATTGGGGTCCAGATTGTGGGCCTGCGCGTCGGCAACCAGCTCGGGGCGATAAGGCATGGGGAAAAGATACTGCCAGAATTCGCGCGGCGCATCAGGCACGGGAAGGTTCAGATAGTCGGGCACAAGCGACTTCATGACCTTCACGCCCAGATAAGGAACGGCATCGGCGGTATCGGCGCCGGCCATCTCCATCGCCACCAGCGCGGGTTGCGCATCGGTGCGGGCGGCGAAGCGCAGTTCGGCATCGGCCAGATCGGCCAAACCGGCGGCGCGCAGCATCCGCGAGCGCTCGATGCGCAGCGCAGTCGCGTGCGTACTTTCGGTGGGAATGGGATTGGGCTGCGGAAGCTTCAAAGCGGCAAGGAATTTCACGGTCTCATCCGCTGCGCCGGGTTTCTGCATCTCCGGCGCGCGCAGGCGGCCGCGCGCAAGCATCGCGTAATAGCCGTTTTGTAATCCATCAGCCAGACGTTGGTAGCAGGCGCGGGCGGCCGCGATGTGGTCCCTGCGCTCGTGAATGCGGCCCAGAAAATAGAGCGCGGCGCCCGCCGTGCCGTGCGCCGGATAGCTTTCCAAATGCTCTTGCAGCAGCCGCCCGGCGTCGCCTCGATCGTGCAAATATGCGTGGAAGGCGACTTTCCAGTGGCTCGTGGCTGCGGCGGCGTCGGTGGGGAAGCCCTCGTAAACAGCCTTATAGAGCGGCAGATAATCTTCGACGCGATTCGCCACCAGAAACCGATTGGCCTGCGAGACGAGCGCTTTCAAGCGCCATGGCGACTTGGGATGCTTCACGTCGAGCTGGCGCAAGGCGGCAGCCGCTCCATCGTCATTGTTCAGGCGATGGGCGCACTCCCCCATGTAGTAGAAGCGCTCCGCATCGGCTTCAGATCGGCCTTCGGATTCGGGCAGATTTAGGGCAGCGAGATAGCCGTATGCCGCGGCCGCCTTGCCGTTCAGATAATCGGCGGCGCCCATGCGGACCCGCGCTGTGTCGCGCTCAAATCCAGCCAATCGATCGAGCGCCGCTTCGTACTCCGAGCGCGCCTGCGGATAAGCGCGCAGCTCCAGCAGCCGGTCGGCGCGGCGCAACAGTTGCTGCGGCAGCGGTGCGGGAAAAGACGCGCCCATGGAGTCTTTGAGCGTGAGCAGCGCGGCCTCCGCGGTGGCAGCCGCATCGCTGTTGGGGTACTGAATACCGTTGGGGTACTGAATGTAGACGCGGCGGTAAAAATCGGCTGCGTTGCCCAGATCGTTGGCGGCCTGGTAGGAATCGGCCAGCGCCAACGCGCCATCCGGCTGCGGCAATCGAGCGTAATGCTCCCGCAGCGTCTTGACCGCATCCGCCGCGGCGGTCGATCGCAGCGAGCGCGCTTCCAGAAGCCACGCCTTGCCTTCAAGAGGCGAGCGCGCTGCGCCCGCGTGCGCCGGCGCGAGGTCCGAGGCCACGCCGCCGAAATCGTTCGATTCCACGCGCGCCGCGGCCAGATAGAATGCGGCATAGTCGGCAATCTGCGGCAGCTTGGCGGGCAACGGCTGCAGCGTGGCGATGGCGGCGCCGTAGTCCTTCTGCTCATACGAGACCACGCCCAGCGCGAGGCGCGCCAGAGCGTCTTCATTGGGATGCGCCGCGGCGTAGGATTCCACGGCCGCGCGGCCGGCCGGCGTGGGGTCCGCACGATAGGCGGCAACCAGCGATTTCAGATCGCCGGTTGCCGCCGCATGAAGCCACGCCGCGGCGGCCAGCGCGAGGGCGAGAATCGCTGAGATCGCCGGAACTCTGCGCAAATTGTGGGGCGGACCCCCTGGTTGACCCCCTGGTCCGCGCGGGTCNNCGGGTCCCCCTGGACCCGCTGCTCGCCGAACCGAATCAGCTTCATTGAATCCCCCAGATGCCGGCGGGTGCGTCGGCCCCACAAAAGCCGCGCATTTCAAAAGGCGGCGTCTTGGCCTTCCGCCACAGGCCGCTAAACCATCGGACCGGGATAATTTGCGCCAAGAAGCTCCGCATCGTCGTTAGCCAGCGTCCGCACCAGTTCCAGATGGAGATAATCCACCATGCTTGGGCAGCGCGCGAAGAAGTCCTTGCGGAATTGTTCGCGGGCGGCTTCGATGGGGCCGCGCAGCGCCTCATACAAGTTGCGCCGCGAGCGGCCCATCTGCACCGCCGGCCCTTCGTGCAGACGCATCTCCGCCGCCTGAACCCGGGCGAAACGCTGCGCGCGAAGATGAATCCGCTGTTCCTCCGGGGCTAGCGACTCCCACGAAGACGCAGCCTTCACCAGGGCCAACGGCGCAATGCTCACCAATTCCATCCCCGGCGGCGGAGGCAGCAAGCCAACCCACTGCGCAGCCGCCACCTGCGCCACCAACTCCAGCGCCGGGCCTTGCGCCTGCTCCGGTTTCCCCCAGGCGTAAAGCAGCGCGGGGACGCTGTCTTTGACCACGATGGGATAAATATGCGCGCGCCCATCGGGCGAATGTTCCAGCCGTTCCACCAGCGCCGCCGAGACTTCCCCCGCGGTGGTGACCGCGGTGACCGGATCGCGGCTTTCCACCGCGCCGGCTAGCGCGGCCGCGGATGCCAGCGGAATTTCCAGGTCCATCTTCTGGGATTTCGCCACGCCATCCAAGATCAGGAACACCTCGGCGCCACCGGCGAATCGCGCGGCGGTATCGGCAAGAGTCGCGGCCAGTTCCCCGAGGGTAGCCGATTGGCGAAGGCGCCGCACAGCCTGGTTGAGCTCGGCGGAAAGCTCGCGGCGCGCCTGGTCGCGCGCTTCCGCGTAGAGCGTCTCCGCGCCGGCGGCGAACTTCTCCAGAAACTGACGTAGAGGGGATGTGGGGGGACTCACAGGGCGCCGTCGATTCATTCTAGCAAGCCGCTGTCGAATTCCGCGCTTCCCATTCGTTTATCCTGTGGAAGCTAACATGGAGACGAACATGCACCAATACCTTCTGATTCTTCGCGACGACCCTGCGGTATTCCACCAGATGAGCCCGCAGCAGATGCAGCAGGTGTTTGCCAAGTACGGCGCTTGGCGAACGCGGCTGCAAGAGGCCGGGCGCCTCGCGGGAGGCAATAAACTGGAAGACGGCACGGGCCGCGTGCTAAGCGCCGGTCCATCGAGCGAGATGCGCATCACCGACGGCCCCTTCGCCGAATCGAAGGAATTAATCGGCGGATACTTTATGATAAACGCGGACAGCTACGAAGACGCCGTCGAATTGTGCCGCGATTGCCCGCATTTGGAGTACGGCGCCATCGAAGTGCGGTGCGTCGAAAAGATGTGAGCGATGGACGGCGAAATTGTGGAAGCGCTGTTCCGCCGCGAATTCGGGCGGGTGGTTTCCACGCTCACCCGCATTTTCGGCCCGCGGCATCTGGCGCTGGCCGAAGATGTGGCTCAAGACGCGCTCATCAAAGCGCTGCAACAGTGGCCGCACCGCGGCGTGCCGGCCAACCCCGCGGCGTGGCTGACGCTGGTGGCCAGGAACCTGGCGCTCGATTCGTTGCGCCGGGAAGCGTCGTTGGCCGCCAAAACCAATGAGATTGCGCGCGCGCTTTCGCCGGTCGCCACGGCGCCGGAAGTTATCGACGATCAGCTTGCCATGATGTTTCTGTGCTGCCACCCCGAGATTCCGCGCGATGGCGGCATCACGCTGACGCTGAAGACCGTGTGCGGTTTCGGAACGGGCGAGATTGCGCGCGCCTTCCTTATCCAGGAGACTGCGGCCGCGCAGCGCATTGTGCGCGCGAAGAAACTGATCCGCGATCGCGATCTGAGGTTCGACCTGCCGGACCATGAATTGCCGCCGGAGCGCCTCGACGCGGTGCTGGAAACGCTCTACCTGATGTTTAACGAAGGCTACGCGAGTGGCGGCGATCAACTGCTGCGCCGCGATCTTTGCGAAGAGGCGATCCGTCTGGCGCGCCTGACGGCCAGCCATGCAGCCACGCGCGCGCCGGAATGCGACGCGCTGTTGGCGCTGTTTCTGTTGCAATCCGCGCGCGAGCCGGCGCGGGTGGACGAGCGCGGCGACCTGTTCCTGTTGCCCGATCAGGATAGATCGCGGTGGGACCGGGCGCGCATCGCGGAGGGCATGCAGCGTCTGGACCGGAGCGCATCCGGCGACCGGTTGACGCGCTATCACCTGGAAGCGGGAATCGCCGCCGAGCACGCGGCTGCGCCGGACTTCGCATCCACGAATTGGGCATCGATCGCGGAACAATACGAGCGGCTGCATGAGTTGAATCCCTCGCCGGTGGTGGCGCTGAATCGCGCGGTGGCGTTGGCTCAGGCCCAAGGCGCCGCCGCGGGATTGCGCGAGCTGGAAAGAATAGAGCATCACCCGGCGCTGGAACGCTACCATCTGCTGCCGGCGGCGATGGGCGCGCTGTGGCGTGAGATGGGCGACGCAGCGGCCGCTGAGCGGTATTTCAAGCGCGCGCTGGCGTGTGAGTGCTCGGCGCCGGAGCGGCGGCATTTGGAGAGGCAATTGGGGGAGTTGGGCGCTGCCGGTAGTTTTCAGCCCTAAGCTCAACACGATTCAGTCAAAGGGCTGGGCATCCCGACCCCCTTCCCCATCGCGTTTGGGGCCATCTCCGATAACCCCACATATGCCGGCAAGCAGCAGCGCTGTACACCAGGCGGGCCCTTCATTGAACCATTGGACAGTCGAATCATTGAACGGTCGTCTTGCCATCTCGTTCCGAGGGATATGCAGCCACCTGATAGCGATCTTCATAGGAGATATTCGCCAGATGCCGGCACTTATGGACTTCGACGTGATGCCCGTGAAGCCGTAGAACATGAACCAACTCCCAGATGTGTCTCATGCTCTCCTCTGCCTTCGACTTGAACCAGAATATGGCTCTGTTTGCAGAGAAGCGGGCAGGGGGATGCGGTAAATTCTAGTTGAACCAAATCAAGAGATCGCGCAAACGTTCCCATTCACTTGAGTCCAATGCACCTGAATCCAAAAGAGAATAGGCTGTTGCAAAGACTCCTTCAGGCTTTTGAGACTTTTTGTTTATGCAAGTGGTGACGAAGCGCATGAACATTGGCGGGGCATCCCAAGCGCGACACCCAATTCTAGCAAGCTCTCGGGAGTGCGCAGAGGTGGGCGCGGAGACAGGCCCCTTCCATCGTAACGGGCCCCCGGTCTTTGAAACCGGATTGGAGCTTGAGACTCAATCTGCAACGGAGACAACTCCCCGAGCCATTGATTGTGATTGACTACGGGGAGAAGGTTCCCTAGGTTAATTGACGCGGCAGTGACAATGCAACGGCTTACTGAATCGCCTTCAGTGCCACAGTCTCATGCCCATCCTGCTTCGCCACGATCGCCCTGCCCCTCAGCTCATACCGCTTCAGCCATTCCGCGTTTTGGTAGGCGCCGGTTTCGATCTGGTCCCACGAGTAGATTTTGTATTCACCGGGCGCCACCCCGGCGATGGTGAACGCCCCGTTCTGATCCGTTGTGGTCTCTTTGTATCGCGAATACCGCCGCAGCGACGGCACTAGCGCCACCACCGCGCCAGGCATGGGGAAGCCATCCGCGCCGCGCACCCTGCCTTCCACCACCGCGCCGCTTGCGCTCAGCGAGATCAGCAGCGGCGCCGGAATTCCGCCGCCGAACTCGAAGCCGTTTTCAGTGACGTCGAGCCCGCGGTAGCGCACCGAGCGCACGTACAGATTGTCGGGCAACTGCACGTGCGCGATATAGCGGCCGGCCGCAAGATTCTTCAGGGTGAACTTGCCGTCGTCGCCCACGGCCGCGCGCGGCGGACGCGGCATCAGGGTGTCGGCCGCTTCCAGAACCACTTGCACGCCGTTCGGCGGCCGAACATCGGCGACGCTCATCGATATGGTTCCCGGCAATTCGCCGGAGGATTGCGGCTTGAGAACGATCCCTTCGACATTCTTCGCCGTCACCATGACGCTGAGCGCGGCGGAAGCGGGCGCCACGCCATCTTGCTCCGTAGCGGTTACGACATACGTCCCCGGCGGCACGTTGGGAAAGACGAAGCTGCCGTCGGAGTCGATGGGCGCCGCCACGCGGGTCACCAGCGCCGTTGCGCCCGCTCCCTTCCGGGTGAGCCATGCAATGGCGGCTGCGGCGTTTTCCTCCGCCAGCTTGCCGGCAACGCGGAATGTCGCGGCTTTCACCATGCGAATATCCTTTCCGGCCGCCGCGGCGCCGGCGTCGACCGCAACCGCTGCCGCGTTCGCGAGGTTAGCGGAATTCGGATAAAAGGTGGCGATGCCCTCACCACTTCGCGAGCTTGCCGACAGCAGATAATTGCCGGGGCCCAGGTTGGCCAGACGGTATTCGCCGTTTTCGTCCGACGCCGCCGAGCCGAGCGGAACGTACTCTTTGGAGCCGCGCCGATAGATGGGTTGCAGCGCCAGCACCGTGGCCTTCGGTACCGGATTGCCCGCGGCATCCAAAATTTTTCCCGAGATTGTAGAGCCGGGGATGAGATTGAACTGCAGGTCGTTCATTTCCTGGCCCGGCGCAAGCGATAGCGTGATGCCCGCGAGCGGATTGCCGCGCGATCCGTATACCTGGCGCGCAAAACCCTCGCTCTCAGCGAAGAGCACGTACCGGCCCGGCGGCAGATTTTCGAAAAGAAACAGGCCGCGCGTCTCGGTGACGAATTTCAGCGGCGTGGATGCGGTAGCCGCCGCGGTCAGCACCAATACGACGCCGTTCACCGGCTCGTCGTCGGCCGAGTTCAAAACCTGGCCGCCGATGGAAGAGGTAGTTTGGGCTGCGCATAGAGCCGTCGCCAAACCCAGCGCGATGAGCTTAGTCATGTCTCTCCGGATAGCCGAACGCACTCGACCAACGCCAATCCTCTGGTCTCTCCGCCAATCCCGCCGTCACCGGATTCTGCTCAATATACTGAACAATCTTCCCCATTTCCTTCGGCCGGCGCGCCCAACGATCATAAGACTCCTCCTGCCAAAACGGCTGACCTGTGCGCCCAAGAATTGCATTTGCCTGACGCGCCGAAAAACTCTTAATCGATCTCATAATCCTCTGCAGCTCAGCTTTCGGATCGATCAAAATGCGGACGTGGTTGATCATTAGCACCCATGCCTGCAGTTCGTATAAGCCAAGCTGCTTCTCTCCATATTGCAGCGTATCGGCAACACACCGAGCCACACGCTGGTCTGAGAGCCATCGCGGACCCGTAGCGGCTTTATCCAATTCCCGATCCATGGCTACGAAAGCTTTTCCCGCTGACGGGTTCTTCAGGACCGTAACCGTTCGCGGAACGGATCCGTGCAACCGCCAGGTGACAAAAAGCGCTGCGTCCTCAGGCTGCCAGTGCGGCAGATGGCGCTCGTAGTAGGTCAAGCGTATTTGTAACACGAAGAAGACAGGCCAGGAGGCCTGTCTTACATGCAAGTGTGATGCAATGGCAATAGTGAGAGCTCCAGTCACAGTAATCCTATTGGCCGGCGCGTGCTTCGCGCAATCCGATTATCTGGCATTCGCGGGCGGTTATGGTCCGGGAATCTATGGCTTGCGGCTTCATTCCGCCACGGGCCGCCTGACCCGCATCGGACTTGCCGTCCAAACAGCCAGCCCATCTTTCCTGATTGTGCACCCCAATGGCCGTTTTCTGTATGCGGTCAACGAGGCCGGACATAACGACGATACCGTCAGTTCCTTCGCCATCGATCTGAAGAGCGGAAAGCTGGCGCCGCTGAACCAGGTTTCCGCGCGCGGCAGCTCCCCGTGCGATCTTGCGCTCGACAAGACCGGGCGATTTCTCGCGGTGGCCAACTATGCCAGCGGCAGCATCGCCGTCCTTCCCGTGATGCCCGATGGACGGCTGGGCGAAGCCGCCGGATTCGACCAGCATCGCGGCTCCGGCGTGAATCCGGCGCGCCAGACGGGGCCGCACGCGCACTCGGTGATCTTCTCTCCGGACAATCGCTACCTGCTCTCCACCGACCTTGGCCTCGACAAGATTTTCGTGTACCGGTTCGACGCGTCCGCGGGAACCATCTCGCCGGGCCCGCAGCCGGTATCCGTAGCCGCGGGTTCCGGCCCGCGTCATCTGGTGTTTCATCCGAACGGGCAGACGCTGTACGTCATCGACGAGATGGCATCGACGGTGGATGTGTTCCACTACGACGCCGCCAGCGGCGCGCTGGACCAGTTGCAGACGGTTCCAACGTTGCCCGAGGGCTTCACGGCGCCGAATATCGCCGCGGAGATCGCCGTGAATGCCATTGGCAGCGTGCTCTATGCTTCCAACCGGGGGCAGGACAGTCTGGCGCTGTTTTCGATCGATCCGCAACGCTTGGCGATTGCGCCCATGGAGCACGTCTCCTCATTGGGTAAGACGCCGCGGTCTTTCACTTTCGATCCGACAGGGCGGTATCTGATTGTTGCCAATCAGGATTCGAATAATCTGGTGGTGTTTCGGGTTCATCCGCGGACGGGAGAGTTGAGACCGGCGGGGCCGATTGTTACAGGCATTCCCAAGCCGAGTTGCATCGCATTCGTGCGCTAAGCCGGAGTTAGCTGTCACTCTATTCAATGAGACTCGCCGGCTAAGTGCTCAGGGACGTGGCGCACGCACTCCTGCGTGGCGCGTTCACACTCGTGTGAACGCGCCGGACGCACTTCTCCCGGCCGGCCGCTTAGTAGGACAGACCATCGCCTTTCGTGGTCTGTCGCGTTTCGCTAACGTACGGCCGCCTGACAGACGACAAAGAACGATCGTCTGTCCCACCGCACTGCTCAGTTTTTCCGCAGCTCCTTCTCCAGATCCGTCAGCACTTCGCCGCTGCGTTCCTCTGCGTCGAGATCCTTTTCCAAACGCCGCAGCGCCACTCCGATTACATCGCGATGATGCAGGCGCGAGCCGAAGTTCTCCGATAACTTCAGCCACAGGTCGTGCGCGCGGTCGAGGTCCTCCGGCCACAAACGCGGCGGGTGCGGACCCAGGTTGACATAGATGGAGGGTCGCCCTTCGCTGATGATTTCGAGCGAAAACGGATGGCGGGGCTCGGGCAGTTTTTCCCATGCCAGGCCGATACGCCGCGCCAGCTCCTCCGAATCCATGCGCGGCGAGACGCCCGTGACCAGACGCGAAGCCTTGAGTTTCTGCGCGGTCTGCACCATGGCGTCGAAGGGATCGACGCCGGGCACGACGAGAAGGTCCACCGTCTTGCCCAGTTTTTCGGCTATGGTTACCACGCGCGAGAGCAGCTCTTTTTCGTAGTCGCTGAAGAGCTGCTTTTCGGATAACTCGTACTCGGCGGCGCCGGTGGAAACCGGCCGAACGGTCATCACCACGATATCGTGCCGGCGCAGGTTGGTCTTTTCGAGCACGGTCTGCACATGCACCATATGGTTGTAATCGCGCACCGCCACCAGCACGCAGCCGGGGCGCGCATGCACCGAATCGGCGGTGATATCGGGCCGCATATCCAGGTTGAATTCTTCCAGGCCCGACTTGCCGTGCGCCACTTTCTTAGCGTTGATGTGCTCGGAAATCGTGAAGACTACGAAGAACACGGCCGTAAATCCGACGCCGTAGATGGTCGCGATCTGCTTCGAAAAGAGATTGGCCACCGCCACCAGCCCCAGCAGCGTCGTGGTCAGGATTAGTCCCACCGGAATCTCTTTGCCGCCAATCTGCAGGTTGATGGGGTGCTTATACTCCTGATCGTGGCGGCGGTAACGCAGCACCAGCACGCCCAGCGACTTCAGAAAGAAGCTCCATACCACGCCGAAGGCGTACGCTTCGCCCAACAGGTTGACGTCGCCGCGGCTCAAAGCAATGGTGGCGATTTGCATCCCGGTGATCAGGTTGATGATGCGGTAGGTGGTGCCAAAACGGCGCTGCGGCTTGCGGAACCAATCCAGCAGCACGCCGTCTTCGGCCACGCGGTTCATCACGCCGTTAGCGCCGATAATCGAAGTATTTACGGCGCCGGAAAGAATCAGCACGCCCACAATCACCACGAAAACGTGGAACAGCAGCCGCAGAATCCACGGCCCCGCCAGATGCATCGCCAGGCCGCCGAGCAGATTATCCACGTACTCCTTGCGGACGCTGTCCGGGATAATCATGCCGGCGAAGACCGTGATGACGCCCGTGCAAATCACGGCGTAAACGCAAACCAGATTGCCGGTGCGGCGCAGGTTCTTCAGCTTGGGATAGGCGATCTCGCGGTAAACCTGCGCCAGCGTTTCAAAGCCGCTCATAGAGAGCAGCGAGTGGCCGAACGCGATGATAATCGCCACCATGCCGATCTGCGGCCAGAAGGTGCCCCGGAACCAGCCGAGCGCATCGGGACTGAACTGCAGGTTGCGCGGCAGCGGCGCCGGCGGAATCTGAATCGTGGGCGCCAGAAGCAGCGTGATAGGGCACCAGATCAGAAACGCGACCACCATCACGGTGGTGATCTGCATGATCCGCAGCGCCTGGCCGCTCGATTCCTGGATGCCCTTGATGTTGCTCCACCAGAAATACATGGTCACCAGGATGCCGAAGAAGGCGGCGAAAGCTGCGTTCGAAACCCGCCCATGAACGTGGAACATATCGGCGAACTCGTTCAGCAGGTGGCCCAGATACAGACCCGCGCTCACCACGCTGATGGGGCCGGTCAGAATGTAATCGAAGATCAGCGACGAAACCGAAAGCCGCGCCATGAACGGGCCCATGGCGTCGCGGACCACCACGTACACGCCGCCGCGCACGAACATGCTGCTCGATTCCATATACACCGAGCGCACCGCAAAACTGAAAAGCATCACGCCCATGATGAACCACGGAGCCGATTTTCCGATGGCGTGTTCGGCAATGCCGCCCGCGTAGAAAGCGGACGAGGCGAGATCGCTCAAGACGATCGCGGCGGCTCTCCAAAAAGAAATAAAGGAGAGCGCTACGGTAGTGGCGACGACCACTTTCGCGGTCGTCGACCGCTCAGACTCCATGGGCACGCCTTCCAGTTTACGATAAGCAGATGGAATCCCCGGCTCTTCTCCAGGATGCCCTGGCGCGGGAGGCGATCGCCAAGCTGCGCGGCGCGGGACACTGCGCGTATTTGGTGGGCGGGTGCGTGCGCGACCTGTTGCTGGGCGTTCCACCGAAAGATTACGACATCTCGACCGACGCCCGGCCCGACCGGATCATGGATCTGTTTCCAAATTCCGGCCGCGTGGGCGCGCATTTCGGCGTGGTGCTGGTGCGCAACGCTGTCGCGCAGGTTGAGGTGGCGACTTTCCGCAGCGACCAGGAGTACAGCGACGGGCGGCGTCCCGACGCGGTGCACTTCGAGACCGATCCCGCCAGGGACGCGCAGCGGCGCGACTTCACCGTCAATGGCCTGATGATGGACCCGGATTCGGGCGAGGTGCTCGATTGCGTCGGCGGGCGGGTCGATCTGGAGCGCGGCGTGATCCGGGCCATCGGCGATCCGGAAGCGCGATTCCGCGAGGACCACCTGCGTCTGCTGCGCGCCGTTCGCTTTGCCGCGCGCCTGAAGTTTCAAATTGAGCCGGCGACGTTTGCGGCCATCCGCGGCAACCACGCGTCCATCCTGAAGGTGGCGGCCGAGCGAGTGCGCGACGAGCTGGTGCGCATACTCACCGAGGGTGGAGCGCGATACGGCTTCGAGCTGCTGGACGCTACTGGGATGCTGGCGGATATTCTGCCCGACGTGGCGGCTATGAAGGGCGTCGAACAGCCGCCGCAATATCATCCCGAAGGCGACGTGTGGAATCACACGCTGTTGATGCTGCAGCAGCTCAACCATCCCACGCCGGCGCTGGCGATGGGGGTGCTGCTGCACGATGTGGGCAAGCCGCCGACGTTCCGCGTGGCGGACCGCATCCGCTTCAACGGCCACGTGGAAGAAGGCGTGAGGATGGCGCACGCGATTTTGCACCGGTTGCGGTTCTCGCGGGACGATATGGAGCAGGTGGAGGCGCTGGTATCGAACCACATGAAGTTTAAAGACGCCGGCCGGATGAAGGAGAGCACGCTGAAGCGATTTCTGCGGCTGCCGAGGTTCGACGAGCACCTGGAGCTGCATCGCCTCGATTGTGCGTCCAGCAATCGCAATCTGGAATCGTACGAGCTGGTGAAGCGGAAGCTCGCCGAATTCCCGGACGAGCATTTGAAGCCGCAGCCGTTGCTGACGGGAGACGATTTGATTGCCGAAGGCTACCCGCCGGGTCCGCGCTTTGCGGAGATATTGACCGCCGTGGAGGACGCGCAACTGGAAGGCCGGCTGCGCACCTCCGGCGATGCAATGCAGCTTGTCAGGGAGAGATTTCCGCTACATTGAGCCTTCGTCTACATTGAGCCTTCGTCGGCGGACGGCCCATAGATGGCCGGCACCGGAATGTCGTTGAGGCGCAGATACACGCCCAGTTGCGCGCGATGATGGATGGCGTGGTTCATCACAAAACTGCGCAGAACCGCGATTCGCGGCATGGTGAAGAAGGTTTGTCCGTTGGCGCTCAACGACCAGTTCTGCATAAACTTTTCGTCAGTGGCGCCTGCCAGGGCGGCGCGGGCGGAGACCACGCCTTTGTCGAACGCCGCCAGAATCTGAGCGCGCGATTCCGGCGCGGGCGGCGGCTGGTAGCCGGTATAATCCAGCGAGTCGGTGTTGATAGTATCGGCGCCCCAGCTTGGGATAGTGGCCAGGTGGCCCGCCAGATGCGCCATATCCCAGCTCTTGGGATGCGGCTTCCAGGTCAATTTGTCGTCCGGAACGCGCTCCAGCACGATGCGCGTGTTGGCCATCTCATGATCGAATTCCGGCAAGAGAGTCTCGGCTATATTCATGCTTCCTCCAGTTGGGTAGGATTCGCTTTTTGTTCGCCTATCGATCATAGGGCGGCTTAGGCTGTAATGCAAGTTAATTTTTGAAGACCTACGTAGGACAGACGCTTTCGTCTGTCAACGCGGCGGTGAACTTCCTTCAGCTCACAAGATCGGCCGGCTCGACATTCATAGTTGTTCTCTGCGCCGATCTCAGCGCCTCGGCGGTCGTGAGAAAAAATCGACCAAAATCATTTTCGACGAACCATGTTTCAACGACTTGCGCTGTGGAAGACCCCGAAAAACTTGGTTCTTTCTCACGACCAGCGCCTCAGCGTCAAAAGCATTTTCCCGCCCTCCAGCTACCATGGGGTAATGCCCGAAGGGTCGAGCCTCTATTGCGACGTCAGCCTGCCCGTGCCGCTCGATCAGCTTTTCACTTACGCGCTGCCGGAAACCCTGCGGCATCGCGTGCGCGCGGGCAGTCGCATCGTGGTCCCGTTCGGCCCGCGCAAACTCACTGGAGTGATTCTTCGCTGCCATGACGATCCTCCATCCGTCCCAACCCGCGAGGCGCTGCGGCTCATCGATTCCGAGCCCGTGCTCGGCGCGGAACTCCTCGCCCTGGGGCGCTGGATCGCAAATTACTACTGCGCGCCTCTGGGCGAAGTGCTGCGCGGCATGTTGCCGCTGGCGTCTGAGATCCGCCGCGGCAAGATCTGGTCGCTCACCGATTCCGGCCGCGACGCCGCGCGTCAGCTTCTACTCGAGACCACTCCCGACGACCCAGTAGTCGCAGTCCTGCGCATGCTCGAAAAACGCCCGCTCTCGGCTGCATACTTAGCCAAAACGCTGCCGCTTGCCGACAAAGCCGTCAAGTCGCTCGAGCGCAAAGCGTTCATCGTCGCCGAGCAGGTGCAAACGGAGCGCGACCCGCTCCGCGCGCCTTCCGAACGTCTGCGCGTCGAGCTGGTGAGCGTCGCCACTCGCCTCAAACCCGGCGATCTCAAGCTAAATAAGGCCGAGCGCGAGTTGCGCGCGTTCCTCGAGCTGCACCCCGGCTCGCACAATCTGAAAGACGTGGAAGCCGCAGTGAAGAACGCCAGCATCGCCGCGCGCTCGCTGGCGCGCAAATCGGTGGTCACGCTCAAGCCGGAAATCGTCGCCATCGCTTCCGGCCCCGTTCGCACGCGCCACACGCTCAACCCCGCCCAGCAGGATGCCTTCGATCACATCGACCGCGCCGTCCGCGCGAAACAATTCCAGACCTTCCTGTTGCACGGCATCACCGGCTCGGGCAAGACCGAGATCTACCTCAACGCTATTGAGACCGCCGTTGCCGAAGGCCGCAGCGCGCTGCTTCTGGTGCCCGAGATCGCGCTTACGCCCGCCATGGCCGGCCAGTTTTTCTCGCGCTTCGGCGACCGCGTGGCCATTCTGCACAGCGCCTTCACCGATGTCGAGCGCTCCGACCAATGGCGGCGCATTCGCTCCGGCGCGGCCTCGGTGGTGGTGGGGACGCGCTCGGGAGTCTTCGCGCCGGTACGCAACCTCGGTCTGATCGTGGTGGACGAAGAGCACGACGGCAGTTACAAACAGGAAGAGACGCCCCGCTACAACGGCCGCGACGTCGCCATCGTGCGCGCGCAGGCCGCGGCCGCATGCGTGGTGCTGGGCTCGGCCACGCCCAGCCTCGAAAGCCGCTACAACGCGGAGCGCGGCAAGTATACGCTGCTCGAGCTGCCGGGCCGTATCGAAGCGCGGCCGCTGCCGGCGGTGGAGCTGATCGATATGCGCATGGAGTTTCTGGAGACGCGCAAGCAGAATACGTTCTCGCGGAAGCTGATCGAGGCCCTCGGCAAGCGCATCGAGAGCGGCGAGCAGACCATCGTGCTTCTCAACCGGCGCGGATTTTCCAGCTTCGTCGCCTGCCGCGCCTGCGGCGAGCGCGTGCAGTGCGTCAACTGCTCGCTCACGCTGACTTATCATAAGCGCGACCGCCGCCTGTTATGCCACTACTGCGGCTACGCCGAGAAGGTTCCGAGCCTTTGCCCTAAGTGCTCCAGCGATCACATCTATTTTCTGGGAGTGGGTTCGGAGCGCGTGGAAGAGGAGCTGCACCGCGAATTCCCCAAGGCCCGCATCGCCCGGCTGGACCGCGACACAGTCACCGGCAAGCGGCAATACGAGACCATCCTGCAGGGTTTCCGCGAGGGCAATTACGACGTTCTGGTGGGCACCCAGATGATCGCCAAGGGGCACGATATCCCGAATGTCACGCTGGTAGGAGTAGTGTCGGCCGATGTGGGGCTCGGCATGCCCGATTTTCGCGCGGGCGAGCGAACGTTCCAGTTACTCACTCAGGTGGCGGGACGCGCCGGGCGCGGCAGTTTGCCCGGCATCGTTCTGGTGCAGACCATCAATCCCGATCACTACGCCATTCGCTTCGCCGCCGCGCACGATTACCAGGGGTTCTACGAAAAGGAGATCCACTTCCGCCGCATGATGCGCTACCCGCCCTTCAGCGCCATGGCCAACGTGCTGGTGCGCGCCGAGAAACAGGAGGCAGCCATGCGGATGAGCACCGAATTGGGCATGACCATGACGCCAACTCCGGAAAACCTGAAGATCATGGGCCCCGCCGAAGCGCCCGTGCCGCGCCTGAAGAACGAATTCCGCTACCAGTTTCTGATCAAAGCGGCGAATCGCAAGGCGTTGAACCAACTGCTGCAGCAGATCCGCGCGTTTGCGATGCAGCGAAAATGGGGCGCCACGGCGTTGGTGATCGATGTGGACCCGTTGACGCTGATGTAGGGCAAGTCACCAACGTCGTTCACTAAGTTAGAGCGCTCAGCGGCCGTCCTGTTGGCACACGCCGAAATCAGGGAACGCAGTTCGTTGAGGACCTGGCTCTCAGAACCCGGACTTCCTGGGCGTCTGCTGCTGGAACGAGGATTTATCGCCGGTGATCGGATTCCTAACTAAACGCTTCGGTGTTAGGGAGGAGTAACACGCCACGCGAGCGCTGGATGTCGAATCGCCGTGCGACAGCGCTTGTGTTGCCGGTTCATCGAGATCGTCAGCCTTCAATTAGACCTGCATGAGCCGCGAAGTATCTTGCGCGGCTCGGCGTCCAGTTGATATCGCCGATAGGCTTCCTGTTGAGCCGGGCAACTGCATCGCGAACCGGAACGGAAAACACTCCTGTGGCGCGGCTCTTGATGCGCTATCCTTGATGATGTAGCGCTTCTCAAATAAGGCATCGCAACCGAGAAGGCAAGCGCGCATAACGTTCTCGGGATCGAGCCTTTCTCCTGTGTCGCACTCGCTTCGACGCTTAATGTGAGCAACTACAATCAGGTTCTCAGGAAGGGGCCTGCTACAAAGCGCACATGAGTACAAATGTTGCCCGGAAACGAGTCTTTTGCGCCAGTACCTTTGCTCGGTTCGCGCGAGGGCCCGAACATCGCGGTCCGTAGGTGTAAGGCCGTTCGCACATTCGATGGCCTTGGCGCAAGACTCCTCGGACACAGGTTGTTGCATCGCCTGGCAGCAGCGTTTGCCGGAAGCGCGCGAGACGGTGAGTTGGGAGAAAGTGCTGCGGCTGCTGGTGGTGAATCGGCTGTTGGACCCAGGCAGCGAGTAGCGCCTGCACCGGCAATGGTTCGTGGACAGCGCCATGACGAGTTACTGGAAACCGACTTTGCCGTGGCTGAGAAGGACCGGCTGTACCGCTGTCTGGACCGGGTGCTGGAGCACAAGGAGGAGTTATTCGTCTGTCTCAAACAGAAATGGGCGGATCTGTTCCACGCCGATTTCGAAGTGCTGCTTTACGATCTGACGAGCACATGCTTCGAAGGGGAGATGGAGCGGAATGCGAAGGCCAAGCGGGGATACAGCCGGGATAAGCGACCGGATTGTCTGCAATTGGTGATTGCCCTGGTGGTCACATCGCAGCACTAACCGCCCCGGAGCCCAAAAAGGCGCTGCAAACACACCGGCAAAGCCTACCAATCAGTGTTTTCCGGTATTGGCCGCTTAAGAGTCACAGATTCCGGCTCCATTCGTCTCAACAAGATACCCGCCTTTTGCCCATGCAGCCGCAGAACGCCGGCCCCGCGGCTGCGCTCCGGAGGTAAATACACACATGCCGTCCATGGATCAATTAGTCGCCAACTTAGCCAACGCGCAGCACTCTACCGGTCCCAAACCGAAAAAGGCAAGCATCGCACTCGCCTCAACGCTTATCGTCACGGCCTCACCGGCCAGGTCTGCCTTCTCACCGCCGATGAGCACGAGGCATTCGACCAACACTGCACCGGCATCCTGACTCCTGCCCTCCCATCGCTAGAAGCCGGTAGAATCGAACAAGCACATATGGCGAAACGCCAATCTAAATCCCTACTGAAGTGGACAGACGTCAAAGCGAAGCTCGCGACTTTCGATCGCAATCAATTGCTAAGCCTGGTCCAGGATCTCTACGCTGCGCACAAGGACAATCAGACGTTTCTTCACAACCGTTTCGGCTTGGTCGAGGACGTCCTGGGAAACTACAAGGAGACGATAGACCGATGACTTTACCCCGACATCTTTCGAAGGCAGGTCACAACGTCCGTCGCCAAGGCTAAACAAGCCATTGCCGACTACAAGAAGGCGGTTGGCGACCCCGCCGGGGTGGCGGAGTTGATGGTGTACTTCTGCGAACGGGGCGCCAGGTTTTGTAACGATGTCGGCAATGACGACGAGATCTACCTCGGCGCACTGGTGCGCATGTTCGGGCAGGCTCTCGGCGTTGCAAAGACTTTGCCCGACGCCATCCAGGCCGGCCTGATCGCCAGGCTGGATCGAGTACGCGGCATCACCCAAGATTTCGGTTACGGCGTCGGTGACGAGATGAATCTCGTTTTTGCGAAGTACGCGGAGGGCGAGGAGTGACCAGACCTACGCAACCTCCGAACCCACATTCACCGGATCTCCGAAAACGCCAGCGGCCGCAAGATCTCATTACTGATGTTCGACACAATCTCCGGGTCGGTTAATCCCGGCTGCGACCGCAGCTTCTGCCACGCCGCATCGGCGCTGAACGCTTTCCAGAGGCGCTCGCGCGAAGTCAGGTCGTCGAACGCCAGCATATACGTCAAGCTGGGCAAATCCTTCCCGAAAATGCCTTGACCGAAGAAAACCGGGCTCATCCCTATCCGCCGGAAAATCGGCGCCTCGGCATCCTCGAACATCTTCATCTTCCGCCGCGACGCTTTCTCGTTGATCGATTCATAGGTGCGCATCTCGAAGCTCCGCGCAGCGCGCTTGGCGTCCGTTGGCGGCGCCGTCAATTCCGGGATGCCATCGAATGCCCGCAGCAGCGCCGTCTCCATGCGCGAATAGGCAGGCTCGCCCATGAGGTTGTAATCCTCCCAGCCCTTCTGAAACTCCTTGTCCCCGGCGAGGTGCAGATTCGCCGCTTCCATCGCCGCCACCGAGGCGTAGACCGAGAGCGACAAAATGAACGGGCCGCGCTCCGCAATCACCGGACTGAAGAACCCCGAGGTCTTCACGCCCGCCCGCCGCGCCGCCGGCAAATACGCGCCGCTAAGATACTGCGTGGTGCGGTCCACCTGCGCGCCGGTCCGCATGTGGTAGTAATGCAACATGAAGTACTGGCTCTTCGCGGTCTCTTCCGCGATCGCCGGCGCCGCCAGCCCCGCTGCAGCCGCAGCCACAAAATTTCGACGTTTCATATGGCTCCCGTTATAACAGATCGCGCCCGATTCCGCCGCCCGCGGCTGATGGCGTTGGGGCGAACCAATGATCGTCACAGCCAAGACGGTTTGACAAGGCGCGAATTTAGACCGTAATCTTGATAGAGATTGGCTGATTTTCTTCACTTTGAAGCGGCCTCGGCTTCAAAGATCCTCGCATGGGCTATCGAGACTTACGGCGAGTCCTTTGCCATTGCCACCAGCTTTCAGAAGGAAGGCATGGCGATCGTAGACCTTGCCTCGCGCCTCGCGCCTCGCGTGCGCGTCTTTACGCTCGATACCTGCCGTCTTCCCGCCGAAACGCACCGCATGATCGAGACCGTCCGCGAGCGCTACGGCATCGCCACGGAAATCGTCCTGCCCGACGATGCCGAAGTACGGGAAATGGTGTCCATCGGCGGCCAGAACCTGTTCTATCAGAGTGTCGAATCGCGCCGCATCTGCTGCGATATCCGCAAAGTACGGCCGCTCGAGCGCAAGCTCTCCGCGCTGCGCGCGTGGGCCACTGGCATCCGCCGCGATCAATCGGAAACCCGCGCGCAGACGCCCAAGGTCGAGCTATCTGCCACGCCGGTCAAGATCAATCCGCTAGCCGATTGGACCGCCGCTCAAGTGGAGGAATATACGCGCGCCAACCGCGTTCCGGTTCATCCGCTCTATGCGCACGGCTACACCAGCATCGGCTGCGCGCCTTGCACCCGCGCCGTCGAACCCGGCGAGGATCAGCGGGCCGGCCGCTGGTGGTGGGAGCAGGATGCGCGGAAGGAATGCGGCATCCACTTCGATCCCGATGGAAAGGTACGCCGCGCGTCGTGAATCGGCGCATCAAGCGGCGCATGGTGAAACATCAAGGTTTCACGCTCTGGTTCACCGGCCTCTCCGGCGCCGGAAAGAGCACCATCTCCGGCATGCTGGAACAGCGTCTGCGCGCGGCCGGAGCCAAGGTGGAAGTGCTGGATGGCGATGTGGTCCGCACCCATCTCTCGAAAGGCCTCGGATTCGGCAAGGAGGATCGCGACGAAAACGTCCGCCGCATCGGCTTCGTCTGCGAGCTGCTTTCGCGCCACGGCGTCATCTCCATAGCCGCCGCCATCTCGCCTTATCGCGCCATTCGCGAGGAGCTTCGCGCGCGCATTCCCAACTTTGTCGAGGTGTACGTGGAGTGCCCCATCGAGGTGCTCGCCGAGCGCGACGTGAAGGGTCTCTACAAGAAAGCGCTCGTCGGCGAGATCCCGCACTTCACCGGCGTTTCCGACCCGTACGAGCCGCCGCTCGCGCCCGAGGTCACGGTGAATTCTTCGAAAGAGACGCCTGAACAGAGCGTGGAGCTGATTTGGGCTACACTGGAGCGTTTAGGTCTAGTCTCCTTTGATCGATCTGCACTCTCACACCAATGAATCGGACGGGACCTTTTCGCCCGCGCAACTGATCGCCGAAGCCGCTCGCGCGGGAGTGGACACGCTCGGCATCACCGATCACGACACCTTCGCAGGCTACGACCTGGCCGTCGCCGCCGCGCGCGATTCGGGCGTGAATCTGATCTGCGGCATCGAGCTTTCCACCAAGCTGCACGGCCGTTCCGTCCACCTGCTGGGCTATTTTTTCCAGCCGGAGCTTCTCCCCGATTTTCGGCGCTGGATTCTCGACCTGCAAGCCGCGCGCCGCGACCGCAACGTGCGCCTGGTTGCGCGCCTGCGGGAGCTGGGCTTCGACATCACCCTGGCCGAAGCCGAAGCGCGCGGACGCGGCATGACCGGCCGTCCCCACTTCGCGCAATTGATGGTGGAAAAGGGTTACGTCAAGAACCTGCGCGATGCGTTCGACGATTATCTGGACGAATCGGCAATAGGCTACGTCTACCGCGAGGAGCCGCTTTTCGCCGAAGGCGTAGAGCGCATTCGCCAGGCCGGCGGCATCGCTTCGCTGGCGCACCCCATCCGCGTTAAGGGCGATGTTCGGGCGCTGATGGCGGAACTGTGCGCCAGCGGCCTCAACGCCATCGAAGCCTATCACAGCGACCACACCGCCGCCGACACGCAGCTTTATCTGGAACTGGCGCACCAATATGGCCTGCACGTGACCGGCGGCTCCGATTTCCACGGCGCGGTGAAGCCTGGAGTGATGCTGGGAGCCGGCGCCGGCAATCTGCAGATTCCGGACGACCTGGTGGAACGGCTTCGTGGGCGAGTGTGAATTTTGTGGGGCAGCCAATCCTGGCGCCAATCCGGCTTTCAGCCGGCTCTGGCGGAAAGAAGGGTTGCCGCCGGTGTACGTGGAGTGACGCGGATACACATCGGGAGGCACTGGCGGGGCAGTGCCGGAAAGAGGGAGCGTCGTTTTCCGGGTGAGCCAGGCGCCAGGAATTCGGCGTTCAACGGGTATAGAATTAGTCATGCCAGATGCCCTCTTCGCAGCCGGCGAGAAGCTCAGGCTGTAACGAAATCGTCGCGTTGCGTGGTGCGCGCGGCATGGTAGAAGTTGTTTCGAGCTGGGGACCCGCGCATGAGCCGCGAAGCCTTGCTTATGAAGACCCGGGAGACGTGATATTTCTGTGAAGGAGTCAGCCAATGGAGCCAACGAGACCTAAACTGCCGAGTGAGGCCATAGAACTCTATAACCGCTTTATTCACGGCGCGATCAGTCGCCGCGCCTTTATGGACGGCGTGCAGCAATTTGCGATAGGCGGTCTGGCGGCGGCCACGATTATCGAGGCGTTGATGCCGAACTACGCTCTGGGGCAGCAGGTGTCCAAGACCGATGACCGGATCAAGGCTACATACGAGACCGTCCCATCGCCGCAAGGGAACGGAAGCATCAAAGGATATCTCGTCCGGCCTGTCAGCGCCGACACACGTGAAGCGACGGCGGCGAAATTGCCCGGTATTCTTGTCGTCCACGAAAATCGAGGTCTGAATCCGCATATCGAGGACATCGCGCGGCGGCTCGCCCTTGCTAACTTCATGGCGTTTGCGCCGGATGGGCTCACCTCTCTTGGCGGCTTCCCCGGTGACGACTACAAAGGCGGCCAGCTATTCAACAAAGTCGATCGCAAAAAGATGGGCGAAGATTTCGTGGCCTCCGCGATGTGGCTGAAATCGCGCGCCGACTGCACGGGCAAGATCGGCGCCACCGGTTTCTGTTACGGGGGCGGCGTCTCCAATACCTTGGCCGTCCGGCTGGGAGCCGATTTGGCGGCGGCGGCGCCGTTCTACGGCGCGGTTCCCGCCAAGGAAGATATCCCGAAGGTCAAGGGGGCAATTCTGGTCCATCACGGGGAACTGGACACGCGACTGGCCGCGACGTGGCCGGCATACGACGTGGCCTTGAAGGCGGCCAACGTTCCGCACGAAGGCTATATCTACCCCGGCGCCGTTCACGGCTTCAATTGCGATGCGACGCCTGAACGCTACAACAAAGCCGCAGCCGACCTGGCCTGGCAGCGCACCATTGACTGGTTCAACAAATACGTGCGAGTCTGATTTCGCAAGAGTAGAGCCCCAACCCGCGCCGGGGCGTATGCAAGCGTGCCATAGTAATAGGGGACTTCGCAGGGCATGGCCCCGCGCCACTTTAGATGCGAATCGTGACGCTGATTGCTTGCGCTTTGTGCCTGGCGGCGCAGCAGACTGCCACGCGGCCGCGCGCCGCCGATATCGGGTTGACTGTGGGCACGCTTGCGGCGGGGCCGCTCGATGCCATCACCGATGTCGCGGGAGTTCGGGTGGGACACGCGACCTTGAATCGGGGCGATTCGGTTCGTACCGGCGTCACGGTGATCTTGCCGCATGGCGGCAACCTGTTCCGCGAGAAAGTGCCCGGCGCGGTGTTCGTCGGCAATGCGTTCGGCAAGCTGGCTGGATCGACGCAGGTGGAGGAGCTGGGTGAGATCGAGACTCCCATCGCACTCACGTCCACGCTTAATGTTCCGCGCGTGGCCGACGCGATAATCGACTACATGCTGGCGCTTCCCGGCAATGAAAACGTGCGCTCCATCAATCCGCTGGTGGGCGAGACCAACGACGGATACCTCAACGACATTCGCGGACGCCACGTGGGAAGCGCCGAGGTGCTTGCGGCGCTGCAACAAGCGCATGGCGGCGTGGTGGAAGAGGGCGCTGTGGGCGCCGGCGCCGGGACGGTGGCGTTCGGCTTCAAGGGCGGCATTGGAACAGCGTCGCGAAAGACCGGCGGCTACACGGTGGGCGTGCTGGTGCAGTCCAATTTCGGCGGCACGCTGGTGATGAACGGCGCGCCGGTGGGGCGCGAACTGGCGGCGGGCGGCCCGAATACGGGCAACGGGTCGATCATGATGATCGTGGCCACGGATGCGCCGGTGGATTCGCGCAACCTGCGCCGTATGGCGGCGCGGACTATGTTCGGACTGGCGCGCACCGGGTCTTCTGGCTCGAACGGCAGCGGAGACTTCGGAATTGCCTTTACTACGCTGCGGAATCCCGCGAAGCTGCTGAGCAACGATGAGATGTCTCCGCTGTTCCTGGCGGTTATCGAAGCTACCGAGGAGGCTATCTACAATTCGCTGCTGCGCGCGGTTACGGTTACTGGCAGCGGGCATACGGTGCAGGCGCTGCCGATCGAGCGGACGGTGGAGATTCTGAAGAAGTACGGGGCGATTGGGAGCCGCGTGAAGTGATCCGTGGCAGCGCCATCTTGGCTTTCCGCGCTCCGCGCCGCCTCTTCGATGCTGGATGCGGTCACGGTCATGATGTCTTACATCTCAGCAATGCTGCTGGAAGCGATCGCGCACAGGCAGGAGTTCACCGCTATTGTGGTCTTGACCAATACGATTGACAAGCCGAGCATGGCGCGCCTTGCAGCGAATGAATCTACACGGCTAACCACCGACAATGAGAGCACGTTGCGCTCCTTCATCGCGCAGATGGCGAAGGATGTCGCCTCGTGGCGCGAGGACAAGCGTGTGACAGCCTCACGCGAACAACTCCTCGCGTTGCTGAAAGGGTTCGTCCCGCGCCATCCGAGCAAGGAAATCCGGATAGGCACGTTTCACAGCATCATCAAGAAGCTAGGCATTCGCCTCAAATAAGGAAGGGTAATATTTATGGAGTACCCAGCGTTGTTCGAACCCCAACCGGAAGGCGGCTACCTACCTAATCACGTTCCCCGATTTCGATTGGGGCATTTCCCAAGGCGATGCCGAAGAAGACTCCCGCATGATGGCCGCCGCCTTGCTCCAAACCATGATCCAAAAGCATATCCGCGATGGCGAACCGCTGCCAAAAGCCTCCCGGCTCCGCGGTCGTAAGTACCGCCTCATCCGCTTACCTGCGATGCAAGGAGCCAAAGCCGAGCTCTATCGTCAATTCCGCGCCTCCGGCTTGCGCAAAATCGACCTTGCATCGCGCATGGGCATTCCCAAGACCGTGGTAGACCGCCTCTTCGACTTGGATCACCAGACGCGCATGAATCAAATTGAAGCTGCCTTCGAGGCGCTGGGCAAGCGAATCGGCATCGTGGTGGAGAACGCCGCATAGAGTCTGCGTCGCCGACCCCGCAGAGGCAGCGTCGCCGTAACCGGAAGAGGCGCGGCGCTTTGCGGAGGCCGTGCGCAGAGGGTGCCACAAAGTATCTCAGAGCCAACACTGTGGGCGAGGGTTTCTGAAAGGTGTGGACTTATCCGCGTAAGGTGATCCCCACCAGTGCCAGCGTTAGGCCGATCATCACTACCACCGTCACCCACGACCAGGTGTTGAACCAGCGCGGATTGGTCCATTCGCCCATCAGGTCGCGCTTGTTGATCAGCAGGATCATGAAGATCAGCACGAAGGGCAGCAGCACGCCGTTGAATACCTGGGAAAGCAGAATCATCCGCACCAGGGGGAAGCCGGGAATCAGAATTACGCCCGCGCCCACCACGATCAGCGCCGTGTAGAGAAAGTAGAAAACCGGCGCCTCGCGGATGCGGCGGTTCACGCCGGCTTCAAAGCCCAGGCCCTCGCAGACCGAATAAGCCGTCGAAAGCGGCAGAATGCACGCCGCGAAGATGGACGCATTGAACAGCCCGGCGCTGAAGAGCAGGAATGCGTACTGGCCGAACGGCTTGAGCGCCAGCGCGGCCTCTCCCGCATCTTGTATATCGCGCGGGTGCACGCTATAAATCGCGCCTGCGCACGCCACGATGATGAAGAACGCGATGACGTCGGTGAGGATGCATCCGACAATCACTTCGATGCGCGAGGCTGCGTACTCCTTCGCCGTGACGCCTTTTTCCACCACCGCCGATTGCAGATAGAACTGCATCCACGGCGCGATGGTGGTGCCCACCATGCCGATCAGCATGTAGATGTAGCCGGAATCGAGCATCAGTTTCGGCTCAATGCTGCGTAAGGCGGCTTCCTTCCAATCGGGCTTGACTAAGAAGCCCGAAATGATGTAGGTGACATAGAAGACGCACGCAAAGAGGAAGATTTTTTCCACGCTCCGGTAGTTGCCTTTCACCGCCAGGAACCAGACCGCCGCGGCCGCCAGCGGAACGGAAACGTACTTACTGATGTGAAACAACTCGAGTGAGCTGGCGACGCCCGCGAATTCCGCCATTACGTTGGTGAGATTGGCGAGCACTAACAGCGTCATCATCAGGAACGTCAGGCGCAGGCCGAACTCCTCGCGGATCAGGTCGGAAAGCCCCTTGCCGGTCACCGCGCCCATGCGCGAGCACATCTCCTGCGTGATGATCAGGACCACCGTGATGGGGATCAGCGTCCACAGCGGCAGGTACCCGTACTTCGCTCCAGCCGCCGAATAGGTATAGATGCCGCCCGAATCGTTATCGACCATGGCGGTAATGAACCCCGGGCCGAGAACCGCCAGGAACACCGCGATTTGATAACGGAACCGGCTGAGGATTTTCGGCATCCCGTTTAGCTTTCCCTCAGCACGGAGATGATGTCGTCGGCGGTGATTACCCCGGTCAGCTTACCGTCTTCGTCCACCACGGGCAGGGTGAGCAGGTTGTATTTGTCGAAGATTTCGGTCACGCGGTCCTGACGCTCGTCGACGCTCACTTGAATCAGCGTGCCCGAGGCCAGTTCCTTGAGCGGCACGCCGCCCGATGCGATGAACAGACGCGCCAGCGGTACGGCCGCCGTCAGCTTTTCCTCTCCGTCCACCAGGAACAGCGTATTCAGGGTTTCCAGCAGATCCTCGTTGCCGCGCAGCGCTCCGAGCGCGTCCGCCACCGAGGCGTTATCGTGCAGCGCGACGTACTCGGTGTTCATCATGCCGCCGGCGGTATCGCGGTCGAATTCCAGCAGCTCTTCCACTTCGGTCTTTTCGGCGGAATCCATTTCCTCGAGGATCTCTTCGGAGGTGGCGTCTTCCAGCTCCGAAAGCGCGTCGGCCGCTTCGTCGGGAGACATCTCTTCCACAATGTCCGCGGCCTTTTCCGGCTCCAGCGATTCGAGGATGCTGGCCTGCATTTTGGGCTCGATCTCGGAGAGCGCGTCGGCCGCCACTTCGTTATCGATGGTTTCGAAAATCGCCTCGCGCTCGGCGGGGCCGAGCTCTTCGACGATATCGGCGAGGTCGGCGGGATGCATCTCCTCGAGACCCTGATAGGAAATGTTCAACCGCAGGCGCCGCAGCGGGTCGGGCTCCACCACGTTGCAGTAATCCCAGCGAATGGATTTGGGCGGAATCCATTGTTGCAGGCGCCGGATCCAGAGCGGCGGCAGCGCGCCCTGGAAAAGACGGCGGAAGATGCTGCGGATGCCGATGTCGACGTCCACAACGGCCAGGACATCGTGCGGTCCGTTGGACTGAATTTCGAGCGAGAGATCGGTGACGCGCACCACTTTGCGGCCGTTGACGTCGATAATCTGCTGGTCGAGCAGGTCGCGCGCGATGCGCAGCATATACTCGTCGTCGTGATAGGGAACCACCATTTCGTCGCTGAGCTGGATGCCGCGGCCGAGCTCGACGGACTGAACCTGGTCGTAGCGGACGGTGAGCCAGGATTCGCCGCCGCCCACCAGATAGCGGTCGATCCGGGACGGGTTGACAAGCGGAACCAGAGCGGCGTCCTTGACGCGCCCGATGCGCCGGCCCTTGAGGTCGAGCACCGGCATTCCCGTCAGTTCGGTGAAGAACAGGAGGTTGTCCGCCATCGAAACGTCCACGCGCCAGACAGTGCGAGCGCGCGTCCGGACAACTTCCGAAATGGGTGCTACGAGTGCGCTCTACACGGCTGTTTGACGCCATTCCCAATATGGCGCATTGGCGGGCGGGGCCGCAAGGAAAAAGTGGGGGCGTAATCCGTCGGTAGGCTGAGTCTTCAACGCGGAGCCGCGGAGGGGCGGAGGCGGGCGGAGCTTTTATTCGGGAGATCTCCGCGCGCCAGGCAGCAATTTTCAAGAGTGAGGCGTTTTCTTCGATAGCGGAGTTCCGCGAGAAAGGCTCAGCCGGCGCTATCCGGCGGGACGCAACTTTCCCGAATGACCCGCCATGGCGTCGATTCCAGCCGTTCACCTGGCGCGCTCCAAGAAATGCTCGCTCCATGAAAACGCGCCGGGCTTGATGCATTAGGGCATAGTTGCCCCCGGCGTGCGGCGTCGATCCGACATCGAGACCACTCGACTATGTCTTCTCAACTACAGTCTTCGTCGAGGCGAATTGTTAACGGGTTTTTCCTGAGGGCACTCGATCCACGGGGGCCATGTTCGCGCGGCTGAAGTCGCGGCTACTTACCCTGACTCAGTAACCGCGCATAAGCCTGCTCGGCATCCGGGTCCGGGTCATGCGGATGCGAGAGATAGATGCCTAGCCATTGCCGCGCGCGGCTGAGTTGGCCGGTGGCGGAAAACACCGTGCCGAGCGCCCGCGCGCAGAGCGTATACCGCGGTTCGCGGTCGAGGTGCAGCGCGCATTCGGATTCCATGTGGTTCAGCGCCAGGGATGGGTCGAGAGCCTGTACGCCCGCGGGCGGCTCGCGCATGAAGACAACAGCCTGCGCGTCGTTGTAGACCAGCTTCCATTCGGTCAGGCCGGTGGAAATCGCGAGCATCAGGTTGTAAGCCTGGCCTTCGGAATACTCGAAGCCGTTCATCACGATCGTTTGGATGCCGTATTGATCGAGCAGGCTGAGCCCGCTCTTGCCGCCATCGGCGCCGGAGTGGTTGTAAAGAATTCGGGCGTAGTCGTTGAAGATGGATTCGCTGAGCGCGCGCCCGTCGATGAAGACGCGCTCCTGCGGCCACAAACGCCAGATCAGATAGCCGCCGAATTCGTAGGTGTTGAACATAGGCGAGGTGACGCCGTGGGCCAGCAGGAAATCGGCCGCGCCTGAGGGGAATCGCCAATCCGCCGCGCGAAATTGAAAGAAAGTGCCGCGGGCCAATCCTATGACGAGTCCGGCCAGCACCAGAGCGGCGGCGGCGAACTGCGCGATGGCGGGGACGGCCCGTCTGGAAGGCACATAGCTGGCGATCACGACCGGCGCCCAGAAGCCAATCAGAAAGACATTGCGCTGCGCGCTGAGCGCGGCCGCGGCAAACGCCGCAAACAGCAGCCAGTCGGCGATGCGGACGCGTTTTCTGGCCCAGAGCATCGCCGCTGCGCCAGCGAACAGGAGCGCGCTAAATGGCGAAAGCGGCCACAGCGCGGGCGCGGTCCATTCCAGCAATTTCGATTGCAGGAAGCTGTGGCGGAAGTATCCCAGAACTTCGATCACGCGAAAGCCGTTCGGGTTGATGGCGCTGGCGGCAATGGAAGCCGCGGCAACCATCCACAATTGGCGATCCTGATTTACGGTAGCGGCACGGCGCGAGTAGAGCGCCTCGGCGCAGTACGCAGCCACCGCGATCCACCCGAGAAAAAATCCGCCGTGACAGTTGGCCCAGACTATGGCGATGGCCGGAAGCGTCCACAACCAGCGCCGGTATTCCAGAATAGCCAGGGTTGCGGCCAGGAAAAGGAACGTGAATAGATACGACCGGTCGTGAGCGAAATCGGGCCAGAGCACGGAGGCGGTAACGAATGCCGCCGCCAGAGCGCGATAGAAGCCGCTGGTGCGGCGCCGGACGATGAGGCCGATCAGCGCACAACATCCGGCGAGCAGCAGGGCGCGGAACAGGACGATGCCGCCAAAGCCGGCGAGCCGGTAGATGGAGTAGAACTTCAACTGCGCCAGCCACTCGAACGTGAGGTTGAATTGACGGGTGATGGATTCGCCGGGGTAAGCGTCGTGCGCCAACCGCGTCGTGAACGCGAATGGGTCGGGCACGGGCAGGCGGTGATTCTGCGCGATGAACTGGCCGCTCTTCAGGGTCCACCAGAAATCGTAATCCGCGATTTCGGTGGAGAAGAGCCCAATCAGGAAAACCGCGCAGAGGGCGAGCAGCGCGGGGCGGAACCAGCGTGGAGGGTCTTTCACCATGCCAGTTCGTATTCTCCAGGAATTTGCGAGCCGCTGGCGTGGATATCGAAGTGGACGCGCTTTCGGCCGGGCGAGTGCCCTATCGAATACGCAAGGTTGACATCGTCGAAGGTGAAAAGCGGGTTGGGCGCCAGCGGAGGGCGCGTGGCAAATGAGAGGCCACTGAGTCGCCGTGGCGTGGCCGGCACAAGCGCCTTGAAGATCAGGATGACGAGCCGCCGGCTGGACATGCTCAAGTGACTTTTCCCGCGGTGTTCCCCGCGGTTTTTCCTGCAGCGGGGCTCAGGGAGCGCAGCAACACCATCATCAGCAGCGCGAGCAGCGGGTCGGTGATTTCGGGCGACCGTCCGGGTAAGTAAGTCTGGATTGCCTCGGTAGCTCCGAGCGCAACTGCCACCGCGAGGCCCGCGCGCACAAAGGGTTGGCCTGCGCAGCGGAGGGCCCAAATCAAGGCGCCATAGTCGAATGCTTTACGGGCGATGATGGCTGTGGCGGCGTCGCGGCTGGATTCGAGAGTGGCGGCGAATGGGATCCAGGAAAATGGCTGCGGAACGGCGAGGAAGTAAAAAGGTTGGAACTGCCGCAGAAGGATGGCGGAGCCCAGCATCCAGGCGCACCAGCGTGCGCGCGATTCCCGCCGCACGAAATGCCAAAGCGCGAGTGCGAGCAATGCGCCCGCGATTTCGGCCGGGGTTAACGAGCGGCCGGCGATGAACATTTGCGCCGGAACGCATAGCATGGCGATGGCGAGCCCGAAGGTTCGCATGTGCGCTAAGATCGCGTCGAGTGCGAGGCCCGCCGCAAACCATTCCGCGGCATTGGCCCAGGTCTCCACAACCGATAACCCGCGGAAGCGAAAGAGAAGCGTCAGTTCCTGCCGCAGGTGCGAGCGGCCGATTTCCGGAAAGAGCGGGTACAACTCGCCGACCGCCCAGACCAGCAGCAGCAGCGTGGCTGCCGCGCGGAACTGGCCCGCCCTGCGTTCCATGAGCCGCCGGATACCGCTTTCGAAATAGATGGCGACGCCCGCGCCGGCCGCGGTACCGAGAGTATTGGTCAGCACGTCGAGAAGACTGGGGTCGCGCCCCGGAACGTAGACTTGCAGCAGCTCCATGCCGACGGACAGCAGGAATCCAAACGCGATGGCCGCCGTAGCGGCGAACCCGCGGGAACGTCTTTGGCGGAACGCGAGAACTGCCGCCAGGCCCAGCGGCATGTAGATAGTGACGTTCAGAACGATGTCGCGCAGGATATAGCGGTTCCACTCCGCGGGCCACCCGTGCAGCAGGATGCGGACCGGATTGCCGGCCGTGGATGTGAATTCGAAATTCCAGGGATACAGCGATCCGTAAGCGACGATCGCGACGATGAGGAGGAGGAGGAAGCGGCGCACTATCGTCCGGCGAACCGGCGCAGCCGGTACAACTCGAGCATGGAGATGTAGATATTGACGACGCCCAGTCCGCTGACCGCGCCGCGGACATACATGTTGTCCCAATACAAAATCCACTGCGGGATCAGGCTGCCGAAATAGTTGGCTTCCCAATAGGGCGTCCACGGCAAGATCAGGAGAAAGAGCCCGATCCCCAGGCAAAAGACTACCAGCGACACCGCGAACAGCTTGTGATGCCAGCGATAAGCGGGCCGGCCGAGAGCCACAGGGCCTGCGCCGTGTTCGGAAGACTGCGCGCTCTCTTCGGAGCGCTGCGGCTCGGATGGGATCATGCGGCGCCTGCGGTTTCGAACAACTCCATTTGGCAATTGTAATCGATGGGGAACAAACATCGCGCTCGCACCGGCTCAAAGCTCAAGCGGTGCAGCGGAGTGGGGCCGAACTCTTCGATGGCTCTACAGTGCTCGGGCGTCGAATAGCCTTTGTGCGAGGCCAGACCGTAGGCGGGAAAAACCTCGTCCCAAACGCGCATGCAGGCGTCGCGGTAGACTTTCGCGACGATGGAAGCGGCGGCGATGGCGTGGCAGCGGGCGTCGCCTTTGATGAGAGCGCGCTGGGGGAGCGGAAGATCGAGGGGGACGGCGTCGGTGAGCAGGAAATCCGGAGCGGGAGTGAGCCGGCTCACCGCGAGCCGCATGGCCAGACGCGAGGCCTGGTAGATGTTGATGGAATCGATAGTGCTGGCGTCCACGGCGGCGACGGCCCAGCAGACGGCGCGCTCGCGTATGCGCCCGGCGAGCATTTCGCGAAGATGGGGCTCGATCTGTTTACTGTCGTTCAGGCCGCGGATCGGGCGATCGGGCGAGAGCACCACGGCCGCGGCCACAACCGCGCCGAAGAGCGAGCCGCGGCCCACTTCATCCACACCCGCAACGGCGCTGAAACCGCGCGCATGGAGCTCGCGCTCGAGAGTTGCTTCGCAGCGAAACGTGGCGGGAGCGGATTCGGGCCGCATCGGGAGCCCGGGGAAACTAGTCGCGCTCGCGCAGACGGGCGGCCTTGCCCTTGAGACCGCGCAGATAGTAAAGCTTGGCGCGGCGCACGCGCCCGGTGCGGACCACATCGATATGGTCGATGACTCGCGCGTGGACGGGGAAGATGCGCTCGACGCCATGGCCGAAACTGACCTTGCGGACCGTGATGGTCTCGCTGACGCCGGTATTATTGCGCGCGATGAGCGTACCCTCAAACGCCTGCAGACGTTCCTTGTCGCCTTCCTTGATCTTGACGTGGACGCGCAGGGTGTCGCCGGGGCGGAACTCGGGGATATCCGTCTTCAGATTCTTTTGAATAAACTTCGCCATTAACGCGTTCTGCATGACTATTCCTTGAAGAGCCTATCTTAACAGAATGAACAGAGCTTTTGCAGGGGGGCTGGGACGGCCTGGGAACAGGTTCCCGTAAGCCGGCGGCGCACATACCGCACCTGCCGCTCTTCCGCCTAACTCGGCTGGAGGCATCCTGCCCTACTGTCAGGCGAAAGTCTGGCCCGGCGGGCGGAGTTACAATCGAACAAACGCATGGTTCGACTTTGGAGGTGCGTTCTTTTCGTCCACGCGGCCGCGGCCTTGGCCGCCGGCGCAATGTTCGACATGGACGGCCGCATCCATCCCGAAGAACGCGCCGCGGTCACTCTGTTCGGCGACGCGTTTCCGTTCACTGCATCCACGCTGAGCGAGGCGGACGGGCGCTTCCGATTCCAGAAGCTGCGCCCTGGGGCGTACACCGTTTCGGTATTCATGCCGGAGCGCGGCGAGGCGCGGCGGACCATTGAGGTCGGCCCCAGCGTGGCCGGCGCCCACGGGCGCGTATCGCTCGATATCAGCTTCAAGGAATCCGATTTCGAGCTCTCAGGCGCTTTGCGCCGCCGGCACTCGGTGTCCGCGGTCCAGCTTGCGATCCCCGCCAAGGCGCAGCGCGACTACGAAGAGGCGCACAAAGACCTGGCCCGTCACGATCCCCTGGCCGCCACGCGGCTCCTGGAGAAAGCGGTCGCGCTGGCGCCGCAATTCGCCGACGCGTGGAACGAGATCGGCACGATCGCCTACCAGACTCAAAAGTACGCCCGCGCCGAGGAGTGCTTCCGCGAAGCGCTCAATCGCGACCCGCAGGCCTTCGAGCCGCTGGTCAACCTGGGTGGCGTGCTGGTAACGCTGCATCGCGCCGATGAGGCCTGGAGGTACAACGCCACCGCCGTGGCGGTACGTCCCAACGACGCGCTGGCGCACTCGCAATTGGGCATGAACTACTTCCAGCTTGGCGACCTGGATCTCAGCGTCAAGCATCTGGAACGCGCGCGCGCCATCGATCCCGCGCACTTCTCGCATCCCCAACTTTTTCTGGCTGAAATCCATCTGCGCCGCGGGGAGAGGAGAGCGGCCGCGGATGTGCTCGAAGAGTTCCTGCGCTACCACCCCGACTGGCCGCAGGCGGCCCGGATGCGGGAGAACATTGTGGAGTTACGGAAGTAGGCCAGGTGGTTGCCGCCGGCTAGCAGGGTCTTGACAATCGATCGGCGTCTGTCCGGAACTCTGCCGGCCGGTGCGATCTCCCGGCCGCTTGTGTCGCATCGCGCGGCATCCGGCGGCGTGCATAGCATCGGTTAATATAATGATATGAGGCTAAGAAACAGCTACCGGCTCAACCAGGCTGGACATCGCTCCCGCCGAGCCCATGCCGACGCTTCTACCAGCGCCGCCATGGTAAAAAGCTGAAAGCGCGGCCGCTGGTACATCGCCCTTCCGGAGGACGTCCAGGCTGCGCTTCGAATCATCCGTAAGACCGGCTACGCCAAAATGAAACTAAATCTCTTAGCGGTCATCTGTATTGCCGTTCTATGCATTACCCTGACGTTAGGCCTCTGGCCCTTTCACTCCCCCGCGAACGAAGTGTCCTGGCTGGGAAATCACGACGGCCTTCGCTTCGGCAAGTACGGGACGGTCATAGGGTCCGGCTTCTTCAGGATCTCGAATCCACGGGATAACTCCGAAGCGAGTCTTGAGATCTGGCTTCAGCCTAAGCTCATTTGGGACGGTGGCACGTTCCTGGCATTTTACAGACCTGAAAATCGGTTTCAATTCTCCCTGCACCAATCTCTAACCGGCCTTGCCGTACGAATTGGGGCTCAGTATGGCCAAGACGATGCCAAGACGGCCGAACTCAACGTCAGTGAGGTCTTTGGCCGTAAGCCACGGCCGGTTTTCATAACCGTTACCTCCGGCGTGAAAGGAGCCTGGATCTACGTCGACGGCGCTCTAGCCGCCGCCGCGCCCGAATTTCCACTCTCAGCCGGCGACTTCACTGGCGGGCTCGTCCTCGGCGATTCAGCGGGGCAGCCCGATGGCTGGTCCGGCGAGTTGCTGGGCCTCGCGATTTACCATCGTCAACTCACTGCGGCGCAAGTCTTTCATAACTATGCAGCCTGGAAGCGGACTGGCCGGCCCGGAATAGCCGGGGATGAGCGGAATATTGCGCTATACCTCTTTGACGAACACACCGGAGATGTCGCCCGGGATAAAGCGCGGTCCGGCGTGGATCTATATATTCCGGAAAGGTATCAAGTCATGGATAAATTCTTTCTCGAGCCGTTTTGGACCGAATTCAGCATGTCTCGGAATTATTGGAGAGCGGTGGTCAAAAACATTGGCGGCTTCATCCCTTTCGGTTTCTGTTTCTACGTCTATCTGGCAGCCGCGCTTCCCATCAAGCGCGCAACGCTCGTCACCGTCGCCCTGGGAGCCGCGGTTAGCATAACGATCGAAATCCTACAGGCCTTTCTACCTACCCGGGACTCCGGCACTACCGATATCATTACGAACACTCTCGGCTCCTGGGCTGGCGTGACATCATACAAGTTATTGAAGCCGATCCTGGCTCAATGGTTTCCCGGCGCAAACTTCACACAGCAATTATATATCCCGTTGAGCGCATACCTTTTCAAGCGGTCGAAGAGTTAGTAACTAGTACCGCGACCCGCGAGATTCGGCGCTGTCGTGAAACCGCTTGCTGACGGGTCGCCCTCTGGGCCCGGCGCCGATCGGAGGCACGGCCGCACTAGCGGTTTCGGCCACTCATCGAAAAATGCCTAATGGACGTGACCCTGGGCCGCTTTATTCGTCTTTTTGTAGTTTGGCTCCATCATGAACTCGGACACCTTGCAGTCCGGATCGTTGGCGCTCGCATCGCGGGACGAGTCGGCGGTCCGCAGCCCATAGACATTCACAAATCCGGAAAACGTCGCCAAATAAACTTTGCCGTTGGCCACCGTGGGTGGAACGTACTTTGCGAAGTTAAATTTATCTTCCGGCTCGGCGCAGTAAGACGTCCACAGCGGCATAAGTGTCTTCCCGTCCGGTGTTATCTTGAAGGCCCGCAGCGCTCCGCGCACAATGTCGATCCACGCATCGTCATGCATCGGCAGCGCGGCCCATAGAATACCGCTGTCCATCCGGTGCGCCGAAATCGACAGGAAGCCGCCGGGCATGCCAAGTCCGCCTTTGGGGCCAGTGGCAGTAGGTTTGGCTGCAAACTTACCGTCCTTGTCCGGGAAGGCCTTCTTATAGGCGAAGGCTTTGACGTGGTCCCGCTCCGGCCAGACATAGAGCGCCCCACTCTGCAGCACGTCCTGCGCGTCGGGTTCACCCCAAAACGCGGGCGCGCCGTGAATGTGATGATATCCGGTCGCAAAAGCAAACAAGCTGATCGGAAACCAGCCATACAAGAATTCCGGCTGCCAGCGGTGGGCTGCCCAAAAGTATTGGATGGGCGGGCCTGTGCGATCGTGCGGCCAGCCCCGGCGCTGCAAGCCGCCGGGCGTCGAGCGCTTCACCAGGTATAGTTTGCCCTGCTTTCCGCCGCCGACCACTTCATCGCTGCCCGGCAGCAATACCGGCCCGGAGGAGCCCAGGTCGATATCGAGCGCGTCCGCGTTCAGCAGGTCGACGTTCGCCGGAGCGAACCATTCGACCTTCTTCAGATCGGGACTGAATTTAACCAGGTTACTGCCAAACTGTTTTCCTTGCTCGAAGGCGCCATTGCCGGTCATCACATAGACATTACCGTCTTTATCGGCAGCGGGACCGTTTCCAGCCTGCCAGATGCCTCCCTTTCCCAGTTTCGTTCGGTCTAAGTTAATGCCCGTATCGGTCTCGCCGATCCTCGAAACCATAAACGGGTCGCCGGACTGGCTCAGCTTATAAGTCGTCGCGTCGAAATCGAATGCAATTAACATGCCGTGGTACATAGGGCAAGGCGCGTCCTGGTGCGAGCCGAACCCAAGATAGATGCGTCCTTTGCTGAACAGCAAAGCCGCGCGCTGCAGGTTGATGCGTGCGGCGTCCTGCGCGCTAGTCTTTCTGCGGTCTAACGAGCCGCAGTCGTGGTCTATCTGCGTCAGCTCCGGCGGGGGAAGACGGATCTCCCGCGAGTCCCGCACGTCGCCGGTGCGTAAGTCGAGCGCGAAGATCGCGCTCACAACGGGACATTCCGGGGTTGATACCTGGTTGTCGCAGTTCGTCTCCGGCTTCGCGATCTTGGCGATCTTGGCGACGAGAAAAACCGTGCTTGTCTCACGATCGATCACAGGAGTGCTGGTAATTCCAACCAGCGGCTCAATATTGTACTTCCCCAGAGCCGCCCCGATGTCGCGCGGAATCCGGTTGACCGGCAGAGGCGGCCCCAGAGACCTTTCCCAAAGCGGGCTGCGGATCCCCATCGAATCCGCCCTTCCATCCGCATCGAAGGCATAGACCCAATTCTCCATCGTGGCCACGTACAGCACATTGCGGGTCTGGCCCTGAATCTCGATATTCGCAGCGATCAGCGGCTGCGCATAGATCTGGCCCCTCACGCTAAGCGTAAATAGCTTGCCGAAAGTCTTGGCATTGACGTTATCCGGCGTAAGACAGGTTTCATCGAGATTTGCGCCGGTTCGGAAGTTATTGTTACGGTGCGTGAGGACATCTACGGACTTCTGCGGAGTACAAGGCGAAAGCGCGCCGCCGTTAGCCGGCGCCGTTTGGTTCGCCGGCGGAGCGCTACTCTGCGCCGGCACACGTCCCGCGGCCACGGCTAGCAGGAATCCAAGCAGCGTGCGGGGCAGCTTTGTCATTCCGAATAGAATATCATGGGCGGGCGGCATCTCATCCCGTTCCCGGTGGTTCGGGTGCTTGCACATTTTCGGGACGTCCTCGCTGGGCCACGAAATCCCCGTCCCTTACTTTACGGGTCGCGGCTCCGTGTGGTTTGCAGTCAGTTACGGAGCCGCGCACGTCAGTAAGCGGTCATTTGGCCGGCTTTTCCCGACAACGCTTAAGCACCCCGGTGGTTTACCGTGGTTTACCGTCGTTCAACGCATGGATACTCGCGGCTAACATGGAAGGACTGCTCCCGCTGCCTGTATCGGCGTCTAATGAGTCTCGCCGATACAGTGACAGCGGCGGCAGGCTCTGTAGAATTATCTCTCCTGCGGTTGCCATCGCTGCGCGTATCGGTGTTGGGCATGAGACCACGGGTTAGTTCATCTGCCCCGACCGGCACAGGTTCCTTCTGAACGTTGGTCGCGGCCGTTGCCGGCCACGGAGCCTGGTCACATGGCCGTAATGCCGGCTTGTCCGGCCCTATGCCGATTGCCGGCTCATGTAGTGCTGTTGGTGAGCGGCAGGACGGCCAGCGCCGAATCGAATCGTCGCCGGGCATAAGAGCGCCGGCAGGAATGCCAGATAGAGCCAATTCGCAACGAAGCTCGCAACGAAGCTCGCAATGACCGCCACTCGACGTCACTCACCGGTGACCCTTCGCGAAGAGCCCAGGCAGGCCCGGTAGGCCGTCGAGCCTTGAGAACAGATAGCGGCCGGCCGAGCGCTCGGAGCGCCTCGGGACAGGGCATGGGCCTACCCCACTAAACTAACCTCCTGCAATGGCCCCCACGAGCAGAAAAGGCTCTGCGCCCGACGCGACTGCTTCGGGCAGCGGGGCGTCCGGCGACTCGTGGGACAGATCCTCGCCGCAGGCGAAAAACCTCACGAATGGCCGGCGCTGTTGGGTGACATGGTCGCGAATTGTCCCGCGCAGCGTCGGATAGCGGGCCTCAAGCGCGTCGAGCACCGAGCGCTGCGTCGCCTCGCCCTCGACTTCTATCTCCACCTCGCCGCCGGCGTGCGCCAGCGTCCGCAGATGCGCCGGCAGCACCACGCGAATCATGATAGCGTCTGGACCTCCACGGAAAGCACGGCCGGAAGATCGCGAACAATGGGCGCCCAGTGGTCTCCGGCATCGCTCGACGCATAGACCTGGCCGCCGGTGGTTCCGAAATACACGCCGCACGAATCGAGTGAGTCGACGGCCATGGCGTCCCGCAGCACGTTGACGTAGCAGTCGCTTTGCGGCAGGCCTTGGGTGAGCGCCTCCCACTCGTTCCCGCCCGTGCGGCTGCGGTATACGCGCAGCTTCCCTTCCGGCGGATAGTGCTCCGAATCGCTCTTGATCGGGACGACGTAGATCGTGTCCGGTTCGTGCGCGTGGACGTCGAGCGCGAACCCGAAGTCGGTGGGCAGGTTCCCGCTCACCTCGCGCCACGAATCGCCGGCGTCGTCGCTGCGCATCACGTCCCAGTGCTTCTGCATGAACAGCACGTCCGGACGCGATTGGTGCATCGCGACGTGGTGCACGCAGTGTCCCACCTCGGCATTCGGGTCGGGAATGTGTTCGGACCTCAGTCCACGGTTGATCGCCCGCCAAGTCTCCCCGCCATCGTCGGTCCGGAACGCGCCCGCGGCCGAGATGGCGATGAAGATCCGCTGCCGGTCGCCGGGATCGAGAATAATGGTGTGCAGGCACAAGCCGCCGGCGCCTGGCTGCCAGCGAAGCCCCGTGCCGTGGCCGCGCAGTCCGGGGAGTTCCTGCCACGTCCCGCCGCCGTCGCTCGAGCGGAACAAGGCGGCGTCCTCCACCCCGGCGTAGACGGTATCCGGATCGGTCAGCGACGGTTCCAGATGCCAGACTCGCTTGAACTCCCAGGGATGAGGCGTGCCGTCGTACCACTGGTGCGTTCCGGGCACCCCATCGTACACGAACTTGTTGCCCACCGGCTCCCAGGTCTTGCCGCCATCGTTGGAGCGCTGGATCATCTGTCCGAACCAGCCCGTCGATTGGGACGCATAGAGCCGGTCCGGGGCGGCGGGCGACCCCTTCAGGTGATACATCTCCCAGCCGCCGAAGTGGGGGCCGGCAACGTCCCAGTGTTCGCGCTTTCCATCCGACGTGAGGATGAACGCGCCCTTCCGCGTACCTACCAAAACTCGCACTCCGCTCACCTAATCCTCCTTAGCAGGTTGACTGCAATTGATCATCCACGATACCGAATCGATCTACAAGCATACCGAAACGGGCGGCCCAGAACGCCGGTTGCAACGGCATCCGAATTGTACCGTTCTCCGACAAAGCCTGAAACAGGCGTTCCGCTTCATCGGGACGTTCAATTCCCGTTTGCACGAAGAACCCTTGCGGTTTTTCATAGTGCTGAGGCGGCGCGTCACACCCCATCAAGACGCCGTCGCCCACAGCCAGAGTGACATGCATGATCTTGTTGCGCCAGTCAGGCGTCACCTGCTCTGCCATAGGCGACTCGCCATACGTCATCATCATCTGAATCTTGCCGCCCAGACACTGCTCATAGAACTGCCGTTGAAACTGAGATAGGTACTTAGTTTAGATGCATAGTGCTCTCCATTTTGGTTACATGGCGCCGGAAATCGACGGCAGCGGGAAAACCCGCGGCAAGCAGGTAGAGACCTTGGTCGAAACACGCCTGGTGCGAATGCGATGGAGTACTTCTATCATGGCGTTTGGAAGGCCGACAAAGGCGACTTAAGGGGCGCAATCGCGGACTACACTCAAGCCATCCAACTCAATCCTAATGATGCAACCGCCTACCAAAATCGGGGTGCTGTGCGGGCAGCCAGGGGCGACTTGCGCGGAGCAACCGAGGACACGACCAAGGCCAGCGAAATCCGGGCTCTCCCGCAACATGCTGGCGATGCGCGTTTTTGAACGGCCGCCGATAGTTGTGAAGACTGTACCATGTGCAGCACGGCTCACGGACCTATTCAACTTAGCGCCCGGTAGAGCGTAGTTTGGTCCACGTTTCAAAAGCGCGTCCGCGTCTTCGCGGCGCTGGCCATCGCAGCCAAAGCTTCTGAAACCGTGTGTGGGGATGGACGAGCAGGGGCACGGTAGCGGCGGCGCTGTATTTTCGCAGCGGCCGGCAGTTGAAGGCTAAACGCCAGAAGCGAGGCAGCAAGCGATTGCCTTATCGTCACATTCATATAGGTCGGGGCGCGATCGTTTTGTCGATGCGCCCCAGCTCCGCCACCGCGCGATCAGGGAGCCGCCAGCAGTTCAGTCCGACCGTGGACTGGGGCTTCGGCTTGTCCGCCGCCGCTCAACGCTTGGAAGCCGCTTTCTGCCGCCATGCCCGTAATCGCTCCACCGTCTGCTGCAACCGCGGATCTGGCCTCAGCTGCAGCGCCGCCTCATATTCGGCGATCGCATCCGGCAGGCTGGCAGGCGTCTGCGCCAGCGCGTTTCCCAAATTGAAGTGCGCTTCCGCGTAATCGGGTTCACTCCGCAGCGCCGCCCGATACTCGGCAATCGCCTCCGGCAGCCGCTCGGGCGTCTGCGCTAGAGCCTGTCCCAAATTGAAGTGCGCCTCCGCATAATCGGGTCGAATCCGCAGCGCCGCCTGGTACTCGGCGATCGCCTCCGGCAGCTGGCCCGGCATTTCCGCCAGAGCGAGCGCCAGGTTGAAGTGGGCTTCCGCGCGATCAGGTCGAATCCGCAGCGCGGCCTGGTACTCGGCAATCGCCTCCGGCAACCGGCCTGGCATGCGCGCCAGAGCGTTTGCCAGGTTGTTGTGCGCTTCCAGGAAATCGGGCTCAATCCGCAGCGCGGCCCGGTACTCGGCGATCGCCTCCGCCTGCCGGTCCTCGATCCGCTCGAATTCCACGCCCAGATTGTAGTGTGGCTTGACGGCTCCCGGACGGACATCCACGGCGCTGGTCCAGAGACTGCGGTCATCCCGCCAGTCGAAATTGCGGGCGTAGGTTCGCGCGGCGAACGCCAGACACACCAGTCCCAGGGCGGTCCAGGCAACTCGCGCAGCCGCGGGCCGCTGCAGGAAGCGCCGCTGGCCAAGCGCGTGGATGGCCGCCACCACGCAACCCACCACGCAACCCGCCAGGCCCACCGAAGGCAGGTAGAGAAACCGCTCAGCCATAATGCTCCCGATGAGCACGATCAGGTTCGAAGTGGGCGATAGTGCGACGAAAAAGAACATCAGGAAGAAGAGCAGCGGCTTTCCCTTACTGCGCAAGTCACTGCGCCAGCGCACGGCCAGCAGGACGGCAAGCAGCCCGGCGCCCAGACAAACCGCTAGTCCGATTAGCGCCTTGGCGTCCTCCCAATTCGACGCCCGCCAGCCAAATAACGGCACTGCGTTGTAGGAATAATCCGCCGACAGGCGGGCCGGCCAGAGAAACAGCCATAGGTACATGCCAACCACTTTGACTGCCGTGAGCCGCGCCGTCCAGAAACCGGCGCGCACCAGCGGATTGTCGGTAAAGTCGATCAGCATGTGCGTGTGCAAACCGCTGCGCAGCCAGAAAAAAGCGGCCAACGGCAGCGCCACAACGGCATAGGCGGGCGCCAGCCGGCGCCACGCCGCGCGCCTGGCCCAAATCAGGTCGTAGAGCAGCATGATGCCCGGTAAGACAACGGCGTTCTCCTTCGAAAAAAGCCCCACGGCCTGGGCGGCGCCGAGACCCGCCAGCCATGCCACCCGGCGCCGCCCCGCGGCGGACGCGCCTCGCACGTGGCACAATAAGCCCGCCAACACTCCGAAGGCCGCCAGCAGGTCGGCGCGCCCCACAATGTTAGTGACCGCTTCGGTGAGCAGCGGATGCAATCCCCAAATCGCGGCTAGCGCGAAAGCCGGCGCGGCTTCTCCAAAAATCGATGCTCCCAGCGCATACGCCAGCGCCACGTTCACTTCGTGCAACACGAAATTAACGGTGTGATAGCCGGCCGGGCGCGGGCCATCTCTTAGAACGGCGTAATTCAGCACGTAGGTGAGAGTGGTGAACGGCCGATACAATCCCGCCGTGGCCGCATGGCTGCTGCCGTCCCGATACCCTCCGGTCAGAATCCGCTCGACGTTTTGCCGCGTTACCGCCTGGATGCGGGAATCCTCCCCTATCACCGAGGCATTGTCGAACACCAGGGCCGCCTGGAAAGAATTGGAATAGGCAACCAAGGCGAGGCCCCAAACCGCCAGCAGCCGCCATCCGTGCCTCCGGATCAGGCCCGTTCTCCGGGCCACGAAGCCTGGCCCGGCGGCTGGCTGTGATGTGTCGCGCGACTTCCGCCGCTTGTCGATTCTCCCCACTAAACGTGCCAGTATAGCTCTTGTCGGGCGGACCAGGATCACCCGCTTCGGAGTGGCGCACGCACTCATGCGTCGCACTCATGCGTGCAGCGTTCACGCTCATGTGAACGCGATATGTTTCACAGCTTCTCGGAGCGGCGTACTTACCCGTTTTCGGGGAAAGCTGGATTTCGAGGCTGAGCGAGGAAAAAAGAAAAGCTTTTGGGCTCTGCACAAAACGCCTAAGGATTTTATAGGAAGGTCGCCCTGCGGCTCTTATATTTGCCGCGGTGGCGCGGGGCCATGCCCTGCGACGAAAGCGAGTGGAGTTGCTTACGCCAGTGGGTCGCGGAATGATCCTGCAAAACTCCCGTGACCTTAACCCGGCTTTCCCTTCCATTGATCCCCAACGCCCGTAAGGCGCTATTCCGAAAACCAGTGGGGGCCCACTTATCCACCCCGCCACATCTGCGGGTACATATTTCAAGAGATTGTTGGAGGCGGGAGCCCTGGACAGATTGGCAACACGCTACGCATACCGCCGAGGGTAGGGCCGCAGACAACGTTCAGGCTGTTATGTACGTTCCCGATCATCGCGCCCTTTACACCGGCGGCGCAGCCGGATATACTTCACCAGCATCGTTGCTCCGTATCTGTCTGAGGCTCGGGCCTGGCATAGCGCCGCTTCCAGTCGCCAGACCGGTTTTTGTTTGGGAGGGGAATGTGAAATTGAATAACTTTATGTACGCTCTGTTCGCGTTGGCGCTCTTCTGCGCGGCCATGTTGGCGCAAACAGTCACGAGCTCACTCGTGGGCTCGGTCGTAGATCCATCGAATTCGGTGGTTGCGGGATCGCCGGTGACGCTCACCGACGCCGGTACCGGCGCGGTTCGCCGCGGGACTACCGACAGTCTCGGAACGTTCCGCTTCGTCAACCTGGAACCGGGCACCTACAATGTGACGGTCACCGCGACCGGGTTCAAGAGCGCAACCCAGACCGGCATCGTCGTGACCGCGGAGGAAACCCACAATGCGGGCAGGATGGTTCTCCAGATCGGCAATGTATCGGACACGGTAACCGTCACGGCGGAAGCGGCGCAAGTGCAGTTGGCGAGTTCCGAGATGTCCCAGACGGTGGACTCCAAAGACCTGGAAGATCTTACATTGAAGGGCCGGGATCTGTTCGGCTACATGCGGCTGGTTCCGGGCGTAATCGACACCGCGGCCAGCCGCGACGTAACCAGCCACGGCGCCATCAGCGGCATCAATATCAACGGAGCCACGTCGGCGCTCAACTTTACGGTGGACGGAGTCACCGATATGGATACCGGGTCGAACACTTCGCTTCAATATGAACCGAACCTCGATGCGATTCAGGAGCTAAAAGTTCTGACTTCGAACTATGCCGCCGAATTCGGGCGCAACTCGGGTGGAACGATCACGGTGGTGACCAAGAGCGGAACGCAAGACTTCCACGGCACGCTCGCATGGAACCACCGGCATGAGGAATTCAACGCCGATACCTGGGTCAACGACCACACCCTCAAGAACGGCGCCGCTACTCCGCGAGTGCCGTACCGGTACAACATCGAGACATACAGCTTCGGCGGTCCCGTGTTTATCCCCAAGCATTTCAACACGGCCAAGAAAAAGCTCTTCTTCTTCGTCTCGCAGGAGTGGGTCGGCCAATTCGTAACCGGCGGCCAGGAGTTTCAGTACACACCCACCGCGCTCGAGCGGGTGGGTAACTTCTCAAAGAGCTTTAACAACAACGGCAGCATGATTTCCGTCCTCGACCCGGCCAACAACAACGCGCCGTTTCCGGGCAACATCATACCCACAACGCGGCTCAATCCGGTGGGTCAGAACGTGCTCAACTTCTTCCCTTTGCCAAACTATAATCCGACGTTGGCGGCGCAGTTGAACGTGGTGAACTACACCGAGCAGGGCAGCGCCACGCATCCGCGGCGCAACGACGTGATTCGCGCCGATTACAACTTTACCTCGAAGCTCACCGGCTTCTTCCGCTATATCAACGATTACGACACGTCGAACATCCTGTACGATGGGGTCCAGTTCAGTTCGGACGTAGGGGGCGTTCTGGGCCAGACGGGAATTTCGCCCATCGTACATCCGAACGGCGGGCACGGCTACGCGACCACCCTTACTTACACCATCTCGTCCACCATGGTCAACGAATTCACCTACGCCTCGGACTGGGATCAGTATACGTACACGTCTCTCGATAACTATAAGAGCGAAGACCGCTCCCAGGTGCCCGGTCTGCCCGTGCTGTTTCCGCCGCCAACGGCTTCCACACAGGGCCAGACTGCCTCGCCTCTCAACGGTTACCAGAACCTGCTGCCTACCTTCAGCTTTGGCACGCCCAGCAACGCGATGTCTTATTCGCGCGTCGGCTCGTTGGCCGGAGCGGACTATACCATAAACCCGACGTGGTACTGGCAGGACAACCTGAGCAAGATCATGGGCCATCACTCGTTCAAAGCGGGAGTCTACCTGGAATACAACACCAAGTGGCAGCCGGCCATGAGAAACTACATGGGCGCCTTCAGTTTTGCCTCCTCCAGCTCAACCCCGTTGGTCAACACCAATGACGGTTTCGCCAACGCCCTGCTCGGCAATGTCAACAGCTACAGCCAGTACAACAACAGCACCACGTTTAACGACACCTACTGGAACCTGGAGTTTTATCTGCAGGACAACTGGAAAGTGACCCGCAAGCTGACGCTCGATGTCGGGGTGCGATTCTATCACCAGACGCCTCAGGAAGACCACAACGATACATTTGTCAACTTCAATCCGTCACTCTATTCCAAGTCGGCAATGCCGCGGATTTACGTTCCGGCTTGCACCACTGGCGTGACTTGTACCTCTAACAACGGTCTGGTGGCGAAGGACCCGGGGACGGGCGCAACGGTGAGCAGCGGGTTCATCGGGGACTTTGTTCCTAACACGGGCGATCCCACGTCGGGATTACAGGTGCTTGGGACCAACGGCGTACCACTGGCTCCCTATCATCTGGCGCCGCTGGCTGTAGGACCGCGTCTTGGCTTTGCCTACGACGTCTTTGGCGATGGCACTACGGCGATCCGCGGCGGCGCGGGAATGTTCTACAACCGGCTGGACGGAAATCAATATTACGGTCTCTCCGGGCAAGCGCCCACAACCTATCAGCAGACGGTCAATAATGTCACCTTCGCGCAAATCGCGACGTTAGACGGGGGGGCGGCGCCGAGCTTGAGCAGTTTGAGCATCGCTCCTATCGCTCCTACCGCTTACCCTGCCAATGTTCCGTGGGACAAGGTGATCAACGCCAGTCTCGACATTCAGCGAACCTTCGGCGGCAACTTTGTGGCAAGCGTCGGCTACAACATGAATTACAGTTACGACCAGCACCTCACTTACGATGCCAACCCCATTGCGATCGGAACGGGCTGGCCGTTCACCCCGTCGAACCTGAATCCGACCACCACGGGCAGTACCAGCGCCGACGTCGGATCGATTTTCGAGCGAACCGCCTTCCCAGGGTACGGCGCGATCACGGAAAATGCGTTTTGGGGGCACGCCATTTACCACGCTTTGACCGCCACCGCGCAGAAGCGCTACTCGCACGGATTGGTCTTGGGCGTGGCTTACACTTTCTCGAAAGCCCTGGGCACGACCGCTTACACTCCCGGCATCCCTAACAACGAGGAATGGAATTACGGAAGGCTGAGTACGGACCGGCGCAGCAACCTCCAGGTCAACTACTCCTACGATTTGCCCAACCTTGCCAAGAGATACAGCGTCAAGGGCTTGGGACTTCTTACCGATCACTGGATTTTCTCCGGAATCTTTTCCATCATTAGTGGCGTGCCGTTTAATCCGGGTTGCAGCACCACGTCGGGCTCGCCATCGGTGAGCGGCGGTTATACGGGGACTCCGGACATCACTCAGCGGTGCGAGGTGATCGGCAATCCGCTAGCCAATATCCCCGCGGGCACTTACTTTAATCCGGCGGCATACGCCATGCCCGCGCTGGCTACCGGCCCGGACAACTCGATTGTCGGACCGCCCGTGTTGGGCAACCAGGGCGGTGGCGCCGGAGCTCTGACCTATCCGCATGTGACCAACCTCGACTTGACGATCACTAAGAGCGTCCCATTAGGCAGCGAAAAGCGCCTGCTGAAGTTTCAGGTTCAGGCATACAATGCGTTGAACCACCCGGAATTCAACGCCATGAATACCGGTGTTCAGTTCAATCCAGCTACTAACGCCGTGTCTAATGCTACCGCCGTCGGCCTTCCGACCGGCACATTGCCGGCCCGTGTGATGGCCTTCTCAGCCCGGTTGCAATTCTGACTCGGCCGGCGGATGGCTCTTGAATTTAGCGGGCTCAAAAGGATTGGCGATTCGATTGTCCGGACTTGATCCGCCGGCAGGGCAAGGCGGGCGCTTCCTCCTGCCGCACTCGAATTCGCCGCCGGTAAAACCCGGTGCTCTCAATGACGCCGCAGGCCGGTCGGGAATCGCCGATGTTTTCGATATGAAGACCCAAGCGCCACCATGGCCAGTGCGTCGAAGCGTACAAGAGCCCCAGGCAGTTCCCGGCGACGGAGATCGATGTGGCAGTAGCGCAGCGCGAGCGTGATTGCGGCGCTGCGAAATCCCGCTTCCTGACGGTCGCGCTCCATCTCGACTAAGACTAAGCACCAGCCTTAATCTTAATAGAGCGGCGCCTTGGCGAAGACCGATGGGGTCTATGGCATTCGCATCAATCATCTGCTTGAGGTCCAGGTGGACGGGTTGGCAGTGTCGAAGTAGCGGCGGCCTGGTCTGCTCTGCCTGGTCTGCTCTGCCTGGTCTGCCGCGCCCGCGGCCGGCGGCGCACTTGTTTCGAGACTGGGCGCGAGAGCAGCGGTCCGCACCTAGCCGACGTGGAACTATTCGAAGAGACTCGCGCGCTTGTCCCGATGTTACGGCTGCGGGCTCACCACGTAATCTTTGAAATAGCTTGAGCTATCCGTCTTGGACCAGAGACCGACTTTGCCGGCCACCGGCGGCCGCAGCACCGGATTAGTCGCCGGAAACAAGTCCGGATTGGGTGGGCCTTTCCTGCCCGCCGCCGGCTCGCTGCCGAACGTGTACTCAATGGCTACGGCGCCGTCGAGCCATGCCTTGAAATCGGCGCCGTTCACAGTCATCTTCAACTCATGCCATGCGCTCCGGTCGAGCATGAACGGCTTGGCCCTGTCGCTGAACCTGACATTCCTTCGTATGCCGCCGTGGAATTCCCATAGCCCGACGTTGTTCTCCGTATCGTTGTAGCGGATGGTCAGCCAGTCGCCGTTCGGTTTCACGTTGAAGAGAATACCCGAGCAGCGGTCGGCCTCGCCGCCCGTGGTCTTGAACTTCATGCCGATCGTCCCGTTCGAAAAGTTATCGACGCTCTTGAGAATCGCGACCGGGTAGTAGGCGAACTGCTTGGCGTTATCCATCAGCTCTTCGTTCGACGTGCCATACAGCTTGCGCGCGCTTTCCACCAGCAGCTTCGTCGGAGTGTCCTTGCTGGCCACCCACGGCCGGCCGTCGAGCGCAATCACCTTGTCGGGGCGGTCCTGCGCCACCAGCCACGTTCCGACGATCGGCTCGAAAATGACAGGCGGCTTGCCGGGCTGTTCCTTGCTGAGATCGACCTTGATATCCGCCGCGTAGACCAGCGCGGCCATGAGCAATGCGGCGGCGAGGCCGAATCCATTTCGTATGAGCGCCTTCATCTGAATCTCCATCGTGCAAAAATTCCGCCAGCTACGATCAGGCATGGCCAGAGAAGGTAGAATATCGCGCCGGCGCCAGTTGGAGCAACCGCGAGAGGATGTCCGCGAAAGATCTCTGCGTCGTTCTCAGCGGGCGGCGCGACGCCTGCGAGGGAGTAAATCGCCTCAAGCACGCCTTCGCCCGTGGTCACGCGGCTCATCGTCTTTCGCCCGCCCATGTAATACCAAATCTCGCCGTAATGGGCATTGGTCTGTTCGAACAGGCCGATCGACGTGGCCGACACATACTGCACCTGGAGTTTGGGCATGACGCGCCGCAGCTTCGAAAGGGCGCGGTGCTCCAGGTCGAACCGCCGCGGATCTTCCTGCGCCAGATGCGCGACGATAAGTAACGGCGTCTTGATCTGCTCGATCGCCCGTTCGTCGGACTCGGGGAAGGAGTTGCTTCGGCTTTCGGATGTGTCCCAACTGACGGCGCAGAAAGTGCACGCGAAGATAGCGGCGGCCGCGAGCATGCCAAGGCCGATCGATTCGTAGACGCGGCGGCTCACGGCGGCGCCAAGGCGCATCCAGACGGCCGCGAAGCCGAGGCCCGTCAGAGTCAGCGCCAGCGCGATGAGCACGGTGTCGAGGCGCACCAGCCCGTGCTGGAACTCCGCCACCATGGCGGCGGGCGTGTACCCGGCGGCGCGCTCCCACCAGCCGCCCTGCACCGCCGCAAAGAAACTAACGATCCAGGTGCCGACTGTAAAGCTCAGCGTCAAAATCGCGGCCGTGGAGGGATGTTCGGTGAGCGACGCCATGGCGGCGGCGAGCGCAATGGTCAGCCCAGCGTTCAACACATGGCCGAGCGTCAACGTGGCCAGTTCCGGCGGATAGACGCTGCCGCCGTAACTTCTCCATAGCAGGATGGCGCTCAGGGGCGGCAGCATCGCCACCATCCAGCCCGCGAGCAGTATGGCAGCCTTGGCCGCGATGCGAGCGAAGGGCGGCATGCCCCGTTGCAGCTCCAGCTTCAGCGCGCCGCTCTGCCGATCGCCCGCCACCAGACGAATGGCAACGAATGGCAGCAGGAAGACGGCCGCCAGCTCGCAGGCGCTGAACGTGGGCGCCCAAACCCCGGCCAGCGGCGATAACGCCTCGCCGACGCCGGCTGAGGTTCCGTTCAGCCCGCTCACTTCCCCGTAGACGCTTACGGCGCTGATGAACGAGGCTCCCGCCAACGGTCCCATGCCGAGCAGCAGCACCCACCATGCCCTGGACACAATGAGCTCGCGCCATTCCTTGTCCAATAGCCACAGAAATGGAGACCTCATGTAGGACAGGCCTCCTGGCCTGTCACTTGCTTGAGTAAACCATCAGTGCCTGACAGCCCGCGGGAGTGACAGGCCAGGAGGCATGTCCCGCAACTAGGTGAGCGCAAGGAACACCTCTTCCAGGTCCTCGTATGTTCTCGACCCGTCGCGCATTTCTGCCAGCGCCGCGAGTTCCCGAACGGTGCCTTCCCCACAGACGCGGCCGCCGCTGAGCAGCACGAACCGGTCGCAGAAGCGCGCGGCATCGCCGATCTGATGAATCGAGAGGAAGAGCGTCCGGCCGCGGGCCGCGTGCGCGCGCAACGCCGCCGCAATTTCGCGCGCCTGCCGCAGGTCGAGTCCTTCGAAGGGCTCGTCGATGAGCAGCGCCGGCTGGGGCGTCAGCAGGCCAATGGCTAACAGAGCGCGCTTTCGCTGGCCCTTCGAGAGCGTGCCAATTGGCTGGCGCAGCAACTGGCGGAGGTCGAGCTGATCGATCACTTCGTCGCGAAGCGCGGGCCGGCCTCCGAAGAAGCCAATGGTGAAATCGAGCGCCCACCGCACGGACTGCGCCGGCCAAGGGGCGATGCCGTCGGGGACATAAAACAGCAGCGACGGGCGCTCATGCGTTCCGACTAAGCGTCCGCCGCTGTGCATCGCGCCGCTGTCGGACGGCAGCACGCCGCCCAGGCATTCGAACAGCGTGGATTTACCGGCGCCGTTGGGGCCAATGAGTCCGAGCACCTCGCCCGCGTGCACCTGGAAGCTGACGTCCGTGAGCGCGGCAATCCGGCCGAACCGCTTGCAAAGCCCGTTGACATCGAAAAGCATCGTAATAGGAATAGTCGCACGAGATAGAATAGTCGCGCGAGGAACTCGCACGCCGCGCTATCGGCGGACGCAGGAAATCCCAGAAGCGGCCGGGAGCTGAATGCGGAGATCGCAAGATGCGACCCCACCTGACGCGCCTGACGGCCATCTGTCAAGCAGGTGTTGGGCGCATGCCCCTTCTCAATCTTGAGAAGGGCCCGGCCGTGAAGCGAAAAAACAGACGGAATCGCAGCGCGGCTTCGACCGGAATCCGCGGCAACGTCGTCCAGCCAGGCATTCGCGGCTGCGGCTTTTCAACCGAGCTATTTGATCGTGAAGTTGGGAGCCGCTCCCCCGCGATGAGCCGAGTGACAGCCGCCGCAGGTGCGTTGAATCGTCTGCAGGTTGGCAGCCTTGTCTCCGGAGCCCGCCGCGATGGCTTTGGCCGCATCGCGCGCCGTTTCCGCGAATTTCACGGCATCGTCGGCATTCTTCGCCTTCCAGAATATAGCGACTTTGCCGAAGGTGTCGGCAAGTTTGGTGGCGTCGGCAGCCGCGGCGGCATTATCCGCGGCGTTGCGAATCGCTCCCACGGTTGGCTGCATAGACTTCATCCAGGTTTGATATTGCGCGTCGTCCTGTGCCGCTCCGTGGACGCCGAATATCGCAAGCATGGCGATCAGTATGCTGGTTTTGTGCATGGGCCGAGTATATACCAACTCGGGCCTTGACGGGGGCCCGTGTGTGCTTAACTTAACCGATCTGGGGGAGACGGATGCAGAGGCTGCCGCGCTGCTGCATCAAGGCTTCCGGCGCGTACCGCACAGCGTCGTACAAACGCGTGTCAGACTCGCCCAGCGGGGGATTTTCAACTGAGTGAGCGCAGACGTGAGCTTCTCCCGAGACGAATACGCTTATATTGCGATCGAATTGGAGCACCGCGGCGCTATCGCCGTCTTCGCGTGACACATGCTCGAAGAATCGGCTGCCCGCGATGCATTCCTCCGCGAAAACGGTCAACATGCTCCGGCTGGTGTCCACCAGAAGACCAACGGTCAGGGGAAGGTCCGGCTCGCGCGAGAAATAGCGGATGGTTTGCGGATGGCCATCCTCTTCCAGTCGAAAATCGTCTTTGGTCAGGTCTTTGACCATCGCGCCGTTTGAGTCGTGGACCGCCGCCAGCAGCGCGACTACCTTGACTTCGCTGGAGAATTTGACGTCCTGGGCAGCGCAAGCGGCGAGCAACGCCACGAACAACGTGTAGTGCAGAAGGCGCTTGTTCTTTTAACGCAGCGGAAGGTTCTAAAGTTGCCAGATTGATGGGCCGAGAGGTTACTTCCGGACTTCCGCGTCAAGGCTGCGAACTTGACGTAGAGTCACCGAACCTCAGTGAACCATCTTGAGTCTTCTCTGCGTTTGCTCCGCGCCTCAGCGTCTCTGCGTCGAAGATTTACCTCTTCGAGTTCCACGCCTCCGCTTGCACTGACGGGGTGGCGCGGCCCAGGTCCTTCGCGCGATAAGTGGCTGTTACGGTGCGCCGCTCGCCGGGCAGCAGCGCGAAGTAGTTGTCTTCCCAAAGGACGGGCAGCACTTCATCGCCGTCGGCGCCCTTGTTCACCTTCAGCCGTATGCCGAATGCGATCGCCGTGCCGGGGTTCTCGATAAACACCGTAGTTACCCGGTCCATGCCCAGCTGACTGGTTGCCGAATTCAGCTTCAACGTCACTGGCGGCAGCGTATTCAGCGCCGTATAATCGGCGAACGTCTTGGTAGGCGTGTAATACCAAGTGGACTTATCCCAATCGAGCGTTTCCGGCGTCGTGGACAGCCAATACAGATTGCGGCTCATGGCGCCGCCCGAGTTATCGGAAAGCGACAGGCTGACGAAGTAAGTCGCGCTGAGCCCGGAGATATCGGGCAGCGTGAGGACGCGCGTGGCGCTGTCTTCGGCGATATCGGCGGTGGCGTTGCGCGCGAACTTCTCCGTCATGTCGAGGTTATAGACCGCCGCATGCACCTTCACGCCGGGGAACGCCTTGTAATAGGAATTCACTACCGCGACGCTGCGGTCGTCGTAGGAGTATTGCACGTGCAGGGGCTCATTGGCCTTCTTGGCGCCGAAGTAAGATCCGCCGGGGCGCAGATACCAATCGTATAAGTGCCAGATCAGTCCGGGCCAGGCGTTATTCAGCATCCACTGGATGACGCCAGTGGCCGTGTACTTATTTCGCCCATATGCCTCGAACATAGCGCGATGGCCCTCGTAGGCCATCATCTGCGACTTGCGGGCGAACTCTTCGAGACTGGATGAGGCGCCGTAGCGGGCGTTCAAGGCGTCGGCGAAGACGTGGATGTCTTTGAATGCGCCGCCGCCGGCGTGATAATCCCACCAGGAATCGATGGGCCACTGGTGCTCTTCGGGCAGCATGCGCTTCATCGATTCGACGGGCGGCGGGGATGGGCCCGGACTGGTCTCGGTGTTGAAGCCGTGCGCGCCGCCGAATTTGGCATCGAGCAGCCAATACTCGGGCGCCACGTACTCATACGGCCCGGTCATCTTCACGCCGGTCGGGCCGCCGAGCTTGGTGGGCTTCGCGGTGGCCGAGGAATGGTAGGGGTTTGGCCATTCCGTTTCCTTGATGACGTCGAGATAGATCTGCTCGATCTTGGGCGGCGGCGGATTGTCGCTGCCGTACATCCAATCGAACAGCGCCGGATGCCGTTCCATGCGCCGCAACTGGTCGCGCATGGATTCGGCGGCGATGGTTTCGTCTTCCGCGCTCCACTCCTGCCACTTCTCCCAGTGGTCGCAACAGCACCAGCCGGCCAGCACCAGGATGCCGTATTGATCGCACAGCTCCAGGAAATGGTCGTCTTCGAGTTTGCCCTCAAAGCGCACCGCGTTCAGGTTCATGTCGCGGACGTATTTCAGCTCCGCCTCCTGGCGCTCCGGCGAAGAGCGCAGCATCATGTCGAACGTGTAGCCCGCGCCGCGCACCAGAATGTTCTTGCCGTTGACGTGAAAGAGCCGATGGCCTTGCGCATCCACCTCGGAAGTCACCTGGCGGACGCCGAATTGAATGCGGCTCTGGTCGGACGGCTTGCCGCCGATTTCGAAAGTAAGATCGAGCGGATAGAGATTCTGCGCGCCCACCTGCGCCGGCCACCATAAGCGCGGCTTGGCGACCTTAAGCTGCGGATACCGATCCGGCGTGAAATGAATCACCCGCGTCTCATGCGGCCCCAGATGCACCGTCTGCGAAAATTCGATATTTTCGATTTTGCCGAGCAGCACGCCATCCGCCGGATGCGCCGCGGCGTTGCGCACTTCGCAGCGCACGGTAAGCTGGGCTTGATCGTCGTCAGGCAGATTCAGTTTGGTGAATACGGCGGGGAAACGCACGGCCACCGGGCCGGTGGCGGCGATGTAGACTTCGCGCCAGAGTCCCATATCCTTATCCGGCGGCAGCGGATTCCAATCGACGAAAGTGATCGCCAGATCATTCGGCAGCGGCGGAAAAACCTCCACCGCCAGCGCGTTGTTCTCGCCCGGTTTGGCCGCGGCGGTGACGTCGAATTCGAAGAGACGCCAGGCGCCGGCGGCATGATCCGCCGATGCGATCTGTTTTCCATTCATCCATACGTTGGCGCGGAAGTTGATGCCGTCGAAGCCCAGCCAGACGGTGCGGCCCTTATAATCCGCCGGGACCTGGAACGTGGTCCGGTACCACCACGAATGCCGGAACGGGCTATCCGGCGGCATCAGCGCGTTCGAAAAGTTGGAGGACACGGGATACGACGCTCCCGAAATCTGCCGCAGATTCATGCCCGAATACGGGTCGGGATAAACGTGGTCTTGCACCAGCGCGCTTAGCACCGTGGAGGGAAGCGTGGCGCTGTACCAACCGTTGGGCCTGTAATCGGCGGCCGAAATAGCGGCGCCGCCTTCGCGAGCGTCGGCCGAGGATTGAATGGCCCAACCCTGGCGAAGCAGTTGCGCCTGCTGCGGGGCGGCCCATGCGAGCGAGCCGGCCGCCAGCAGCCACGCGCAGAGGCGCATGCTACTTAACCGCGAAATCCTGCCGCAGCTCCGGCCGCGCGGCCAGTTTTGCATCGAGCTCGCGCGCCAGTTGTTCATCCTTGCGCTCCTGCTGCCATGAGCGCACCGTATGAAAAGTGAATCGGAGTGCCTCGCCCGCGCGCCACGCCCAATTGTCGCGCAAATAATGGTTGCGCGCGGTCAGGGTCACGCGCCTTATCCAGCGGACCAGCATGCGGGGCTGCGGCATCTCGCCGATATCGGAGAGATCCTGGCGCGGCTCCTCGCAGGAATTCAGAATTACCACGGCTACCCGCGAATCGGTGATGACGCCTTTGCGATAGACCTCGCCGGATGTCCGCACCGTTTCCGGCCGCGCGACGTACGAAACCGAATCGACGCATCCGGTGAAGGCGAGATCGCCGACCACCTGATCGCGCTCCAGATCCACGTCGTCTTGAATCTGGTGCGTAAAGCCGAACGGATGCATCCCAAAAACCGCCGCCAGATCGCGCGTTGCCGACGAGGCCCAGACCTGCCGCCCATCGATTTGTTCGCTACGCGCCCAGATGCGCAGGTGATCGCGCTTGGCAAGCGTATCCAGGCCCTGTTGAAGCTGCATGCTTGGCTGGGCGCCCTCCAGCAGGAGCACGCGCATGGGAGCTTCCGCCAAGCCGCGATTTTCCGCAATGGCCCGCATCACCTTCACCGTAGCGTGCGCCGAATTCGGCTGCGCTCCGGTCCAGCCCGCGGCGGAGAATGCGCGGTTGATCTCTTGTTCGGAACCGACGTAGACCAGATTTACCAAGTCCATCGGCTGCGGCTGGCGGATCGAATAGCTCCAGTAGGGCAGGGCGTTCACCAGGGTATGCAGATCGCCCCAGTTCCGCTCGGGAATCTCTTCCGGCAGGGCGCACTTCACCACTGACCCGAACTGCTGGGGAAACTGCACGGCGAGATGAAAATCCGCGCCGCGGCGCAGCTCGATTTCCGGGTCGGGGAAATGGAACATGCTGCTTTGCAGCGCAAAAAGCGGCAACGCCACAAAGGGATGGCCCAGGGCCAGAAAAGCCAGATGCTGGCCCACGCGATTCGAAAGCGTCGCGGTGGCGCGGATACCGTGAATGACGCCGTGGCTATCCACGCGCTCGCGGGCGTTATCGATGGCGGTCAATTGCGCATGAATGGCGTAGGTGCGGCCGTCGGACAAACGCAGCTGGTTGAAGTCGACCGCCATGCTGGCGGTCTCGTACAGCAGGCCCAAGCCTACGCGGTGAACTTTCGAAACCACGCCGGTCACCACGGCGTCTTCCGGCAGCGCATCCTCGCCCGCCGAGCAGACCGGCGTGGTGACGATGGCTTCGAGTGGCATGCCGACACGGGCGGTGTACGAGGAAATGGGCGTTAGCAGACGAGCTTCGATGGCCGTTCCGGCGGGGGCTTTTGCGGACGCGGGGTAAAGACACAAGGCTGCGCAGATCAGACCACGACGGGCAGCTTGCCAGGTGAAACCAGGCTTTTCCAGGCTAATCCGCTTTCTTTTCGCTTGTTATTTTAGACTTTTTTCGAAAAAACTTCTTCTGTATATCCGGCCAAAACTCGGACATCAGATTGCCAGTAACTCCGCCCAACATACTGGTCTCTACTTGGCCTGCCATTACGGTCCCGGTCCGGCTTGATGATGGATAGTATACATTGGAAGCGGCGATTCCGAAGCTCATTCCCAGAAAATTAGAGGTATTTAATGTGTCCCGGCCGGAATCGTTTCTGCAAATCGCCAAACGTGTGACGGAATACCAGACGCGGGGAAGGATTTTGGCGCGGGGACCTTTGCGGAAATAGCGCGGGTCCTGGTGCAGCAAGACCGCGAAAAGTCCGGCGCTGAAAAGGTTCTGCGTGCCGAAATCGCCTACGGCCGCTCCGAAGCGTCTGCCATAGTTAGGCCAGCCTTCACCGTACTTCGGAGTTTGGTTGCCGCGTTGGGAGAAGGCCGCAGTCATGGCGGCGGTGGCGATGTTGAACGGGTCGATAGTTTCCTTCCAGCCCAGATGCCACTTTTCCGCGGCGGTCATAGGCGCCACCGGCACGGAGGAATCCTCTACGGTTTGGTAATCGGGGATGACAAGCGCAATCCGCTGATCGTTGAGCGGAACGATCACAGGGGAAGGGACGACAGGAGCGGGGGCGACAGAGGCAGTCTCGACCGGCGCCGGGGCGGATGCCGAGTCCTGCGGAGGCGCGGATGGCGATTGCGCTACGGCGTTCGGAACGGGCGCCGGATCCTGCGGAGAAACCGGCGGCGATTGCGCCGAGGCGTTCCACCCGGCCACCGACCAGCCCGTAAATACCGCCGCAGCGAGAAAGCTCACGCGCGAGTTCACGTTGCAAGGTGGGACGCATATCGGGGACGGAAAGGTTACGGCTGAATTGCGCACCCTGGTACGTTTCATGCCTTAATGACTCGAAAGGGCCACGGAACGGGGTGCTATTCATGACGCGGCGCCGACGCGAAACGGGCCAAAGATCGGCCAAAGATCACGGGCGGCGACGGGATTCGCCACGATATGCTTGGAGTCGATGGCAACGTTCACGGAGATAGGCAGCCTGATCTCTCGACGTCCCGAGATTCGCGGCGGCCGGCCATGCATTACCGGGACAGGTGTTTCGGTTCGCCGGATCGCTCAGTGGCGCAACATGGGCCTGATTCCTGAAGAAATCGCGAGGAAGTTTGGCCGCCTGTCGCTGGCGCAGGTTCATGCGGCTCTTGCCCACTACCACGCCAACCTGGCGGAAATCGACGCAGATCTCGAATCTGAGGCGCGGGAGACAGAGGCCCTTGACTTGAGGAGCAGAATAGGCGCTGATCCTCACCAGTGAGCCAGATCGAGATCTGCATCGATGATCTACATTGATATAGCCGCGATGGACAGTGACCTGGTCGCGTCTCTTCGTTCCCGTGGTGTTACGGTGATCACGGCTATGGACGCCGGTCTCACCGAAACGCCCGACGAGGAACAGTTGGCTTTCGCCACGGCACATGAATGTGTCCTCGATACGTTCAACGTTTCCGATTTCCATCGGCTTCACACGCAATCGATCATTGCCGGGCGAGAGCATGCCGGTATGATCCTGGCGCCGCAACAGCGGTTCCCGGTCGGCGAGAGTTGCGCCGCATCTTGCGGCTTCGCTCGACAACGACCACCGCGAGTATGCGGAATCGCGTCGAATTCATCGCCAATCAGGCTTGACGATAGGCGGACAAGCCTCGAAAGGGCCACGGGATGTGCGTGTGGTATCGGACTCATTCCGAGCGCGCCTCCGGCGCGGGGACAGTCCGGGAGGCCTGTCCTACTCGTGACGCAGCGCGGTCAGCGGGTGGATGCGCGAGGCTCGCAGGGCCGGGAGGAATCCCGCCATGAGTGTGGCGGCGGCCAGCGCACACGCGGCCAAGGAGAATGCGACCGGATCGGTCGGCGTAACTCCGAACAACATGCTCTTGGCAAAGCGGGTAAGACACGCGGCGGCGATGCATCCGGCCGCGCATCCCGTTACAAGCAGCATCGCCACTTCGCGCAGCACTAACGTCACGATATTGCTTCTGGTGGCGCCCAGCGCCATGCGCACGCCGATCTCGTTGGTGCGGCGCGATACCTGAAATGCCATGATTCCGAAAATGCCGAGACACGCTACCATCAACGCCAGCAACCCGAAGAAGCCGCCGAGCGTGGCCATGATGCGCTCATTGAGCATAGATTCGTTTACAGTCTCCTCGAACGTTTGGGGCGTCAGCAAGTGCACGGCCGAATCGATTTCCGGGATGGCGCGTTCCATAACCGGCGCCAGGCGCATCGGGTCGCCGCCCGCGACTCGCGCCAGGTATGAGTAGCCGGTGGGTTGCTCGCCCTTCCACTGCAGCCACGCGATGTACATGGTCTTCGGCGCAGCCGCACGCAGGTTCTCGTACTTCGCATCCTTGACCACTCCCACAATTTCATAGGCGATCTTGACGGACGTCGCATTCCGCCCAAGAGGCGGCTGGCCGGCGAAGAAGTAGCGGACGAAACTTTCGTTGACAATGGCGACCGGTTTCGACTCAGTCGTGTCCCCTTCGTCGAAGTCGCGTCCTAGCAGCAGGGGCGTGCCGGTGGCGGCGAAATACCGCGGGGCAACCACGTTGAATGCAACGGTATCGTCCTCGCCGGGGCGGAAGACGTAACCTTCAACTTGCACGCTGCGCGCCCAGAGGCCGCCGCCAAGGGGCATCATCGCCGACGCGCTGGCGGAAACCACTCCGGGCAGGGAGCGCAGGCGTTCCACAATCGAGGTTTGGATCGCGACGGCGCGGGCGGGCGGAAACTTCGTCCTCGTTCGCACGCCGAACGTGAGCACGCCGCCGGTGCGAACACCGGTATCGACGCTGTAGAGCTTGACTAAGGTGCGGATAAAAAGGCTCGCGCCCACCAGCAGCGTCATCGAGATGCAGAGTTGCGCCATCACCAGCGCGCGGCCGAGACGGCGATGGCCGCCGCCGCGAACTTGCTTGAGCGCGGGATTGACGCTTGCCTTTCCGGCATTCAGGCCTGGAGCGAGACCGGCGAACAAGCAAGCGAGCAGCGAGATGGCGGCGGTGAACGCGAGAATGCGCCAATCCGGCGAGACCGGCAGATCCAGTTTGCCGCCATTCGCCATCATCGCGACCAGCGCACGGCTGAACCATTGCGCCAATGCCAAACCCAAAAGAGCGCCGAAACCCGCCAACAGCAGGCTCTCCGCGAGGAACTGGCGGGCCAGGCGCCCATGGCCCGCTCCCAGGGCGCGGCGGACGGAGATCTCGCGTTGCCGCGACGCGGCGCGCGCCAGCAGCAGACCGGAAAGATTGGCGCAGGCGAGAAGCAGCACCAGCGCCACAATGCACATCAGCGCAGTAAGGGGTTCGGAGAAGCGGGCAATTAGACCATTCAATCCGGCGGCGGCCGGCAAGGCGGCGGCGCGCTCTTTCAGGAAGTGATTGCGGGGGTTTGCGCTTCGAATGCCAGCGGCCTTGTCGGCGCGCCAGGCGTCATAGAGCGCGCCCACTTCCGCATTCGCGCGATCCACCGGCACGCCGGGCTTGAGACGCGCCATCATGGCGAGGAAATTGCTATCCCACTGCTGTCTCCATGCTGCTTTGCCTCCGCTGATCGGTTCGGCCATCGAGAGCGGCGCCACGAAATCGCGCGCGCGCCCGTGCAGCGTGCCGGAAAAGCCGGGAGGCTCCACTCCCACAATGGTAAGCGTGGCCGCGCCGATAGTGACGCTCTTGCCAATGGCTGCGGGATTGAGCGCGAAGCGGCGCCGCCAATACTCGTAGCCAATGACCGCAACCGGCGAAGGCACGGCGTCGTCCGCCGGACCTAACAGACGCCCGGCCGCGGGCGCCAGGCCCAAAGACGAATAATACTCGCCGGATACCAGATCGGCTTCGGCGAATTCGTCCACGCCATCGAGGGTAATCGCCTGCCGTATCCGCGCTTGCACGAAGGTCCCGGAGACGGAGGATAGGCGATCCCGAAAATACTCGAAGAGCGGATAGGAGACCGGGAAGAACTCGCCGCCTTCCGCGAGACGGGTGATTTGCACCAGCCGATCCGGGTCGCGTACCGGCATGGACCGCAACATCACGGCGTCGATCAAGCTGAAGATGGCGGTGTTGGCGCCGATGCCCAAGGCGAGCGTCAGAACCGCGCAGGCAAGAAACCCCGGGATGCGGCGCAGCGTCCGGGCGGCATAGACCAGGTCCTGCCGCAGATCCGCCAGCCAGCGCGGGCGATGCACATCGCGCAGGTCTTCCTTAATCTGAGCGGCGCCGCCGAATTCCAGGCGCGCGCGGCGGCGGGCTGCGCGCGGGTCCATGCCGTGCGCGATGTAATTCTGCGCCGTGCGATCCAGGTGATACTGAATTTCGGATTCCAACTGGCGTTCGAGGCGTTTCTTGCGGAAGAACATGATGGCTCCTATTCGTGCCGCAGGGCGGCCATGGGATGGATGCGTGAAGCTCGCAGCGCCGGCAGGAATCCCGCCGCTAGCGTGGCGGCGGCCAGCGCGCAGGCGGCTAGCGCGAAAGCCACCGGGTCGGTCGGCGTAACTCCGAACAACATGCTCTTGGCGAAGCGGGTGAGACAGACTGCCGCGATGCAGCCCGCGGCGCAGCCGGGCATCAGCAGCATCGCCACTTCGCGCAGCACCAGCGTCACGATATTGGCTCTGGTAGCTCCCAGAGCCATGCGTACGCCCAGTTCGTTGATGCGGCGCGAGACCTGGAATGCCATGATTCCGAAGATGCCGAGACACGCGACAATCAATGCCAGCAGGCCGAAGAAGCCTCCGAGCGTGGCCATCATGCGCTCATTTAGGGTGGATTGGTCCACCGCTTCCGCAAAGGTTTGCGGCGTGCGCAAACGCAAGGCCGAATCCACCTCCGGGATGGCTCGCTCCATCGCTGGCGCCACACGCATCGGGTCGCCGCCGGCGACGCGCGCAAAGTACGCGTAGCCTGTGGGCCGTCCGCCCTCCCGCTGCATCCACGGGATGTACATAGTCTTCGGCATGGCTTTGCGGAGGCTCCCGTATTTCGCGTCCCCGGCCACCCCCACAACTTCATACGCGACATTGCCGGAGGTCACATGACGGCCGAGAGGCGGTTGGCCGCCGAAGAAGGAGCGGACGAAAAGCTGATTGACGATCGCTACCGGTTTCCGTCCGGCGGAGTCGCGTTCATCGAAATCGCGGCCGAGCAGCAGCGGCGTGCCGGTGACGGCGAAAAACTTGGGGGCAATGGCATTGAGCGCCACGGTGTTGTCCTCGCCGGGGCGGAAAACGTAGCCTTCCACTTGCACGCTATCGCTCCAAAGGCCGCCCGCGATAGGCCCCATGGCGGCCGCGCTTGCATAAACTACTCCGGGCATCCGCTGCAATCGGTCCACAATCGCGGATTGAATCGCGAGGGCGCGCGCGGGCGGAAACTGTGTCTTGGTAGTTACGCCGAAGAGGAATACGCCGTCGGTGTGCAGGCCGGTATCGACGCCATACAGCTTGACTAAGGTGCGGATGAAAAGGCTCGCGCCAATCAGCAGCGTCATGGAGATGCAGAGTTGCGCCACCACCAGCGCGCGCCCGAGACGGCGGTGGCCGCCGCTGCGAACTTGCTTGAGCGTGGGATTGACGTTGGTTTTTCCGGCATTGAGGCCTGGGGCAAGACCGGCGAGGACGCAAGCCAGCAGCGAGATGGCGCCGGTAAACGCAAGGATGCGCCAATCGGGCGAGACTGACAGATCGAGCCGGTCGCCATTCGCCATCATAGCGATCAGTGCGCGGCTGAACCACTGCGCCAAGGCAAAACCTACGATGGCGCCGAGTGCCGCCAGCAACATGCTTTCAGCCAGAAATTGCCGGGCCAGGCGGCCGTTTCCCGCTCCCAGGGCGCGGCGGATGGAAACCTCGCGTTGCCTGGATGCTGCCCGCGCCAGCAGCAGGCCCGAAAGATTGGCGCAGGCGAGAAGCAGCACCAGCGCCACGATGCACATCAGGACAGCCAGCGGTTCGAAGAACTCATAACGCAGGCCGTTCAATCCGGCGGCGGCGGCCAATGCGGCCGCGCGCTCTTTCAGGAATCGATTGCGCTGGAAGCCGCCTGTCAGCGTAGCGGCATGCTCGCGGCGCCAGCCGTCGAAGACCGCTTCCACTTCCGCATTCGCGCGCGCCACCGTCACGCCCGGCTTCAAACGCGCCATCATGGCGAGGAAGTTACTGTCCCACTGCCGTCTCCACTGCCGGTTGCCTCCATTGATCTGTTCGGTCATGAAGAGCGGAACGGTGAAGTCGCTGGTACGCCCGTGCGCGATGCTGGAAAAGCCGGGCGGCTCCACTCCCACAATGGTGAGCGCGGTCCGGCCGGCAATGAAAGTCTTGCCCACGGCGGCGGGGTCGAGCGCGAACCGGCGCTGCCAGTACGCATAACTGATCACCGCAACCGGAGAAGGCGCGGCATCGTCGTCCGGGCCGAGCAGGCGCCCGGCCGCCGGCGCAAGTCCCAGAACCGAATAGTATTCGCCCGACACCGCATCGCCGTAAATAGTCTCGTCCACGCCGCCGAGCGTGATCGTGTTCACCAACGGCATCTCCGCGAAAGCCCCCGAGATGGACGAGAGATGGTCGCGGAAATACTCGAAGAGCGGATACGAAACCGCGCGATCGCCGCCGGTTTCCGTGAAGCGCGCTATCTGTATCAGGCCCGACGGTTCGCGCACCCCCAGCGGGCGCAGCATCACGGCATCGATCAAGCTGAAGATGGCGGTGTTGGCGCCGATGCCCAGGGCGAGCGTCGCCACCGCGCACGCCAGAAACCCCGGGCTGCGGCGCAGCGTGCGGGCGGCATAGACTAAGTCCTGGCGCAAATCGGCCAACCAACGCGGACGATGCACATCGCGCAAGTCTTCCTGAATTTGCGCCGCGCCGCCGAATTCCAGGCGCGCGCGGCGGTGGGCCTCGTGCGGGTCCATGCCTTGCGCGATGTAACTCTGCGCCGTGCGGTCCAGGTGATACTGAATTTCGCATTCCAACTGCCGTTCGAGGCGCTTCTTGCGGTTAAACATACGAGCTCCTGTGGGGTAGGCAATCCTGCCTGCAGCCGCCTTTCAGGCGGCTTTCCGGGCCCGGCGCGAAGCCCGCACGCGGCAAGCGTCCGAAAGAGGACTGATCGAAGCTCTCGGGTGACAATCGCAACCTCTCTTGATGGCTCCGCATTGCCAGCCTCCTATTCCGCGGTCTTCATGATCAGCGCCACGGCGCCCGCCAACCGGTCCCAATTCTCCGTCTCGGCTTCGAGCTGCTTGCGCCCCACGCGCGTCAGCGAATAGAACTTCGCCTCGCGGCCGGTTTCGGATTCGCGCCACTCGGCCGCCAGCCATCCGCGCTTTTCGAGGCGGTGGAGCGCGGGATAGAGCGATCCCTGCTGCACCTGTAAGACGTCGCGCGAGATTTGCTGGATGCGCTGCGCGATGCCGTAACCGTGGACCGGCTCCAGCGCGACGATTTTCAAGACCAGCATGTCCAATGTGCCTTGCAGTAAGTCGGATTTATCGGAAGCCATAAGTTACCTGTAGGACAGGCCTCCTGGCCTGTCCATTCCGCCGCAGTAAGTCAAATTTATCGGCCCGCGTCACCAGTTACTCACTCGTATCTCAGCGCCACGGTCGGATCGATTCGCGCCGCGCGGCGGGCCGGCAAATATGCCGCGAGCGCCGCCACCGCGACCAGCAGCAGCGCAGCCGCGGCCAGAGTCGCCGCGTCGCCGGGTTCCACGCCGAAGAGCAAGCTCTTAACCAATTTCGAAAGCCAGAGCGCCATAGGAAGCCCCGCCGCAACGCCGGCCAGGACCATCGCGAGCGAGTGGCGCATCACCATCCGTGTCACTGCGCTGCCCGTGGCGCCCAGAGCCATCCTGATGCCGATTTCGCAAGTCCGGCGTTGTACGTTGTACGCCATCACGCCGTAAAGACCGACGCAGGCGAGCAGCATCGCCAGCGCTCCGAAGAAGCCCGACAAGGTCGCAATCAGCCGTTCCCGCACTAACTGTGCGTCGATGATTCTTGCAAAGGTAGTCACTCTTGAGACAGGCAGATTCCGGTCCAGCGCTCGCGCCTGCTGCTCGATGAGCGCCGCTAAGTTCTCCTGATTTGCGCTGGCACGAATATGCAGCGTGCGCGCCATCGACCCCGGTTGCCCTTTGGGATCGACCTGATCGAAGGGCAGATAGACCGTGGCGGGTGGCGCGCCGCGGAGGCTCCGGTATTTGGTATCGCCGATCACCCCAGCTACTTCCAGTTCGGCTGTCTTGCCGCCGACGCCGATGCGCTTGCCAATGGGATTCCGTCCGCCGAAAAACTGACGCGCAAAACGCTCGTTGACAATGGCTACCTTAGGCGCTCCCGGTAAGTCCTGAGGCGAGAAATCGCGCCCCAGCCGCAACCGGATTCCCATAGTCTCGAAAAACCGTGGTGTCACGGTTTTGATTGCCGCCACGCTGGTAACGCCGGCGGTCTTGCCGCCGGTGTTTTCCATGGCCGCCCCCTCTACCATCACGCCCTCATACATCGCGCCAGCGAGCAAAGGTTGGTCGGCCATGCTCACCGTCTCGACGCCGGGCAAGGCGGCGACGCGCTCCATCAAACCGGCATAGAAATCGCGCGCCCGCCGATCGGTGTAGCGGCTAAGACCGGGATCGAACGAGACCAACAGCACGCGGTCGGCGCGGAAACCCGGATCGATACTCTTGAGATTCGCCAGCGTGCTAATGAACAAGCCGGCGCCAATCATGAGCGTCAGCGAGAGCGCCACCTGCCCGGACACCAGTAAATTCCGCAGCTCGAAGCCCCGTCCCCGAGCGCCGGCGGCGGGCTCGCCCTTCAGCGGCGCGGCCACGCTCTGGCGCGCCGCCTGCATGGCCGGGGCCGCGCCAAAGAGCAGTCCCGTGATCACTGAGGCGCCGAATGCGAAGCCGAGCACGCGCAGATCGAGGGTTACATCGAGCGTGGTCCGATCGAGGAATTTCACCAGCGCGGTTGCGCTCCAGGAGGCCACCAGCAGGCCCAACGCTCCCCCCGCCAAGGCGAGCGCCATCCCCTCCGTGAGTAACTGCCGCACTAAACGGCCGCGCGACGCGCCAAGCGCCAACCGCACCGCGATTTCCCTCCGGCGGGCTGTGGAGCGCGTCAGCAGCAGGCCCGCGAGATTCGCGCAGGCGATCAACAACACTAATGCAACTACGGCCATCAGGACCGTCAGCGGCTTGCCGAATTCCGCGCGTATACCGCCGACGCCTTTGCCGCCGGGCGCCAGACTCACATGCATGCGGCGGAAATACTCGACCAGCGGGTGACCGGCGGGCAGGCCGCGCGTGCGCTCGGATGCCGATTGATGATAGAGCAATTCCGCCTCGGCGGCTGCCTGCCGCGGCGTAACGCCCGGACGCAAGCGGCCCATCAGGTTCAGCCAGAAGTTGTTGGCCATGGGCAGCCGCGGCGCCCCCGATTGCAGCCGGTCGTACATTGCCAGCGGGATAAAGACATCGGGAGCGCTGCCTACTTCGGCGCCGAAGAAACGCGCGGGCGTTACGCCCACGATGGTGAACGCCACGCCGTTGAGATTCGCGGTCCGGCCGACGGTTTCGGGGTCGCCGCCGAAGCGGCTTATCCAGAAGCGATGGCTGATCACCGCGACGTTTTCATCGCCGGGCGCAAGCAAACGCCCCAGCGCTGGCTGCACGCCGAGAAGCTGGAAGTAGTTGTCCGACACCAGCTCCCCGGAAGGCGCATCGGCGATGGCGCCCGCACTCAGATTCAACGAGATATTGTCGTACGCCATGACGCCCATGGCGCGCGCATGTTCGTGGAGGTATACATATTGCGGATACGAAAAAGCGTCGATGGATTGGCCGTCCTCATTGGCGCACTCAATCAGCGCCAGCCGCTGCGGTTCGCCGACCGGCAGCACCCGCAAAAGCGCCGCGTCGAGCAGGCTGAAGACCGCCGTATTCGCGCCGATTCCCAGCGCCAGGCATAACAGAGCGGCCGCGGTGAAGCCCGGACTTTTGCGCAAGGTTCGCAGCGTATAACGCAAATCGGCGATGGCGTCACCAAGCCAGCGGAGGCTGCGGACGTCGCGGCAATCTTCCTTGATCTGTTCGGCGCCGCCGAATTCGATCCGCGCGCGGCGGCGCGCCTCTTGAGGGGCCATGCCGCGGCTGACGTAGTCCTGCGCCATGCGATCGATATGGAACCGGATCTCGGAATCCAGTTGCCGCTCCTGGCGATGTCTGCGAAACCCAAATGGCACGGCCAAACCCTCCAACGCCTAGTGATTCTACATATACGCCTTGATGTGTAGAATGTCAAGGTATTCTTGGGCCCGAGTCCCTGGGCTACAAAACGGCAGGATGTTCTCCGAGGAGCCGTAAGCCTCGCATTGGCGCATCGAAAACGCCACTCCTCGCCATGAAATTTCGCAACCCGCCAGTGGCGACAGCTCCACGGCAAGAGAAGTGCACCGCCAACCGGCCAAACGAGGCGCTGCAGGTCGAGGTCCTGGAAGTGTCCCGGTTGGCGTAGACTTCGAGTTCTTTCTGTCTCGGAGGTTTGTCGGATTCTCGAACAAAACGGATTCGTCGCAGTCCGCCAGCGAGGCAGCCATCGGGTGATGCAAAAGCGTCTGGAGACAACGACGATAACCGTGCCGGTTCCGCTTAACGATCAGACACCGCGAGGCACATTGCTGAGCATCGTTCGGCAGTCGGAACTCCCGAGATCGTTATTTGAGACTGAATAGTGGGGTTGTCGTTCTGCGGCGCCGGCCCAACACATAGCTTGCCCAGAAGTCACTTTCCGACATTGGCCGCTTAACGTTCCTACGAAAAATATCTCCCCGGAAGCCTCACCATATCAGTAACTTGCGTGGCGGGCACCCCCTTCATCTCAATAATAAAATCGCGGCCGCGCGTAGCGCTTTTTCATCCGTCCCGATGACGGCCCCGCAGGGGCCGTGAAGTTGAGTGATCGGCATAGGGGCGGCGGTCGCCCGCCGACCCCTGCCACACCACCGTGCGTACGGGTCCGTACACGGCGGTTCGATTGGTTACGTCAGCACTCCTCGAACAACGATGGAAGTCCGAGCGATTTGAAGTACGCATTGGAAAGCCCACAGACAGAGCCTTGGCCCGTGAGAGAGGGTGCGCGACATAGAAGTGGTGGAATCCGCCGCAACTCAATTATCGTCGATAGGCAAACCGCGTCCA
>PLDF01000040.1 GCA_003135055.1 Bryobacterales bacterium | reverse complement strand
GCTCGTGGGTCCAGTAGTTGTACCAGTCCGCGCCCGCCGGCAGATACACCTGTTTCGTGGTCGCGCCCTGGTCGGTCACCGGACCCACCAGGAACGCCGGACCAAACATGTACTCGTCGCCAACGTCGGCGACTTTGGGATCGCCGGGGAAGTCCATGAACAGCGCTCGCATGAACGGCGCGCCTGTCTGGTGCGTGAAATAGCCCAGCGAATAGATGTACGGCATCAGCTCGTAGCGCAGCTTCAGATACTGCTCCAGAATCGGCTCGGCCTGCTTGCCATACGACCAGACCTCGTTGTGCTTGCGGCTGCCGTGGGTGCGCATGATGGGCAGGAAGGTCGCGTACTCAAACCAGCGCGTGTAGAGCTCCGGTTAATCGTCGTACCCTCCGACGTTGTCCCGCGCGTCGGAGGGATCGAGCAGCGGCGGATGCTCCGGGTGATGCACCGCCGGCAGATACTGCCAGCCGCCGGTGTCCTTGCTCCAGTAATTCATCCCTGACGCCGCCACGTCGAGCCCCGTCGGAATCTGCCGCTTCAGCGTGTCCCACGTCGGGAAAATATCCGACGACCAAACGATGGCGCTGTTGTGTTGCACGCCGAGATATCCGTCGCGGGAAAGGATCAGCGCGCGGTGATCGGTGTCCTTGCGGAATCCGTTATAGAGCGCGGCGGTGTGAAACAGCGGATAAACGTTGAAGTATTCCGTGCCCGGCCCAATGAAGTAGTAGCTGCCGTTCGGCGGCAGATCGGGCTCGGTCTCGTCGGCCCAGATCGCGTCGAATCCCTTGCTCAGGATGTTGTCGCGAATCGTGTCCCAGTACCACTTCGCCGCATCGGGATTCGTCGTGTCGATGTCGGAGCCGGCGTGATCGTAAGGCATGCCGTTGGTCGGCGTGCCGTCGGAAAGATGCTCGAGCCACCCCTTTTCGGCCAGTTCGGCGTAGAAGCGATCCGTGGGCACAAAGCGCGGCCAGACGCTGATCATCGTCTGCATTCCCATGTCGTGGAGCTGGCGGTTCATGGCCGCCGGATCGGGCCACTTCAGCGCATCGAAGTCCATCTGTCCCATGTTGGTGTAGTAGAACCAGTCGACCACGATCGTATCCAGCGGCAGATGCCGTTCGCGGTATCCGTCGGCCACCGCGAGAACCTCGGCCTGGGTCGAGTAGCGCTGTTTGCACTGGATGTATCCGTAGGCCGACTTGGGCAGCATCGGCGTGTCGCCGGTCAGCAGCCGATACCCGGAATAGAGCTCATCGGTAGTGTTGCCGGCGATGACGAAGAAGGAGACCCGATCGCCGACTTCGGAGACCCACCGCGTCTGCTCGTTGAAGCCGGCCTCGATGGTCGTCTTCGAGGAATTGTCCCAGAGAATCGCATAGCCCTTGTTGGTGACCAGGAACGGCACGCAGAAGCTGGGCGCGGCTGGCGCGTTGTAGTCGTTCCAGCAATGGATCGGACGGCCGCGATGGTCGAGGAAGCCCTCCTGGTTCTCCCCCAACCCGTAGTAGTGCTCATCGTCGGGCGAATGGAAGCTGGCCCCCACCTGCGAATACGCGGCGTCCGCCGGGCGTGAGTCGAAGTGGTCGTAGGCGATGGAGGGCTGCACATCGGCGAGCACCTGCGCGTTGCCGTCTTTGTGATTCGGCATGCTCATCGACCAGCCATTGAGGCTGACCTGCGGTTTGCCATCGGCGCCGGTCACCGTGAGCGGGATCCACGGCGTTGACCCAAAGAAATACTGGCATGTGTCGCAGGAGTATTTCGTGCTCTTCGGATCGTAGTGCGGCACCGGCATCTCCACCGTCATGCGATCGGAGCGATACGTGTCCGTCTTGTCGGTGTGCTCGTAGGTCCAGCCGGATTCCGACGGCTCGGCCGTGATGCCGTAACCAGGAGGCGCGAGGGCGCGATCCTTTTTGAGGCTCATCGTGATGCGCACCACGTTCGGCGCATACGGTTCCAGCGTGACGGTGGCGTCCCGGCGCTCCAGAACGATCTGTTTTTGAGCAACAGCGCTGCCGGCAGCGAGCAGCGAGAGAAGAGTAACGCCTGCCGCAACGAACGTTCGAGTCATGGCCACCAGGATCTTTCAGTTTTTTCGGGAATCGATCGCACCCGGCAGTGTACCGCCGCCGGGATGGCGTGTACAGAAACCGATCACCGGAAGTGCGGTCCGTCATCATTGGCTGTTCTGCAATCGGTCATCGATCCCTCTTTTCACGTCCCCGAAACGGTCGCCGATCAGGAAGGCAAGTCCCACCTGGCAGGGCGTGCCGAGCCAGGCTGCAGTGACGGCGGAGTTCGACTTTCCGGCCGCTCGCAGGACGACCGACAAGGAGAAATCTCAGTGCTTGAAACTCTTCTCACCACCAGAACCAACCGGCGCGCCTGGCGCGGTTCGGTCGTCTTCCTCGCAATCCTCCTCCTGGCCGCTGCCGCCAACGCGACCGAAAACGGAGGCAGTGTCTATCCAGTAGGCGTGGAAACCGTGAAGCCCGGCCTGACGCCGCCGCCGGCCATCCAGGTGATCTTCGAGTTCACCGCTTTCTACTCGGCCAACCAGATGAACAATTCCTCGGGCCTCAGCGCCGCTCCGGAATTCAAGCTGCGGGTTCTGGCCAACGCGTTCAAAGTCGTGCACAACTGGAACGTCCCCGTTTTCGGCGGCAGGCTGAACAGCAACCTCGCCG
>PLDF01000429.1 GCA_003135055.1 Bryobacterales bacterium | reverse complement strand
CGGTCGATGGTTTGCCCGCGGTATCGCCACGTTTCCGCTTCCGGCATAACTGCAGCATGCCAGAAAGAAAACCAGAACGCAAGCTTTTTGTTTCGGTTATTTCAACTTACTTTTCGCCACACCGGCGCGGCTTCCGTCTCCGGATTGCCTGCCGCCAGCAGCAACTGCGCTTGGTGTGCCTGCAATGTCCGCGCCGGTTCGGCGCCCGTCGGCCACCACTTGAACCGTCCCTTTGACAATCGCTTCGTCGCCAGCCAGAACCCTTGCCCGTCGTACTGCAAGATTCTGATGGCCGTTCCACTCCGGGACCGGAAAATGAACAGGTAACCGGAAAACGGATCGGCGTTCAGTTTCTCCCGGCATAGTTGGGCGATTGCATCAATGCCCTTGCGCCCGTCAATAGCCTCGACCGCAACCAGAATCCGTATCTGCGGCGCGATCTGGATCACACCGGCTCCCACAAACTCCGGCTCAATCCAGCAAGGTCCGGCGCCGCCGCGCCTTTCCACTGGACGCGCATCTTGCCGCGCGGCCCTTCCAACTCGATGACACATTCCGTCAGGCCGGACCCAGCGGGCGCAACTTGGGTTGCGACCAACTCCAAGAACTCCGCGGGCGGCGCAGGCCTGCGCTTGACGGGCGCGGCCGACGTAGTCATGCGCTTCAGCTTGGCGTACTCCAGACGCAAGATCGTGGCAGTGCGGAAGACTCCGTGTTCCCGAGCGACCTCCGCGGCGGATGCCCACAACGCTTTCGGAATCGGCAGGCGGCCTTGGTGCGAACTCCGCCAGCGCTCGAAGCGTCGGCAAATCTTCTGCATGCCGTTTGGAACATCAGGCGCTGTGTTGTGAGTCATCGTCGGTCCTCCGTCCCTGCCGGGATCAGGACCGACCTTACCAACTACGGCCGGGCATTGTCATGCAGACTTACCGAAAGGACACACTACTACAGCACTTTTTTGCGTAATTCCGGGAACACCTTCGACACCTTGCTAAGCAGGTAGTCGCCATAGGTCCCCGAGAACTGATGCACGCTCGCCTGGTCCCACCGTTCGCGGAAATCATCTGGGGCTCCGTGTTCGAGACCCTGGATGGGCGGAATCCGGGCTTCAAAATTAGGATCGAAAAAGAACGGTAATGATAGCCGGTTGCGCTTCGACGTATTGATCACCCGATGCGGAGTGGAGCGATAGATTCCATGCGTCAGGCGGTCGAGCATATCGCCGATGTTGCAGACAAAGGTCCCGGGAATCGGCGGTGCATCGACCCAACCAGAGCGGGATTTTACTTGCAGGCCGCCTGTATCGTCCTGCCGTAGAATGGTGAGTAGTCCGTAATCGGTGTGCTCGCCAACCCCCCATGGCATGTCTCCATCCTCCGTCGCGGGAGGATAGTTGAAGATGCGAAACAGAATGAACGGATCGGCTATAGAGAGCTCTTGTAAACAGTTTTGATCCAGGCCCAGACCGAATAAGATCCCGGACATCAAGGCGCGGCCGAGTTGCGTCAACGAATCGATATAACGCAGCACGGTCTCGCGAAAGCCGGGGATTTCCGGGAACAGGTTCGGACCGTGAAGGGGCTTGCCGGCCAGGACCGCGGGATGATCCGCCGCGAGTTCCGCTCCGAAATAAAGGCCCTCTTTCCTGTCGGGTTTACCGGACGTGAGTTCGCCGCCGACGGGAAAATACCCGCGCCAGGTGCGGCCTCCCCGGGACATGGCGATCCGCATCTTTTCCGGTTCGCTCTGGTCGAAAAACCGGCGGCTCAGAGCTTCCAGTTGTCGGCACAATGACTCGTCGACGCCGTGACCGGCGATGTAGAAGAATCCACATTGCCGGCACGCTGTTCCGATCTGTTCTATTGTCTTCGCCCGTTCCGCGGTGTGATTCACCAACGGAGCGACGTCGATCACGGGAACCCGGGAAAACTCGCTGAGGCTCATCCTGACAACCATGCTATATCCTCAGTCCAAATGAATCAGCCGAACGAGTCGCCGATCCCTTTTCGGCGGTCTTTCTAATCTCTAGTGTTTCGCGACTTTCTGTGCCTCGCCCCACACGCGCAGGAAGTTGCCTCCCCATAGTTTCGCAATGTCCTTCTCCGTATAGCCGCGGCGCAACAGTTCGACGGTCACGCTTTGCGCCTCGCCCTCATTCTGCCAACCGGCGACGCCACCGCCGTGATTAAAATCCGATGAAATGCCGACGTGATCGATTCCGATTTTCTTCACCGCGTAGTCGAGCGAATCTACCAGTTGCGCTACCGTCGCCGGCGGCGCGGGTTTTCCTTCCGTGGCGTCCTCGGCCGCCGGCCGAAGATAATTGCTGAACGCGACGATCTGCACTTACGCCGCCGTTCTTGCGGATCAGTTCCAGTTCTTCATCGCTTAGGTTTCGGCCCACATTCACGATCGATTTGACACCGGAGTGGGTGGCCGCCACCGGAGCTTTGGTCAGGCTCAAGACCTGTTTGAACGCCGGCGAGGAAAGCTGCGAGACGTCGATCAACACACCCAATTGGTTCAGCCGCGCCACGCCCTGCTTGCCAAGGTCCGATAAGCCGCCATGCTCCTCCGTTGTGTTACCAAGATTTTTGTTGGGCCGCGACGAATCAGCCCAATCTTTATGTCCCGCATGCACGTAGCCGAGGATTCGGACGCCGCGCTTGTACCATTCGTCAAGCTGCGTCAGGTCCGATCCGAGGGGATAGGCGTTCAGCAGGCTGATCACTACCGCGAACTTGCCTTCCGAAGCGATGCGGCGGACATCGGCGGGACTGTAAGCGAGCTCAGCCAACTTCGGACTCTGCTCCGCCACGGCCTTGATCAGCGCGAGCTTCTTGTCCGCGTCTTCGCGAGCCTTTTTATATCCCTCCGGCGTGCGCGGGCCTTGCGGGACGAAGACTGCCAGCGCCGCTCCTTTCAGTTGGCCGCGGGCAACTTTGGGCAAGTCGAACTGCGTCTTGCCGTCATCGGCTGCGCCGCTGTAGTCGAAGGGAAGATCCAGGTGGCTATCGAAGGCGACGATTCGTTGGTGAATCGCCTTGGCTTTTTGAAGTAGGGCGGTTTCATCCGCCAGGCTCGCAATGTCAAGAGCGCCAATATCGCGTGCGAGAGTTTTTTCATGCCGTCAATCATACGATACTCTATCGACTTTGTGGTGTTTTGTGGTAAACTGTCTCAATAGTATGGAAGGGCACGACCAGTTTTATGTTTTATCTTGCCCCAAGGAAAGCCGCATATCTTACTGGAAACACTGAAGAATTCAGCTTTCCAATCGCGGGCGCCGGCGTTGCTGCGCACTGTGGAGGGGTTTGCATTCGCCATCTTCAGCGCGCAACATCCGCAACCGGACCGGGCGCATTCAGCTTCGGGCGCTCCTTCCTAAGAACCCAAACGGAAAACTCAATTAAGGAGAGCTTCGTGAAACTCGCCGCTGCATTGCTTGCAACGTCAGTGTTGGTTTTTACCGCGACCGCCCAAGATACGCGTCGCGGAAGCGTGCCTGCGCCACCGAAGGGTCCCACGCCCAAGGCTGCCGATGGTCAGCCGGACCTCACCGGCTTCTGGCGGGACGACGGTAACGCGCATCCGCACGGCAACATCGGGAAGGACCTGCCCGGTTTCAAGCTCCCCTTCACGGCTGTCGGAGAAGCGGCGCACAAATTCAACGTGGAGCATACGATCGACCCCGAAAGCCGCTGTCTGCCCGGCAGTATCCCGCGTGAAGATGCGGGAGACGGCGGGTTCCAGCTTCTCCAAGTGACTGGTACCACGGTCTTTCTCTATCAATACGGAACGTTCCGGCTGATTCCTACGGACGGCCGTAAACACACTGAAGATCCCGACCCCACCTATTTTGGCGAAGAGATCGGAAGCTGGGACGGCAATACGTTCGTCATCGACTCTGTCGCTTTCAAGGACGTCAATACCTGGGCGGACGAGAACGCCGATCCAGTCAGCGAGAGCCGGCACATTGTGGAGCGTTGGACCCGTCCCGATCTCGGCCATCTTCACCTGGAGCTGTTGATCGAAGATCCGAAATTCTACACAGCGCCGATCCATTTCCAAAGGAGCTGGGTCCTGGCGCCTGGGCGGGAGACGCGCGAGGAGGCTTGCACCGAAAACAATATCGATGTCTCTGCCGGCCATTTAGGCCCAGGACCTGGGTCGATTCGGGCGGATGGAACGCGCGGCTACGACACCCTGGCGCCGCTGCCGCCCCCACCGTCGAAATCCAATCCTGCGCAGACTATTCTGCCGCCAGGCGTGAAGAATCTAAATTAAAAAGGGAGGATACTTATGAAAGTCCAACTTGCCGTAGCCGCGGCCTTAGCAGGAATAATCGCCGTCGCACCGATTGCGCTTGCTCACCATTCCTTCGCGGCCGAATTTGATGGAACGAAGCCAGTGCGACTGGTGGGAAAGCTGACCAGGATCGAATGGACCAATCCGCATTCGTATTTGTATCTCGATGTGGAAATCCAAGGGAAGGTCTCCAACTGGGGCTGCGAATCCGGCGCACCCGGCGCTCTTTCCAGGCGCGGCTTCAAGAAAGGCGACATTAAGTTGGGTGACACGCTGGTCGTGGACGGTTATCTTGCCAAGGACGGCTCGCACCTGATCGATGCGCGGCGTGTCACATTGCCCGACGGCCGGAGCATCTACGGAGGATCCGAGGGCGATGGCGGACCAGGAGATCCGGGGAGCCAGAAGAAGCAATAGCGCAATCTTCTCGCTCCTCAGCAACTCGCGCATAGCGGTCCCGCGATATAGACGATTGCGCCTGAAGTTATGGCGGGGTAGGACTCGACGCTGTGCTGCGCCGGTGATGGACGTGGAATCTCCGAACCGCGCGGGCTCTTTCAGCCGCTGCAAAAAGGGGCCGATGCAACAGGCCCTGGGTTGTATTTGTCCGGCGCTTTTGTGCGTTCTTTTCGGGGCGAATTGCGCTACGATCCGATCGGCGCGGGATGTTCGTTCGCGATCGATCGGGCGCTGTCCGACGCTGCCGCGGAAAGAGCGTTTCGGAAAAGATTGCCTTGGAACCTATAAGACTCTTGCTTGTTGACGATCACGTCCTGTTTCGGGAAGGCGTTAGCAGGCTGTTGGCGACGGAGCCCGGTTTCGCGGCGGTCGCGCAATGCGGAACCGCGGAGGAAGCCCTTGCCGTCGTGGCGCGGACCCCGATCGACATCGTGCTGCTCGACTACGATCCGGAATCCGAGACCGGAACACGGTTCATTTCCGACGCATCCGCGCGAGGCTTCCAGGGAAAAACTCTGATGGTCGCGGCCGGGATGAACGAGCACCAATGTTCGCTCGCGTGGAAGCTGGGAATATCGGGCGTCGTGATGAAGCACACCTCGCCAGCTAAGCTTTTCGAAGCCATCCGAAAAGTGGCCGCAGGTGGTATCTGGAGCGAAGAAGCGCCAATCTCCCGCGTGGGCAATCCCAGCGGTGCGAAGGCCGCTCTGCTGACGCCGCGGGAGCGTCAGGTACTGCGTGGAGTTCTCGAAGGTCAAACGAATCGCGATATTGCGTACAGCCTGGGCGCCTCCTTAGGCTCCGTGAAGGCCGCAGTCCAGCAGCTCTTCGGCAAGACCGGCGTTCGTACACGCAGCCAATTGGTTCGCATCGCGTTCGAACGATCGAATCGAGACGGGAGTCGCACCGCGGACGCGGGGCTTGCAATGAAGCGCGCGACCGGCTTCGCGCTGAGGACGGCGCTCGTTTTGCACTCCTGCGCTTTGCTGGCGCAGCCCGCGCTCGCAGGGGAGTTTCTTTCCGGCGCCGATCACGCGGTTCGTTTTCACGAATGGCTCGCATGGGCAATTCTCGGGTTGTGTTCGATCCAGATTGTGCTCGCGGCATTCGGGTTGCGCACCGGCGTCGCAACATATTGGCTGCTGATTGGAAGCGCGCTGCTATTGCTTGCCGAAAGTTTGCAAACCGGCGTCGGCTACGGCCGTTTTCTTCGCGTCCATATTCCGCTTGGTGTAATCGAATTTGCTGTCGTGGTGGTTCAGACCGTTTCCGTATTTCGCCCGCGTGCGGGAAGTCCTGAATGAAAGGGTCACGCAGGGATTGGCTGAAATATGGCGCTTTAGCGGCGCCTTTGGCGGCGGTGGGATGCATTCCTCGCCGGCCGGAAGCGAGGCTGCTACCGAGTCTCGCGCCGCTTCCCGCGCCGTTCGAGACCCCGCTGCGCCGCCTTCCTGTGGCGCGGCCAATCGGGACCGAAGGGGCAACCGACGCCTACGACTTCATCGTTCGGACGACAGACGCTCGTATTCTGCCGGGACTGATGACGCCGATTTGGGGATACGACGGAATCTTTCCGGGTCCGACGATTGAAGCTAGACGCGGGCGGCCAGTTTCGCTGCGACTGAGAAACCAACTCCCGGTTCCGATCGTGAATCATCTGCACGGCGGCCGCACGCCCCCGGAGCATGACGGCTATCCCACGGATCTGATTTTGCCGGCCGGGGGCTTTGCGGGTCATGACCACTATCCCCAGGCGAGAATTTCCGCGGGCGAGCGTGAATACATTTATTCGAACGATCAGCCGGGCGCGACGCTTTGGTATCACGACCATCGCATGGATTTTACGGCGGCGTCAGTGTGGCGCGGATTGGCCGGGTTTTACATTCTGCGCGACGCGAACGAGGAACAGATGCCGTTGCCGCGTGGCGATCGGGAAATTGCGTTGATGATCTGCGACCGTTCGTTTGAAGCTAACGGGTCGTTTCGCTATCCGTTGCATGACCCGCTGCTTCGCGAACCGCCGGCGACGACGGACAGTTACATGGGAGGGGTCCTGGGAGACGTAATTCTCGTGAACGGTACGCCATGGCCCCGTCTGGAGGTTAACGCGGTCAGGTATCGTTTTCGGATTCTCAATGCTTCGAACGCTAGGCGATACGAGCTCACGCTCGATCCGATTCCGCGCGGTGGATATTCGTTTGTGCAAATCGGCAGCGACGGCGGAATGCTCCCGGCGCCGGCGCCGCAGCGCACCATCCGGATTGCGCCGGCGGAACGGTTTGACGTGATCGTCGATTTTTCTCAGTTCCAAGCCGGTTCATCGGTCCGCTTGATCAACACGGCTGCGTCCGGCAGCGTGGGCCAGATCATGCGATTCGATGTGACAAAAAACTCGCGCGACGACTCGACCATCCCGTCCAGGCTCGGAGATATCCCGAACCCAGCCGCGGAGCGCCCCGTCACGACTCGTGAGTTCGATTTTAGCTTCAGCCGTCTTAGTCGCGAATGGCTGATCAATGGCAAGCCGTTCGACCCGGCGCGTATGGACGCGCGGCCGAAGCTGAACTCCGTCGAGATCTGGCGCATTCAGAGTGATTTCAGCCATCCTGTTCATCTTCATCTGGTGCAGTTTCAAGTTCTCGAACACGGCGGCCGGCCCGGCCCTTTCGATTCGGGTTGGAAAGACACTATCGATCTTGCGCCGGGCGAAGGCGCGAGCATCCTGATACGGTTCGACGGCTACCGCGGCCGCTACGTTTTCCACTGTCACAATCTCGAGCACGAAGACATGCGCATGATGGCCAACTTCGAAGTGATCTGATGAAATCGGCGCACACCGTGTCCCTTCTCGTCGTCGCGCTGGCTGTCGTCGTGATCCTCTCGGGCGCCTACATTACGAGTCTGGAGGTTGTGGCGCGTCAGTCTCAATCTTCGGTCGACCCGAACGAGCTGGCGCATCGGGTTCTCGGTGGCGCCCTCGTGCTGTTCGCAATTGGATTGGCGATCCGTATCCCTTCGAACGCGAAATTCGGTCGCATACTGGGCTGGACCGGTGTCGGAATGCTGGCTTTGATCGTGGCTGCCGGTTGGCGAGGAACTCCGCTTTCGCCCGCGCTGGGCGTTTTGCATGCCCTGCTGGCGCATCTATTCTTCGCGACGGCCGCCGTTATTGCCGTCATGACGAGCGAGCGCTGGAATCGCCCCGCCGAACTGACGGACGTTCGCCGGCGGTTTCTTCGTCCGCTAGCCGCGGCAACACCGCCGGTTGTGTTTGCACAAATTACGCTGGGGGCGTTGTACCGGCACAACGCGATCGGGATCATGCTTCACGTCGCGGTCGCGATGACGGTCGCGCTTCTCGCGTTGATTCTCTCTTCCGTCGTGCTCCAAAACTACCCGCGGCCGGCGTCGTTGAGGCGATCGGCGGGTACGTTGATTGCCGTGGTTCTGGTCCAGGGGAGTCTGGGGATCGCGTCTCTGGTGATGTTATTGCTGAACTTCGGCGCCACGAGTTACTTCATTGCAGCTACAACCGCGCATGTAGCGGTCGGAGCCGCGACGCTCGCTGCCAGCATTGTCATGGCCATGGAAGTGTGGCGCAGCACCCCCGTGCGGTCCTGATAGTTCGGCCTGAGATTGTCGGGAACGTCGAAGTAGGCAATCGAACGGCCTGCCGCCACCAGCCCAAGCCACAACAAAAGCGAGATGCACGCGGCGATTTTGGCTATGCGCGGAATCTTGGGAGCAGAATCGAGCGCCTTCGTATTTCCGTAAACGCTGCGATGAAATACGATCGCGTGCACGCCCACGAGGGCAAGAAGCGTCATCTTGGTCCAATAGAACGGATTATGGTAATAAAACTCGGCTTTCGCAACCAGCAACGACAAGCCGCATCCCACCACCAACACAAAGCCGATACGCTTCCACGGTCGGAACTGTTCGACGACATCGGTGATCGACATCCCTGTCATCGCCCAACCGAGCAGCCGCAGATCCGTCATAGCAATCATCCCGCCGAACAGGCCCATGCCGGTGAGATGGCCGGTCATGACCACCGGATAGGCGAGCTCCGACTCGCGCAACGCGGTGGCGAAACGCGTCCATTGAACCCATTGAAAGATTTCCAGAATCGACACAGCTCCCGTCCTAAACAAAACCATCCTAAGCAAAGCCGATAAATACTCCGCCGGCGATGACGCTGATCCAAAGCGCGATCGAAAGAATTCCCACTGGCACGCTGACCGGCGGCGCAGCGTCGCGAAGCGCTACGCTGCGGTGAATTGTGTATTGATACGCCAGCGCGAGCAAAAAGGCCGCCATCTTGAACTCAAACGCACGATTATGAAGGTACATGTTCGGATCCGAGCTCCAGATGAGCGGCCCGGAAATTAGTACTGCGGCGAGACCGCCGAGCGTCCATGGCGCGACGGCTCGCTCCAGTTGAGACGCCTTCCGCCTGCGCATTCCCGCGCCGATCAGGCGTAAGTCGACTATGAAGATCGTTCCGATCGCGAGCGCGAAGCCGGCGATATGAATAATTTCCAGCAAAGGAAAAGACCACTCATTGTTATTCAGCGGATTGGTTGCCGGATCGTAGTTGATCTGAAGCACGCAAAGGCGCTACCTTTCACGCCTTTTAAGAATTTTAAAGGCGCCCCTCTGATTTGCAAGTCCCTGGGCCAAAAAAATAGCCAAAAGATAGGATGACCGCGACAAACCTTCGCTTCTCTGGCCTCAATCAGTCAAAACTGTGAAGTCGACGTAATTCAGGCCGGTTCCCCGGAAAGCGCCTGTTTCACTTCCGCGATCGATTTATCTTTCCAGATTCGCATATGATTATCCATCGTCGTGAACGTGCGCGCATTCATTCTGTCAATGTACAGAACGCCTTGCAGATGGTCTATTTCGTGCTGTAGGATTCTCGCATACCAGCCTGTCGCGTCGATGATAATCGGATCCGCGTGCTCGTTGAAACCTTCCACATGGACCTTTGTTGCGCGGGGAACGATCGCGGTATGGCCCGCCAGACTTAAACATCCCTCGAAAAACTCCGCCGCAGCGCGGCCCAAAATAGTCAAGACTGGATTGATCAGGACCTGGAACGGTACTGGACGGCGCTCGCGCTCGGCGGCTTGTTCTGGAGAAAGCTTCTGAATAGCCTCCTGGGTATCCTCAATTACGACAAGTTGCAGCGGAACCCCGATTTGCGGCGCTGCCAGACCAACACCTGGAGCGTCATGCATTGTTTCGCGCATCGATTCGATAAGATCCCGCACGGACTGGCTGCGGATCTCTTCCAATGACAATCGGCGGCTGTTTTGGCGCAGTGCTGGTTCGCCAACTTGACGGATTTTCAGTATCATCGGCTCAACTCGCGCGCGAGCTTAAGCTTCAGCGGAGATGCCATGCTCTGGACATCGCAGAAGATCATAACGAAAGTGCGGCGAGCCATCGGAGCAAGGCGGCCGAAAGCGCGCCGCGCCGATCTGAATAGTCGAAAGCAATTTCGCGGCGGGTTAATGCGAAGATCCTTCGTACTTCTGTTCACCGGCGGTGACCGCGAGTGAGAGCCGGTTTTGCGGCGGCGGCAGAGGACACGTGGCATAAGCGGTGAAGGCGCACGGAGGGTTTTCCGCCTTGTTGAAATCCAGAATCACGCTGCCGTCCTGCGGCGCGTCGGCATAGAGGAAGCGCGATGCCGCGTAGGTGGTCTTGCCGCTGGTCTGGTCGCGCATCACAAAAAAGAGGCGGCGGCCCTCGGCGGCGGCCTGCAGCCGGTAGGTGGCGCCGCCTCGCTCGAACTCCACATAGCCGGGGCTTGCCGAGCTTTCCTGCTCGCCAATGACCGTATCGAACACGATCTTCGCCGGCGACGGGGACGGAATGAACCTGGCCTTGATCCTCCAATCCTCCTGCACCGGATACCAACTCAAGTGCGTGAAGTCGCGGCGCCCCGCGCTGTTGTTATCCTTCAACCGCAGCGCCAGCCGTTCGCCGCGTTTGATCACAAGCAATTGCAGCGGACCCGCCACCAGCGCATCGGAACCAACGGGGCGGACCTCCGCCTCAGTCACAGGTTTGCCCTTGAGCGTCACCCCAGCCCCGGACGCGGTGAAAGTGGCGCGGCCGGATTCCAGCTTGATGGCGCCCAGACGGGCAGGCGAACCCTGCGGCAGAAGGATGTCGTTCGAGGGGTCGCTGCCGATCGTGTTGTCGCCGTCCTTCAACCAGAAGAGGCCGGTCACGGTAAGCCACCCGCCGTCGGCTTTGAGCCCCGCTTCGCGTTGTTGACGCCATTGCTCCACTTGGGCGCGATATTGGGCATCGATAGTTTCAGCCAGCATGCCGCAGGTCCACAGGACGAGAACGGGCAGAATCCGCCCGGCCATGCGACGGAACGTGTGGGAAGTGGAGGGTATCATTTTTTAATCTACACCAACTTGATCGAGAATAGGGTATTTTAGAAGTGTTGTCAAATCGCTGCTGACTTTAGGACGATATGATCATCCGTAAAACCGACAGCCCGCGCTATTCGGACGTTACGCCGAAGGCCCTATACCTTGATCGCCGCAAATTCCTGGCGTCTTTGCCAGCGGCATTTATGGCGAGCCGGGCGCTGGCGGCCACCAAGCTGCCAAATCTCAAGCCGAGCCCGCTCAGCACGAACGAAAAGCCGAACCCCGTGACGGACGCCACCACATACAACAACTATTACGAGTTCGGCACGCGTAAGAGCCAACCGGCGGAATTGGCCAAGGACTTCAAGACGGAACCGTGGTCGCTGACGGTGGAAGGCGCGGTGGCGCGGCCGCGCACTTTCAGCATGGACGAAATCCGCGGCTTGGCGCCTCTCGAAGAACGCATCTATCGCTTCCGCTGCGTGGAGGGCTGGTCCATGATTGTGCCATGGCGGGTTACTCATTGAGCGCCCTGCTCAATCAGGTAAAGCCCTCCAGCAAAGCCGCATTCGTCTCCTTCGAAACCTTCTACGACCCGGCCCAGATGCCCCAGGCGAAATTCGCCGGATTGGCGTTCCCCTATCAGGAGGGTCTCCGACTGGATGAGGCCATGCACCCGCTCGCGATGGTCGCCGTTGGCCTTTACGGCGAAAGCCTGTTACCGCAGAACGGCGCGCCGGTGCGCTTGATCGTGCCCTGGAAATATGGCTTCAAGAGCGGGAAATCGCTGGTGCGCATTAAGCTGCTGGAGCAGAAGCCGGCCACCACCTGGAACATCCGCAAACCGCAGGAATACGGCTTCTATTCCAACGTGAATCCGGCGGTGGACCACCCGCGTTGGAGCCAGTCCACCGAGCGGCGCCTGGGCGAGTTCGCCAGGCATCCCACGCTGCCCTTCAACGGCTATGGCGACCAGGTCGCGTCGCTTTATTCGGGCATGGACCTGAAGGTGAACTTCTGATTCGCATGTCCTTGTTGCAAATCTGCCAGTGGCTGAATGACACCAATCTCGCGACGGCGATTCGCGAATCGGACTACGTGTTTCCCATCATTGAGACCGTCCACGTTTTGGCGATCACCCTTCTGGCCGGGACGGTGGCCATCGTCGATCTGCGATTGCTGGGGGTGATTTTTAAACGCGAGCGCGTGTCGCAGGTGGCCGGGCAAATTCTGCCGTTGACGTGGGCCGGGTTCGCCGCCATGTTTCTTAGTGGAGCCCTTTTGTTTCTGGCCGAGGCTGCCAAATCGTACGCCAACCCCGCGTTCCGCTTCAAAATGCTTCTGCTAGTTGTGGCGGGCTTGAACCCGCTGATTTTTCATTCCACCATCTACCGCAACGTGGCTTCGTGGGACGAGGCGCCCGTCGCCCCCTGGCGTGCGCGGCTGACGGCAATTCTGTCGCTGACGCTGTGGAGCGGAATCATTGTCGCGGGCCGCGCCATCGCCTATTATTGATCGCTTATTATTGACATGTCGCTGCTACCTCTATTTCAATGGGCCGCGCATGCGCCGCTCTTCTCCGTGATGCGGGATTCCAAGTGGGCATTCGCTACCGTCGAGATGGTACATCTGCTTGCCCTAGCGGCTTTGGGTGGAACGCTGTTGGTGGTGGACCTGGGGATTCTTGGAATCGGCCTGCGGCGCCAGCCGCCGTCGCGCGTGGCGCGAGAACTTGCCCCGGTATTTTACTGCAGTCTGATCGTGATGGTGCTGTCCGGCTCCCTGCTGGTTTGCGCGGAAGCCTTGAAGTGCTACTACCACCCGGCGTTCCGGCTGAAGATGGCGCTATTCGGGCTCGCCGTGATCTTTACGTTCACGGTCCACCGCAGCGCGCTCCAGATACCGGCCGGCCGATCGGCGCCCATACGGTCGAAGGCGGCCGCGGTGGTGTCGTTGACGCTCTGGCTCAGCGTGGGGCTGGCCGGCCGCGCGATCGGGTTTCTATGAGGACATCATGAAAAGCAAACTGGCCTTGGCGCTTCTGGCCTCATTGTGTCTGGCCATGGAACAAGACGATGTGGCACGCCACAAAGAGTGGATGGATACGGCGCAAGATGTTAAGGACGACTCGAAGGACGGGATGCCGGTGAGGCGGATTGCCTTGCTTGCGTCAAACTCCGCGGCGAACAAGTGGTGGGCAATGGCCGGCGCTCCAATCGCGAGCCGCCCCAGAATCCCCACCGCGAAAACCATCTTTGTTGCTTTCATGTACAGTCTCCTTGCGGGAAATCAAATCTTCCGGCAGCATACACCACTATTTTGATAGATGATAGGATGATTGTGGTTTATTGTGAGGATTATGCACTAACCGAAGCTCACTATCATCCTTCCTACGATGGGGGCTCGCTCTACCTGCTTTTCCCCAGGGGACGCAAACCAAACCTCAAACAGCGCAACCGGCCGATGCGGCTTACGGCGATTTGATCGGAAAAAACCGGCTGGCGCACCCAAGCCCACCCCGCGGACCGCGGACGGTCACGCCGATCTCGACGGGTTCTGGAAAGGGACGCGCAATACCAGGCCGGTGGGCGACAGCGGGACGGATCTGCCGGGGTTTAAGCTACCATTCACACCCGCAGGCGAGGCTGCCTGGCAGCACAACGTCACCGCAACTATCGACCCGGAGCCTCTCTGCATCCCTGGCGGTATTCCGAGGCACAATGCCAGCGGGCTGCCGTTCATGGTGATGCAGACGCCGAAGGTGGTTCGCGTTTCTCTATTTCTACACGTATTACCGGCTGATTCCGGTGGATGGCAGAAAGCACTCCGACGATCCGGGCCCTTCCTTCTTTGGCGAAGAGATCGGACGTTGGGAAGGCGACACGCTGGTGATCGATTCCATCGGCTTCAAGGACACGCAAGTGCGGGCCGACGAGACCGGCAGCCCACATAGCGATGCGCTGCACGTTGTGGAGCGCTGGAAGAGGCCCGACGCCGATCACATCCAGGTTGACACGGTGGTTGAGGACCCGAAGTTCTACACCGAGCCGTTCAATTACTCGCGAACCAGGGTGGCCGGCGCGCCGGGCCAACTGTTGGCTGAATATGCGTGCCGCGAGAATAACGTGGACCGCGACCATTTGGGATTCGGCCCGGCCCCATATGCCCGGACGGCACGCGCGGATATATCGACCCGGCGCCGCTGCCTCCGGCGGTTAAACCCACCGCCACAACAACGAAGAGGTGAGGCGCCATGTCTTCTAGCGTTGTGATTGTGCCCGGGTGGCATGGTTCTGGCCCGGCCCACTGGCAGACCATTTGGGAGCAGAACCACCCCGAATACGTTCGCGTGGCGCAACGGGATTGGTGCAGCGTTCAGTGCTCAGACTCGGCGATGGCAGTGGATCGAGCGGTTGTTTCGTCGTCCGGAGAGGTGGTGCTAGTAGCACACAGTCTCGGGTGCCTGGCTGTCGCCTGGTGGGCATCGGTCCGGACCGATTGTAGCCGCTGGGTGCAGGGGGCCATGCTGGTTGCGCCACCCGATCTGAGCTCGGCCAACGGCACCCTGCCGGCGCTCTCCAGTTTCACGCCGCTTCCCTTCGCAACGGCTCCCGTTTCGTTCGCTGCTGATTGCCAGCGAGAACGACCCCTATGCCCGCATTGAGACGGCCGCCAGATTTGCCCGCAAATGGGGAAGCGAGTTCATCAACGCAGGGGCTGCAGGCCATATCAATGCCGATTCCGGTCATGGCCCATGGCAGGATGGAGAGCGCCACTTCCAGAGGTTCCGGGATTCAGTGGGCTCGTCGGCACTTTTTGCAGCCGGATAGAAATCAGGAAGGAAAAAACATGAAACGAACGATTACGTGGGCGGTGGTGCTCTTCGCCGGCGCCGCCTTGGCTCAAGACTTCAAACTCGGGTCGAAAATCGACGATTTCACGATCCAGGATCTGGCCGGAAAGCCGCAAACTTTCTCGCATCTCAAGGGAGAGGTCACGGCGATTGTGTTTATCTCAGTGCAATGTCCGGTCTCGAACGCTTATAACGACCGCATGAACGCGCTCTACAAAGACTACAGTTCGAAGGGCGTGCATTTCCTCTTTTTGAATGCTAATAGCACGGAGCCCGCCCCAGCCGTTGCGGAACACGCCAAGGAAAACGGTTTCGCGTTTCCGGTGTACAAAGACAACGGCAACGTAGTCGCCGACCGCTTCGATGCTCAGGCCACGCCAGAGACGTTCGTCATCGATCACACGGGAACGGTTGTATATCACGGCTCCATCGACGATTCCCAACAGCCCGCGCGAATCCAAAACCAGTGGCTGCGCAGGGCGCTCGATTCGGTGCTTGCCGGCAAGCCTGTGGAGAAGGCGGAAACCAAGGCTTTCGGCTGCACCATCAAGCGCGTCAGAAAGTCTCTGTGAAGCTGTTCGCGGCCCTGGCGCTTGGCGCGGTTGCGCTCTTGGCGGCGCCAGATTTGCGCTGCCAATTGCAGTCGATGGACGAGGACGTATTCAGCCGCACCCTCGCCAACAGCGGTAAGGTTGTCCTCTTCGATTTCTGGGCTACATGGTGCGACCCATGCCGCGCGGAGTTGCCGGCGCTCGTGAAACTGGAGCGCAAATGGCGTGGCCGCGGCTTGGTGCTGGTTACCATCTCGGCGGACGAGCCGGAGCAGGAAGTTCCCGCGCTGCGATTCCTGCTGAAATCGGGAGTGCGCTTTCCCGCCTATGTGAAGCACGTCAAGAACGACGAGTTGTTCATCGACTCCATCGACAGGAAATGGAGCGGAGCGCTGCCCGGTGTGTTCCTCTATGATCGCGCCGGTCAGAAGGCGGCATCCTTCATCGGGGAGACCGACAACACTGAGATCGAAAAAGCTCTGGGCAGGTTGCTCTGAGATTGAGGCGTTCTGAGCCTTTCCGAAGCGTTACCCGGCGACGCTAGGTTGGCGCTATACGGCGCGGAGTTCGGAACAGGGCGAACCCCAGCTTGATTGAGGAAACTTGATCGGGATCGACTCTTCTTTGGGACAGGTCGATATCGCTGTCGGGCCGTCACCGTAGTGGTAGCCAAGAGCCAGCGTGGCCTTGAGCCGGTACTGAGTCTGCCCCACGTGGTTTCTCACCACCGCTCCGTTCTGTTTCCGGCGGCACGCTGTCGTTGCTGCGCCGCGGCGCCGATCTGGTCAGCGACGAAGGCACTGATCGTGCGGCCAGCGCCGGTCAACGGCACAAAGGCCACGCCCGGTCTCAGAATCATTGCGAGCTCCGGATGAATCTGGACGAACCACTTGCGGAAGGGACTCTGGCGCGGTGAATTCGGAAACGATCTTACGCTAGAGATGTCAATCTCCGCCGCGAGCGATTGGTAGCGACGCCTCTTCTTGAACGGCGGTGGGAGCGCTTGCGCGCCGGCGCCACTTCTTCGAGAGAACGCGATTCCACCACATCAGGAGCGACGTGACAAAGAGAATTCCCGGCATCAATCCCGTGGCCACCCACAGAATTCTTGTAGCGAGCCCTCCGATGGTTCCGTAATGCAGCGGGGTGATCAGGCGAATGATCTTGACTCCCAGCGGCTGTTGATCGAACGTGTCTACGCGGAGAACGCGCGCCGTCGAAGGATCGACGTAGACCCAGTTCATCCCAATGCGATGAGGGTCGGACGGGAGCCGCAGTCGCAGAGTAAACGCGTCGCCGCGCTTCGCGGGGAAGACGATCATGCTGGGCGCGGACCCGGGGAGCGCACTCAGGGCGTTTTGCTGTATCTCGTCCAACGACCGCCGCACGGCGCCGGGCTGAGTGGCTTTGGGAGGAGCGATCTCCGCCGGTCCGCGCGTTAGGGCCGCGGCTATCGAGGCGTAGACCGGCTCGAATGCATAGTATGCGCCGCTCAGCGAGAGCAACAACAGCGGCAGATAAAAACAGAAACCGCCGAGGTTGTGGAGGTCCCAGATCTGCCGCTTCCAGCTCGCCTGCACGCGGTATTCGAAGCCAAGCTTCCAATAGTGGCGTCCGCGCCACCAAAGCAGCAATCCACTGGTGGAAGCGGCCACCAGTGCGAAGGCGAACCAGGCATTGGCCTTGAGACCGGGCTTTTGGTTCTGCAACTCGGAGTGGAGATCGTAGACCCATTGCAGCGCGCTGTGATTGTAATCGACGCTTCCGAGCAGCTTGCCGCGGTATGGATCGACGAAGCTGTGTATGCGGTCGCCGTTGGCCGCGATGGTGCGGAAGTTCCAGGCCCAATCCGGTTTGAAGTCGAAATAGATGCTATGCATGCGCTCGGTGGGGCGTTCCCGATGGTAGCGCTCCACCAGCGTCTCGATAGGAAGAGCCGGGCCCCCCGGCTGAACTCTGGTCCAGCCCGGCACTTCGAGCCGGCGCAATTCGGGCACGAAGACGATGGCGCTGCCGGTCACGCCCACAACGGTCCACAGCAGACCGGCGATAACGCCCGCGTAGAAGTGGATCTGCAAGATCCACCAGCGCGCGGCGGTCTTGCGCGGCGTCTGCCAGAACCTCCGAATCGTCGAATCCATATATGCCGCCTTTCGAGATGGCGCAGATCTTGGGCCGAAGCCGATCAGCCAGATGTGCCTTTCGGTTCATGATCCATGCGCTGGAGGGGCGCTCCGCAAGGGCTGAGCGCCGGGGAGGCGGGTCCCACCAAGCTACCGCGTCGCGGAGTCCCGCTTCTGAGCGCGCAAAGCCCCCGACAATTCGTCAGCCCGTTCAGCCGCGCCATCGCCGCTGATGCGGAAGAGCCAGAACTGCTCCAGCTCATGGACGCCGCAATCCTTCTGAAACAGGCCCTGCGACTTATGCTCCGCAATCACCCAGTTCACCACAATCTGATAATTCAGCGCGTTCCTGTAACCGAACGACGCCATCCGGTCGAAGACGAAAACCGGATCGGCCTTGACGGTTGCGGTGAGGGGTTGCGATGCCAATCCGGCGAAACGCGGCGGCGCATCGCTGTTCGATCGCGGCTCCACGCCGAAAAATAGCGGCCGCTGGTCTTGGGGCAGACGCGCCACTGCTTCCAAGGCGAGCAAAGTGGCCGCGCGATAATGGCCGTGGGTCTCCGCCGTGGGCAGAAGCGTGAAGACGGCATCATAGCGTTCACGCACGAGTAGTTGCTAGATTGCGGAGAGTACGCGCGGACGGTCCCAGTTGCTGGAATCGGCGGAGGCCGCATCGGTCGCAAAACCCGAATCCTTTTGGTCCAGGAAGTAATGCCGCCGGATGCCGAGGATCTTTCCGGCGCGCACCGCTTCCTCTTTGCGAATTGCCGGCAGATGGGCGCGACCCTCGCTCGCCTGTGATAGCGCCACGCCGTATACGGCTTCGGCCAGCGTCGAGTAGCGATAGCCGGCCTCGCCGTTGGTGACGATCACCTGGTCGGCCGCCCAACCCAGTTCGCGCACCAGACGGTACGTGGTGGCGGCGAAAGCGTACTCATCGTCCGGGTGCGCCACCACTATCAGAACTTTGTGCGTCTGCGCCGGCAATTGCTGGGCAGGCACTCGCAACGGCAGCAGCGTGACGCCGCTCATCGCCAGCAGGAAGTTTTTGCGCGTCGGAAGCGCGCGGTCAGCCTGCACGGTGCTCCGCCTGTTCTATCGAACGAGTTTCGCGGCTCTCGATCACCAAAATCGCAATCTCCCGCATGGGGACGCGCTTCTGCCGGCTCAATCGCCGGATGCGCAGATACGTCTCTTCCTCCGTCCAGCCGAATTCCTCTTGTAGAATGCCTTTGGCGCGCTCCAGTATCCTTCGGGCGGCCAGCTTTTGAGTCAGTTTTTCAATTTCCCGGCGCAGAACTTCAACCTCTGTCGCCGGTGCGGCAAGCCTGATTGCGTTCATCGAATTCTCCTCAAATATGGAATGTCACCCCGGCCCGAACGTGGGCCAGGAATCAAAACACGTAGTGAAAGGATTAGCGACAACAGCAGGTGTGGCTATGTGCGAGCCTCCTCAGATTGTAGGACACGGCCAAGTCAGTTTCTTCTCTGAATCGTACCATTTTCTATAGAGATTATCCAGATTGAGGGGACCCCTGTCAAGTGGGAAATGGCCGCATCTGACCCAAATGCGGTTTGGAGACCAAGCGCAGACTGGCTTTGAACGAACCGAGGGTGCTAAAGGAGGGCGCGAACCAAGCCGACCAGCGGGTCGATTTCCAGTGGGTTCATGGGCATACCAGTATCGCGGTTGCAATGTGGCGAGACGCGGGATAGAATCATCTATTACTCGATAGAGATAGTCTATTTTACCTTAGCTATACGGAATTTGGAGGTCGCGGATACTGCATTGAGAAAAGCAATGATCCAATCGCGAGCCGTCCTGACCATCGCTGCACTAGCTCTCTCCGGTTGCATGATGGCGTCGAAGGCACCGGTCGAAACTCTGCGGATCGGTTATCAAAAATGGAGCACATTTTCGATTCTCAAGGCTTCAGGCGAGTTAGCAAGATCGTTCGAACCGAAGGGCGTCCGAATCGTCTGGACGGAATTTCCCTCCGGCCCTCCGCTTCTGGAAGCACTGAACGCGGGCAGCATCGATATAGGGCATACCGGCGACTCGCCTCCGCTGTTCGCGCAAGCGGCCGGGATACCTTTCGTCTACTTTGCGGCGTCGTCGGCGAGCCCTGAAAGCTCCGGCATCCTGGTAAAGCGCGAATCCCCAATTCACCAGGCATCGGATTTGCGGGGACGCCGCATCGGTTTCGCTAAGGGTACCAGCGCCCACACCATGGTCTTGCGCTATCTGGAGGGAAATGGACTTTCTCTCGCCGATATCACCGCGATGTACCTTGCCCCTGCAGACGGGCGGGGAGCGCTTGAAAGCGGTTCGATTGACGCCTGGTCGGCGTGGGACCCTTACCTGGCGGCAGCGGAAGAACAAGGACTCTATCGCAAGCTGGCTACCGGAAAAGGCTTCGTGGATGGCCGTGAGTATTACCTGGCTTCCGGGCGGATGGCGGAGAAATCGCCGCAGCGTTTGAAGGAGTTCCTGAGCGAATTGGAGAGCGTAAAAGCCTGGGCAAGGGCCCACCACGCGGAAGTGAATCGCTTTCTGGCCGCGGAGACCGGCATTCCGTTGGACGCCGTGGCGATGGCCGAAGAACGCCGCAACCGATATGACACCGAGCAGGTCGGCGCCGGCCTGATCGCCTCACAACAGGCGCTGGCCGATCGCTATCTCCAACTCGGTTTATTGCCCAAGAGAATCGACGTGAAAACGGCCGTGCTGGCGCTTGCGCCGTAGGAGAAAAGGAATGCCACTACACATCTTCTGGTTCATTCCCACACAGGGAGACGGACGATTCCTGGGGACGACAAAGGGCGGTAGAGCAGCTACCTTCGACTATTTTGCGCAGGTCGCGCGCGCTGCCGATGTCCTCGGCTATGAAGGCGTCCTGCTGCCGACGGGCCGCGGCTGCGAAGACGCGTGGATGACCGCCGCGGGCCTGGGCTCGGTGACGGAAAGGCTCAAGTTTCTGGTGGCTGTGCGTCCGGGGCTCATTAGTCCAACTCTGGCTTACCGCATGGCCGCTACCTTGGACCGGCAGACGCGCGGACGGGTTTTGATCAACGTCGTCACCGGCGGCGATACCGATGAATTGCACGGCGACGGCCTGTTTCTTTCCCACGACGAGCGGTATGAGCAGACCGGCGAGTTTCTTTCGATATGGCGCGGTCTCGATCGCGGCGAAACAGTGAATCACGCCGGGAAGCACTACCGCGTAAGCGGGGCGAGAAATTTGATTCCCGCGCATCAATCGCACATTCCGCTTTACTTCGGTGGGTCCTCACCCGCGGCGATGGAGGTCGCCGCCAGACACATCGACCTCTACCTCACGTGGGGCGAACCGCCGCAGCAGGTGGCCGGGAAGATCGCTCGCGCTCGCGAACTGGCAGCGACCGAAGGGCGCGAGCTGCGCTTTGGCATCCGGCTCCACGTGATTGTGCGCGACACCGTGGAAGAGGCGCGCCGCGATGCGGAAAAGCTGATCGAATATGTGACGCCCGAGATCGCCGCCGAAGGACAGAGAGTGCTCGCGAAATACGAATCCGAAGGACAGAAACGAATGCTCGAGCTACAGCGCAACGGTCGGGATGGTTTGTGGTTGCAACCCGATCTATGGACTGGCATCGGCCTGGTTCGCGGTGGCGCTGGAACGGCGATGGTAGGCGACGGGGCTGCGGTCGCGGCGCTGATGGAGCAATACGCCAGCTTGGGAATCGACACGTTCATCCTCTCCGGCTATCCGCATCTGGAGGAAGCGTATCATTTCGCCGAGCACGTGTTTCCCCGGTTGCCATTACGTCGTGCGGCCGAAGATAGCCGGCGAGGCGAGGTGGTCGCCAACGGAGCGGTCCGCATTCCCGGCAGCGCGAACGCCGTGCCGAAATCAGTTAGATAATCAGGCATCACTAAATGTTTGAGCGAAAGGGTGCGACCAGGGTTCGCGCGCCGGCGGGCGCATACGCGTCACCTTAATACACGGTTGGTCTCCGTTTGGAGACACAATCCGATCGAGTATCCGTAGCCGCACTTCTGTCAGTGGGGGTTATGCGTTAGGTTTCCACTGGAAGCCCCACAACATGTTCTTCAGCCGTTAACGGACTCATCCGGGCCTGCTTGGATTCAGGGCCACGCTCGACCGGAATGAGATACGGTGGTTGATGGCAACGCATGGACCGATCCAGGCATTCTTGCCTCGGTTCGGAAAATAGTTGGTCCGGCTGCGCGGCTGGTTGGTGACGACACCCTGGACCGCTTCGATATACTTCCGCTGCTGGTCGCGACGGGCGGCGGCTTCGACCGAACATCGTTATTGGAGACATCACCGGTCTTGAAGAGCGGGGAGGGCGATGACATTGTGAGGCGCTTCGGAGGAAAGGTCGCGCTCAACTGCGGCGTCGAACAGGGGGGAGAGATACGGATCAGCCAGGAAGCAAGGATCGTCAGGGCCACGCATGGGGAGCACGCCGGGAAGTGACCGTAGAACGGCGCTACCAGGAGCGGATAAGGCGGACATTTCGGCCAGCGCCAGTGCGATTGCTGTTCATCGGTGAGTCGCCACCCGCTTCCGGAAGATTTTTCTACCGGCGCGACTCGGGGCTTTATCGGGCGATGCGCGACGCGTTCAGATCGATCGATCCCTTAATTCGCGATGAAGACTTTCTCGCGGTTTTTCAATCATCCGGCTGCTACCTGATCGATCTGTGTCCCACAGCTGTTGACGACCTGGATTCAAAATCCCGGCGGGACGTTTGTCGTGCGAGCGAAGGATCGCTTTCCAGCGCGATCGCGCAGCTTCAGCCGGTGAGGATCGCCACTTTGCTCCGTTCGATCGAGGGCAACGTCGCACGAGCCCTTCTGCGCGCGGAATGGCGTGGTTCGATCATCCATCTGCCCTACTCAGTGAGATGGTCCAAGTCCAGGAATCTTTTTGTAAACACTCTCGCGCCGGCAATCAGTAATCTGCTACGGCGGGATGACAGTGACTCCTAACGGCAGGTTGGCGACGAAGGTGTTGGATCATGCTGTTCCGCATCGCTTCCGACTCATGCCCAACCCGGAAGTCACTTCGCCATAGTTAACGCCTGTGGCGGGGGCGACCGCATTAAGTTGCCGCGGCGACCTCGGGATTGAGAAACGGATAATCCGTGTAGCCAGCCTCGCCGCCTCCGTAAAACGTGGAACGATCTGGTTCATTCAACGAAGCTCCTCGCCGGAAACGTTCCGGCAGGTCCGGGTTGGCGAGAAACGGAACACCAAAGGCCACGGCGTCGGCAGCGCCGCTGGCCAGAAGCGCGTTAGCGCGCGCCAGATCGTATCCACGATTCGCGATCAGGACTTGCTGCCACCAGCGCCGGAAATAACGCGCGTCCAGAGCAGGCCCTTCGAGCGGTTTGTCCTCCACCAGGTCCAGGAACGTAAGATGAAGACTACTGAGCTGGTCGATCGCATAGGCAAACGTTTCGGCTGGCGTGCTGTCGGCGATGTCGTTAAACGGATTAAGGGGCGAAAGACGCACGCCGATACGCTCACCGCCCCACACCGGCACGAGCGCCTCCGCGATCTCGATCAGGAATCGCGCACGATTGGGAATCGAGCCGCCGTAGGCGTCAGTGCGACGGTTGGTCTTGTCACGTAGAAACTGGTCGATCAAATAGCCGTTGGCGCCATGAATTTCGACGCCATCGAATCCGGCGGCTTTCGCGTTCGCCGCAGCGGCACCATATTGCTCGACGATTTGCGCGATCTCACTGAACTCCAGCGCGCGAGGCGTTACGAAAGGCTTCATGCCTTCAGGAGTCCAAGCCTGTCCGGCCGGCTGAACTGCCGACGGAGCCACTGGCAGTGCGCCGTCCGGTTGGAGGGACGGATGTGAGATGCGTCCGACGTGCCAGAGCTGCAGGAAAATACGGCAGCCGGCGGCATGAACCGCGCTGGTTACCAGTTTCCAGCCTTCCACCTGCTCAACGGAGTGGATGCCCGGAGTGTTCGGATAGCCGACCCCTTGCGGCGATATCTGGGTTGCTTCCGAAACGATCAGACCGGCACTCGAGCGTTGCGCGTAGTACGATGCGTTGATCGCGCCGGGGACGTTTCCCTTGCCTGCACGGTTGCGGGTCATCGGCGACATAATCACCCGATTAGGCAAGTCGTAAGGCCCCATGCGAATGGGCGTCAGAATATTCGCCATGGTTCATGTCCTTTCGAGAAGCCGCGAGAGAATTTCACCTTCGATCTCGCTGAGGCAAGCATCCCCGCGAATACGCGGGCGCGGGCGCTCAATTCTTCGAACCACGGGCACAACGCCGCGTTCGAGCACGACCACACGATCGGCAAGCGCGACTGCCTCGCTGACGTCATGTGTGACCAGGATCGCAGTGAACCCCTGCCTCCTCCAGACCTCTTCAATCAGACGCTGCATGTCGAGGCGAGTAAGCGCGTCCAGCGCACCCAGCGGCTCATCGAGCAGCAACAGTTTCGGGTGGGACACCAGCGCTCGGGCAAGTGCGACGCGCTGACGCTGGCCGCCGGAAAGAACCGCGGGCCAATCGCGCGCCCTGGCGCCGAGCCCCACCTGCTCAAGCGCTTCCATCGCGGCCGGCTTCCAATCGCCATGCCGGCCGATGCCCACATTGTCGAGCACGCGGCGCCACGGTAGAAGGCGAGTGTCCTGAAACATCATGCGTGCTTCCGCAACTTGGCCCGTCACCAACCGGCCTTCCATCTCGATATGGCCGTGGCTTGGGATATCGAGACCGGAAATCAGGCGCAGTAGCGTGCTCTTCCCGCAACCGCTATGACCCACAATCGCGACGAATTCGCCAGGGAGGATGCCGAGGTTAACATCGGCTAGAACCGAGCGGCTGCCGAAGCACTTGCCGAGATGGGAAATCCGCACTTCGACGCCTGCTTGCGAAAGACGATTTGACGAAGCCTGCTGTTTTTCGGCGGATCCCGTCATGAAGTTTCCGCCCCGGGAACCACGAATGCCGGATGCCAGGCAAGGCAGCGCTTCTCAAGCCATCGCGTCGCCGAGTCGGCAACCTTCCCGAGAAAAGCATAAATGAGGATGCCGAAGACAACCACGTCGGTTTGCAGAAACTCCCGGGCATTCATAGTCATGTAGCCGATGCCGGACGAAGCTGCGATGGTCTCGGCCACCACCAAAGTGAGCCAAGTGATGCCGAGCGCGAAGCGGACTCCAACCAGGATGGAGGGCAGAGCGCCGGGAAAGGTCACGTGGCGGAAAAGCTCCGCGCGGCTCAGTCCGTAGACACGCCCCATCTCGATTAGTCCGGCATCCACTGTGCGCGCGCCGTGATAGGTGTTCAGATAGATGGGAAAGAAAACCCCAAGCGCGACCAGATATACTTTGACTCTTTCGTCGATGCCAAACCAGAGGATGAAGAGGGGGATCAAAGCAAGATGGGGCACGTTACGGACCATCTGAAATGTGCTGTCAAGCAACCGCGCCGCCGTATCGGAGACGCCATTAAGCAGGCCAAAGACAAAACCGATGGAGGCGCCTAGCACAAATCCAGCCGCCGCCCGCGCCGTGCTGACGCCAATATGACGAAGAAGTTCCCCGCTGGCCGCAGTCCTTACGCCAGCCCTGAAAACGTCGACAGGCGTCGGGACGATGTGCGAGGACACCAATTGATAATGCGAGGCTGCCTGCCAAAGGAGTAGCATGCCGACCGGGCCAGTCCACGGCAGAGCAGTCTGGGTGAGGCTGCGCAAATGCTGGCTCATTGATATACTATACTATGTCGATAGAGTTTAGGATATAGTCGCCAGACGAGTAATGAAGCGGTTGATCGATGTTCTCTGCCAATGGAAGCATCTTTAGAACGAGAAAATCGGAGGAATGGTTCAGGCGCAATGGCGAAGAGGAAACGCGGCGGTCTGCAAAACCGCTATGCACAGGTTCGACTCCTGTCTGCGCCTCCAACAATTCGAAGGTTCCGCCAGGCTTGGTCGGAAGGAACCTGGAACGCTCTTCGGTGATATGAATGTTGCTTTGGAGTTAGCTTTGGCCGGGCGCGACTTCTATCGCCGCGGGTGGGTGCTCGGTACCAGCGGGAACTTCAGTGCGATCAAATCGCGCGAGCCTCTGCGAATTGCGATCACTCCGAGCGCAGTTTCGAAAGGCGCTCTGCGCGCGGAAGACTTCCTGATCGTCGATGAGGCGGCGCGCGCCGAAGCAGGCAAAGGACGTCCCTCCGCCGAAACCGCACTTCATTTGACGATCTATGCCGCCAAGCTTGGAGCGGGCGCGGTGCTTCACACCCATTCCGTCTGGGCGACACTCCTCTCGGAGCGTCACGGTGAGGAAGGACGACTTATCATCCAGGGCTATGAAATGCTGAAGGGGCTGCAGGGCGTTTCGACCCATACGCACGCCGAACAGGTTCCCGTCCTTCCCAATTCGCAAGACTATACGGCTTTGAGCCGGGCCCTACGCTCCGCTCTGGCGGAATATCCGGAAGCGCACGGGTTTCTCCTGCGGCGGCACGGGCTCTATACTTGGGGTGTTGACGTCGCCGAAGCGCGAAGGCATGTCGAGATTTTCGAGTTTCTGTTCGAGGCGCTGGGCCACTCGGCGTCGCTTGGCTAAGCTGGGAAACGATTATGGCTATTCTGCGAATTCCGGACGATAACCTGGTCTTGACCGAGGAAGTTCGCGTCAAAGAGCGTCTCGCGGCAATCGGTATCGGCTACGAAACCTGGCAGCCTGCGCACGCGCTGCGGGACGATTCGCCGCCGGACGAGGTGCTTTCCGCGTATGCCGACGAGATCGAACGCCTGAAGCGGCATGGAGGCTACCGCACGACCGACGTGATCGATGTCCATCCTCAGACCGCCGGGCTCGACGAAATGCTCGCCCGTTTCAATCGCGAGCATTGGCACGATGAAGATGAAGTCCGGTTTATTCTCGCCGGGCGGGGCGTATTTCACATTCATCCCCAGGGCGCATCGGTCGTTGCGGTCGAAGTCGGACCGGGCGACCTGCTTCGTGTGCCGCGCGGAACGCATCATTGGTTCGATCTCTGCGCGGAGCGTAGAATTCGCGCCATCCGGTTGTTTCAGGATAGTTCCGGATGGACGCCGCATTATACGGAGTCGGGCACAGACCAGCCCTATCAACCGCTGTGCCTCGGTCCGGCGTATCTTCGGGCATCGTGACTCAGGTGGTGGCCCCTGTCGTGACTCCTCTGGTCCGGCTCCTCGATATCGAAGGCACAGTCGCGCCAATCGATTTTGTGTACCAGACATTGTTTCCCTATGCCCGGCAACGCATCCCTACATTTCTCGCTCAGCCCTTGGATCTCGAACTGCGCGATGCGATGGAGTCTCTTTCTGTGGAGCGCCAACGCGAGGTGGATACCAATGGCGTTCCCGCAGACAATGCCGGCTATCTTCTCTGGCTCATGGACCGCGACCGCAAATCGGGTCCGGTGAAGATTGTTCAGGGCCGAATCTGGCAGCAGGGTTACGAATCCGGCAACCTGGTGAGCGAATTATTTCCCGACGTTCCGAATGCTCTCCGAAGATGGACTTCAGCAGGGCAGCGCGTCGCTATCTTTTCTTCGGGAAGCATTCTTGCTCAGCGGCTCGTGTTTCGCCATACGCGCTTTGGCGACCTCACGCGTTTCATCGACGCATACTTCGATACTTCGACAGGCCCGAAGCGCGATCCGGCAAGCTATCGCGCGATTGCGGCTCGACTCGAAACGTCGCTGGGTGAAATTCAGTTCTTCTCCGACGTGATCGAGGAGCTCGACGCCGCAGCGCGGGCCGAGATGCAGACGGTAGTCACCTTCCGGCCTGGCAACCGCGAGATCGCCCCGGAAGTTCTCGCAACCCACTCCGCCATTCGGAGCTTCGACGAAATTCCCTGACTTTTTTGCATTTTCCGGGTCAATGCGGGAGGCCAGGCGCGGCATGATGTCCGGCGTCCGGCATGTCGAGTTGGCCTGCGATGCGGCTTAGCTCCAGGACTCCGGATCGAGATCAATGGCGCCCGGATTTGGCGTTCGCCGGCGGATTCAACATCGCGGCATAGCCAAGCTTTACGGCGGAGGCTGCACGGCCGGTCTCGGAGAGGGATAGACGGCCGGATCGGCGCCGCCAAAGAGAGATTCGATTTGCCCTCTCGACAATACCATAATGTCGATTGACAATGGTATGATTAAAGTATGGGCAGCTGCTCACACCCCGGCGTCCTGGTCAGCACCGATCGGCTGGCCCAGAATTTGAACCAGCGCCAGATCCGAATCGTGGAAGTCGACGTTGATACGGCGGCGTACGGCCAGGGGTATATTCCCGGCGTTGTCGCCTGGTCATGGAAGACTGAGCTGTCAGGTCGCCGGATTCAACGGGAGATCACCCCTTGGCCGCGATTGAAAGCACTCCTCACGAGACCCGGAATCGGCCCCGCCACGACGATCGTGATCTACGGTGACAACAACAATTGCCGGATCGGGGAGCGTTCCAGCCACACCTGGTTCGTGCTGCAGTATCTGCTCGGCTACAAAGACGTCGTCAATCATGACGGCTCCTGGACCGAGTGGGGAATTTGGTTGGGGCGCCGGTCGAACGTGGCGCGGCGGAGAAGGCAGCGGCCTGAATATAGCATGGCGCCGGTATGATCGACAGGCTAAGAAAGAGCATCGCGAACTGCAAGCGGCGCCTGTCGTGTGAGTGCTTTCACAGAAACTTTCTGCTGTCCCTCAGCGCCGGCGTCTCGCTTTTGCCCGAAGGAGCCGGATTCACCTCAATTGATGAGGACAATTCGCGAGTCAAGGTTCTATTGATGGTCGCGCACCCGGACGATGAATCAGAGTGTGCTGCGCTCGTGTACCGCGTCACGCACGAACTGGGCGGAATCGTCGATCAGGTCGTCGTCACAAATGGCGAGGGCGGCAATCAATACTCCGCTCCGGCGCAATCCTACTATCGGTCGTCAACCGACGTGGACGGCTGGCGGAGGCAGCTTGTTCGCATTCGCCGCCGCGAGCTTATCGAAGCCGGCCGTATTCTCGGAATACGGCATCACTATTTCCTGGGGCAACCGGACACCGGTCTTACGTTGGAACCAGGCGACGGATTCCGCGCTTGGGACACCAACTGGATCCGGCAGAACCTGTTTTGGCTTTTACAGCGCGAAGAGTATGACTTAGTCATTCTGCTTCTACCCACCATCAACACGCACGGACATCACAAGACGGTCGCCCAGTTGACGCTTGAGGTAATTGCAGACCTGGATGCCGAGAATCGGCCCGCAGCATTGGGCGTCCGCACTCTAGGCGCCGAGGAGGTGGGGCCGGAGGCTTTTTTCGGGTTGGACAGTTATCCATTGACGCGCACCGCGGCGCCAGAGCCGATTTGGGTTTTCGACCGAAAAACACCAATGAACTGTCACCGCGCCCTCGACTACAGCATCGTTTCGAACTGGGTCATCGCCGAACACAAGTCACAAGGAGCGTTTCAAATGGAGTTCGGCCGCAGGACTCACGAGTGTTTCTGGTTGTTCGATGTGTGCGGCGAGTCTGGCGCGGCTCGGTGGCGAGAATTCATCGAGAGTCTTGAGCCTCGGAGAGAGGACTTTGGCCGCTATCCGGTCCGCGCTTACGAATCTTCGGTGGCAGGAAGCCGAGGGAAGTTCAGTTGATCAAAATCTGCATGGAGAAACCACCACGATGCCAACAATACTTACAACACCTACGGTAGTCACACCAGTTCGGTTTGACCAAGGCCTGACCTACGCCGAATTCCTTGCCGGCGCCAAAGTCAATCGCGACAAATTCGAACACAATTACAATCATCCGATTCTTACCGAGGAGGATCTATCGTTCTTTCGGCGGATCGGCTCGCTTCCAAACGGCCCGCGAAAGCTGCTGGCGATTGCCGAAGACTGGTGTGGCGATGTGTATCGAGAACTGCCGACAGCGGTGCGCATAGCGGAGGCGGGAGGAATGGAGTTGCGAGTTTTTCCGCGCGACCAGAACCCCGACATCATGGATGAGTTCGTGAGCAACAACGGGAAATCACGGGCCATTCCCGTGTTTGTCTTCTATACCGTCGAGACGAAGTACATCACGCATTTCACGGAACGCTCCGAAAGTGCGCACCGGGGACTGACGATCGCGATGGGCGAAGCAAAGGTCAAGCTCCATCTGCCGCCGTCGGCTACTTTCGGAAATCTACCCGATCCGGAACGCCAGTTGTTTCTGAAGGAAGTGATTTCGGCGATTGAACCTCAGAGCGATGATTGGCGCAAAGACGCCGTCAAAGAAATCCGGGAGCTCCTGTCGACCGCACTGAAGTTGGCGGGCGGCTTCTAAAATGCAGCCAGGACATCCGGTGGTATATACGATCCGAGGATGCAGCGCCTGCGTCAAGCTTCTGAAGAAATGGGATGAAGAAGGCGCCGCCTACGAAGAACGCCGCGTCGAACTCGATCAGAAGACGTTAGACGAGGCACGCGGCTATGGCAGTTTAGTGCCCATTGTGGTTTGGCCCGACGGCCGTGTCGAGCAAGGATTCGGCGATACGATTGGTTGCTTCATTTGAGGCCGCCCGGAGTTCCAATTGTCAGATCCAAGGGCGCATCATGTCTAGGGCTACCCCAGGTGACGAAGGTCATCGCCACGCACCCTTGGCGAATACAAAGATTGGACCCTGCCGGCGATTGACGGGCTGCAGGCTCTTTGGCGGCGAACGAAAGCGGCTCGCCACGTCACAGGGCCAACTCAAATCACCGGATGGGAGCGGAATGCGTGGCCCGGGCAGAACCAGGAGAACAACAGTAAATGTTCCCGGGTCTCCGTGGCCTGAGCAGCCGCGGCCTGCGCCCTCCTCATCTGAAACTGCGTGCTGTTGACGATGCCCAAAATGAAGGATGAGAAGCGATTGTCGTTGCGCGCCGCCTCACGGTCAATCGCGTGTACTGTAGGCATTGGCCTGTCTGTTAACCACGCCCCAAGTCTGCGGACTATCGATGTTCATGCTCGGGTTCGAGGCTGGAAGTGGTTCAGCACATTATTCGCCTGGATGATGATGGTGGCGGCGAATCGCTCCGAGACGTGGATGTCTTTCACGCAGTGGCATCGAGGTCGCACGTCGGAAAGCCGGATCACTCCGGCTCCGCCAGCGTTGGTGTCCAGACCGAGGATCAAGGCCCGGAATTCGCTATATATGGCGGCGGGATTGGGGCCACCGCGGCGGGAGCGTTGTATTCGGATGCCGCCGCGAAATTCGCCGTCCTCGCCAAGACCACGCGCAACGCCATGATCGTTTTCGTCGTGTTCGGATACGCCATCTATTGGGCGCGGAAGTCCAAGCGCCCGGACATCGCGAATCAAGGGAGCTTTCCTGTTGCAGAAATTCCCCATATTTGTCCTGGGCTTCCTGGCGATTTCGATTCTCTCGACCCTCGGCGACTTTTCTAAGCCGCAGTTGGCGGATCTGGCGAATCTTTCGCGATGGGCGTTTCTTCCGACCTTCGCCGGAGTCGGGCTGCAAACCAACTTCGGCGAGCTACGCAGGCAGGACTCCGCCCGTTACTGGTGGGCGCGGTGGGAGAGTTTGCCATCGCCGGCATCACGCTGCCTCTGTTGCTTGGCGCCAGCCGCGTGTTCGGCGTATAAGCGATGGGTGAATCCATGCACTGGAAGCTAGGGTGTGTCTCCAGCGCATGCGTAGCGCCAAGCTCGCTAAACCTCCAACTTAACCGTGGGAGTCACGTTCGGAAGGATCTTTTCGATGCGCACCTTGCCCTCCTTATCGACCGGCGCGGCCTTCATTCTGGTGAAGCCGCCGTTCCTCAGCGAACAGGAAGCTCTCTATTGGGCTGACCGCTCGCTCGATTTCGCTTTCTCTTGCGGCGCGGCCGCGGCGGCTCTTATTCCATTCCAACCCGAGGCTTCGCGCCGCCTCGAATCGAGACGCTGGAGGCCTCGCAGGAATACGGGCTCAGACTGCTGGGTGGCCGCGTCTTCGCGGACCTGTGGGACCTCGAAAAATTTGCGGTCTGCGCGAACTGCTAAACCGCGCGTCACGACCGTCTGCGAGACATGAATCTTCGCCAGACCATTGCCAGCTCCGTGGATTGCGCTGTCTGTGGAGTGCGGGCTTGAGCTCCGTTTACGATGTGGCCGTGGCCGGCTCCGGATTTGCGGGATCTCTTCTGGCGATGATTTTGCGCCGCCAGGGACGCTCAGTCATTCTGCTGGAAAAAGGCAAGCACCCCCGTTTTGCGATCGGCGAGTCTTCCACTCCGTTATCCAACCTGCTGCTCGAAGGCCTCGCGCTTCGCTACAATCTTCCCGGCATTTCGCCGCTCGCAAAATGGGACACATGGCAGCACTCCTATCCGAATGTGGACTGCGGACTCAAGCACGGCTTCACTTTCTATCACCACCAGTTCGACCGGCGCGCCGCCGCCAGTAGCGACCGTGAAGATCAGTTGCTGGTGGCGGCGAGCCCTCACGACGCCATTGCCGATACGCGCTGGAATCGGGCGCCTGTTGACGAGCACTTCGTCCGCAAGGCACAAATCGCCGGCGCCGAGTATCTCGACGAGGTCGATCTGCAGAGCTCCGTCGAAGCCGGCGATGAAGTGCGATTGCACGGTAAGCGCCACGGAAGCGATATCGATATCTCCGCGCGTTTCTTGGTGGATGCGACCGGCCCCCGCGGATTCCTGCACCGGGCCTTCGCGTTGCCCGAGCTGGCGCTTCCCGATTTTCCTCAAACCCAGGGCATCTACACGCATTTCCGGGGCGTGCGCCGCCTGGAGGATATTCTCGAAGATAACTGCTCCGACCCGCCGTATCCGATCGACGATACGGCGGTTCACCACGTTTTCGACTGAGGATGGACCTGGGTTCTGCGCTTCGGCAGTGGAATCACAAGCGCTGGAGTCGCGATGGTGGATTCCCTTGCAACTCGCTTGCAGCTTAGCGAAGGCGCTCCGGCATGGGCCAGGCATCTCCAATGCCCGCCAACCGTCCGCGATCAATTCGTGATCGCCACCGAGGACCGCCCGTTCACTTACGCACCTCGACTCGCTTTCCGAAGTGGCGTCGTAGCAGGGAAGCGATGGGTGTTGCTGCCATCCGCGGCGGGCTTCGTGGACCCTCTGCTTTCCACGGGCTTTCCTCTTGTACTGTTGGGCGTGACACGTCTGGCCCGAATTATGGAAGAGCACTGGGGCTCAAATCGATTCGATAGGGAGCTCACCGGTTATGCGAAAAGAACCGAAGACGAACTGCTCGCGACGGCGCGTCTGATTGCGGGCCTGTACGCGAGCATGGATAATTTTCCGCTCTTCGTTTCCTTGTCGCTGCTCTATTTCGCCGCAGCAAGTTTCACCGAAACGCGCGCCGCCTCGACCGGCCTCATCTCGCCAGCTCTTTCCTTCTGCATGAGCATCCGTCCTTCGCAGCACAATCGACAGACTTATTGAAGCGCGCCCGGTTGGTGCGCGGAAGAGACGAAACGGACAGCTTCAACGAAGACCTTCGGCGACGCCATCGAGCTATTTAACGTCGCGGGATTTGGTCGAGGAAACCCGCCGAAACTGGTATCCGGTCGATGCAGAAGACTTGCTATGCGGGGCGTCAAAGGTCGAGGCGGATCGCGAGGAAATAACTCGCCTTCTCGACCGCTGCGGTTTTCGAGCCGGGACGGCCTGAGATGCCCGGAAAAGGAGCAGCGCCGCAGCGCAACAGTGTGCTGATGTTTCCGGCAAGACCGCCAATGCGCGCACGCAGCTAGTGCTTCTGTACTATGGACTTCGAAACGGTATGCTCCTATATTGATCCGATATAGGCTTTACCATGCCCATACCGACTGAGCCGATCGGCAGTATTCCCCGTCCAGATGAACTCATCGAAGCTCTTGGGAGTTTGAACACCGGCAAGATTCAGCAGTCCGATTATGAGCAAATCCTGGACGCCGCTTTGCTTGATACCATCCGTCGATTCGAGCAAACAGAATCCCCAGTGATCACGGATGGGGAACAGGCCAAACCCAGCTTTGCGACGTACCCCTTAACGGGCGTCAATAACCTCGCCGCCGATGGCGTTACAATTACTTTCGCCGACGGTCACACCCGTCAGCTCCCGAGACTTACCGGCGGACCTTTCCGGTACGGGATCTACGCCGAAACCTACCTCAAGAATGCGATGCGGCTGACGCGCGTTCCGGTGAAGCAGGCTGTCATTTCCGTTTCGGCTTTGAGCCTACTGTATCCGGGCGCGTCCATCCCGGGCTACTCGAATGAGCAATTCGAGATGGATCTGCTCGCCGAAACCGAGTCAGACATCCGCCGCTGCCTCATGGCTGGAGCGCATTGCGTTCAAATCGACTTCACGGAGGGACGATTGTCGCTTAAGCTGGATCCGGGCGGGGGACTCTTGCGGAGATTCATCGCGTTGAACAATCAGGTTCTGCACGGCTTCACTCCGGAGGAGCGATCGCGCATTGGGGTCCACAGTTGTCCGGGCGGCGACAGAGATTCCACACACAGCGCTACAGTGGACTATGCGGAATTGTTGCCTGCGCTATTCTCGCTCGCGGCGGGGCGTTTCTACCTCCAGTTGGCCAGTGAGCCCGACCGGAAATATGTGCTGGGGCTGATTAGAGAGCATCTTCAGCCCAATCAGGTAGTCTTCATCGGGGTGGTGGATCCCATCGCTGCGCGAATCGAGTCGCCCCGTGAGGTTTGTGCCGCCGTGATCGAGGCAGTCTCCTTTATTCCTCCGGAACGGCTGGGCACCACGGACGACTGTGGCTTCGCGCCCTTCGCCGATGACATCTCCACCGCCCGCGAGACGGCTTTCGAGAAGATCCGGGCGCGTGTAGAAGGCACTCGCCTGGCTGAACGGGAGCTAGGCCTGTGACCGGAGCGATCGTCTCTCCGCTGCGGAGCCCTTGGTCCCGAAGGATCGCGCGCTGGCTTCTTCTCTCCGTAGCATTGCTGCTGCTTGTTTATCTTTCGCTGTGCGCGGGACTTTACTGGGTCATGCGGCAGACGCCCGATTTCTTCGGACGCGTCATGATGCGAATCCCCGAACCGATCATGGCGGTGTTGCCGTTCGAGACACTCTGGATGCGGGCTCGCGCCGGCAGGTTGCAGCCAGGCGACCTGGCGCCCGACTTCAATCTGCCGACACTCGACCACAAGGACATGGTCCGGCTCTCGTCCTATCGTGGCGCGCGGCCCGTGGTCCTCGTGTTCGGCAGCTATACTTGACCGCCATTTCGCCGGGAGGTTCCCGCGCTCAACAAACTTTATGATTCCTATCGTGACCGGGTAGCGTTCTACGCGGTGTATATTCAGGAGGCGCATCCCAGCGACATATGGCAGATGAGCAGCAACGTCCGTGACGGCGTCATATTTACTACCCCTCGCACCGAGGGGGAACGGTTGGAGATTGCGGAAAGCTGCGTGCGCCGCTTGGGAATCCGATTCCCCGCGCTGATTGACGGCATGGACAACTCGGTTGAGCGTCGCTATACCGGCTGGCCCGATCGTCTGATGTTGATCGACATCGACGGCCGGCTTGCGTTCAAGACTGAGCCCGGTCCATTTGGTTTCGAACCGTCTCAATTGGAAGCCGCTTTGTTGCGGCTCCTGCGCTGAATGTTCTGGCGGATGTTACAAGTGAGGCGCCTGGCTTGCTGCCCTGTGGGCTTCGCTTATCTCGCTATCCCTTCGGACGTCGCGGCAAGGCGATCCCGTGACCGGCCGCGGCAACCACCGGAGGAAGCCACGCACGTTCGCCGGTGCCAAAGAGTACGAGTGCTTCCGCTACTGCCACCGGCTCGCTGATTGGGAGGAAATGGCCGGAATCTAAAAGGATCAGTTCCGAGTTGGGCGTCAGATCGCAGGCACACCTTGAAAAAAGTTCTGGCTCTGCTGGATCGGATGGCTGAGTGGCGCTCGTAGTCGGGCCGATCATGACTGGCGAGTTGTGCGATCTCCATGAAGATCGGGGCGCGGATTCCATTGGCGGAACTTCGTACCTGGCCGGCGCCTTGAATTCTGCCTGAGCACGCCTGAGCACGCCAGGATGGTGGAGACCCTTATTCTCGTTCAGCTAAAATCCGGTGAATCGAATTCGCATATCCGTCGCGGGCCGTAATGGGAGCACGTTGCCGATACGTATCCGGGTCTGTCGGAGCCCACGTTCCCAGTCCGTCGACATACCGATTGAACATACAAAAAGCTGCGGCGATGAGCACGGTGTCATGGATTTCCATGTCTCCGGCGACACACTCACGGGCACGGGCGATGTCTTCGCCCGTTACCTCCTTCCCGCCGCGCTGCACTTTGCCGGCAATGGCTAGCAGGGCCTTCATCTTGTCCGATACGGCAGCGTGTTCCGGGTCGCGCTTGACGTCGAGCACCAACTGTTCGTTATTGCCCAGATGGTGTGCGGCCACGGCTCCGTGAACGCTCGGCAAAAGAAGCAGTCGTTGCGCGAAGAGACGAAAGTTGCGATCAGCTCGCGGTCGCCGGGCGAGAGAGTATTCGGTCCGCGGAGAAGCAGGTCGGCAAGCTGGTTGAGGGGTTCGGCGGTCTCTGGCCGGAACACCATCAACCCGCGAATGCCGGGCAGATCCTCTGGCAACTGTATGTGCGCCATTGTCTGAGTTCTCCTTCGCTTGTCACCTATTCTTCGCCGATGGCGAAAGTTGTTTTGTAGCGCGGCAGCAGTAGCAGCAGCGCCGCGGCAACCAGCGTCACGGCCGCCAGTTGCACCAGCAACGCGCGGTAAGATCCTGTGGCGTCAAAGGCGCGGCCCATTATGACGGGGCCGACTGCACCTGCAATGGCATACGCGGTCCACGTGAAGCCGTATAAAGTCGAGAACGATTTCAGTCCGAAGTATCGGGAGAGCAGATAGGGAGTGACATCGCCTTCTCCGCCCATCCCGAAGCCGATCAACGCCGCGGCCTCGATGCCCGCCGGGAGAGTGTGCGCACTGGCCAGCAGGAACGTGCCCAGCGCGGAGAGCGCGAAGAGACAGGCGCCCACCCGCGGCGCGAAGAAGCGGTCGAGCAGCCAGCCCGTCGAAAGCCTTCCGGCCAGAATCGCTGCACCCATCGCCGAAACTGCCAAAGCGGCCTTTCCGGCCGAAATGCCGCGATCGGTCAGCAGCGCCGAAAGATGTGTGATAGCGCCATTCTGGCTGATGGAGATCAAGAAAAGCTCGGCGACAATAATCCAGAAGATTCGCGAGCCCAATCCCTCGCCGACCGTCGCGCCTGAGGCCGGCTTCGCCGCGAAATGCGTCGCGTGGGAACGGGCGCGGACGCGCGATCCACAGGGTAGCCCGATGACCAGAACGGCGGCGCCCAGTATCGCGAAGGAAGCGCGCCAGCCTACGGCGTGAATCAGAGCCTCGGTGACGGGAGGAAGGACGATAGCGCCCACCGCGCCGCCGCCCAGCAATATAGAGAACGCCACGCCTCGGCGCTCCCGAAACCACGTAGTGAGCACCCTCGAGTACGCCAGGTGCGCGGTTCCGTTCCCTACGATTCCCAGAATCAGAAAGGTCGCGTAGAACTGCCACAGGTGGGGAGTGAGCAGAGAGAGCGACGCGAACGCGCACCCGAAGATGGTCAGACAGGGCAGGATGATGCGCCGGGCCGGATAGCGATCAAGCAGCCAGCCAAGCGGCGGCGAGCATGCCGCCACGGCCAGTGCCGCGATGCCAAAGGCCGCAGAGACCGCTTCGCGCGACCAACCGAATTCAGCACTCAGCGGTTTGAGGAAAATCGCGAAGGTATAGACAAGCAACGACGCGAAGCTAACCAGTACGCAAGCCGAGGACGCGAGGGCTATGCGCCATCCCGGGTAACGAATGCTGTGCTCATTCGGTGCGGAGGCCTCGGCGGGCTGAAGGGCGGGCCCCATGTCACCCATTCCCGTCGCGAACGTACCCATGGCGGGCCAGATGCCGCCCCTGTTGGCGGTGAGCTTCGTCGGACATTTCGGCGACTCCGCTGGCGGTGATCCAGCGATTGTAGAAGTTGAAGAGCGCGCAGGTGGTGATGGCGAAATAAATAGCTTCGTCGTCCCAGCCGGCGGCGCGCACGCACTGCACATCGGCGGCAGTGAATCCGGGCAGATCGCTGGTAATCTTTGCCACGAAGCGAAGCATCGCCTTGTCTCTCTCCGACAGAGCCGAGGACTCAAGATCGCCGAGCACGCTGCGGACCAACTCTTCGCTGTCCAGCAGTTCGGCGGCGGCAGCAGCGTGGGCGCGAGTGCAGAAGCGGCATTCGTTGAGGCTGGAGGTCCACGCGGCAATCAGTTCGCGCATCGCCGCACTGATAGTGGCCGGCGCCCGCAAAACTCCCTGGGTGAAGGTGGAAAGGCCATCGGTAAACGACGGCTGGAACGCGAACAGGTCCCAGATTTTCGAGTACTCAGCCTGACTGCCGCGGGCGGAGTCGATCAGATCCTTGTAGAGGCCTAACTTCAGGTTACTCTCGACGCCAGGAAGGTAGAGGCTCGACATGCCGCTGTCTGTCATTTGCTTGCCGCCATTGGCAGTGGCCGCTTCCAGTCGCGGGCCACATACCCGAGCGCCGCGGTCTGCCTTCCAATCTCAACGTAGAGTTCAGGGTCGCGCGGCTGCCAGGTGTCTAGCCCGTCGACGTAACGATTGGCCATGCAGAAGACGGCCGCAATGAGCACCGTGTCATGGATTTCCTTGTCTGCAGCGCCATGGCTGCGAGCTCTCTCGACATCTTCGGTGATGACGTACTTGCCTCCCTTCTGAACTTTGCCGGCAATCGCCAGCAGAGCCTTCATCTTGTCCGTGAGTGGAGCTGTCTCGCAATCGTGCTTCATCTGGCCGATCAGTTCATAGTCCGCGGAGCCGCCGCCCAGATGTTGCGCCGCCGTAGAACCATGGCTCGTCTGACAGTAGTAACAATCGTTCTGCGCGGAAACATAAGTCGCGATCATTTCGCGTTCCGCTAAAGTAAGCGTGTTCGGCCCGCGGAGCAAAGTCTCCACCAGGTCACATAGAGGTTGAGCCGTTGCCGGACTGAAGACCAGCAGACCGCGAATACCCGGCAGTCCTTCGTGGAGTTGGATGTGTGCCATCGGTCGTCCTCAATTCACCCTCAATTTGTCCGGATGTAGCCTTCGTGGGCCATTCGCTGTCCCATTTCGCGGTAGGCTTGTGGATCGGCCGGTTGCCATGTGTCCAAGCCGTCCACGTAGCGATTGAACATGCAGAATGCGGCCGCGATCAGCACGGTGTCATGGATTTCCCTGTCAGTGGCGCCGGCGTTGCGCGCGCGTGCAACATCGTCCGCGGTGACTTGCTTGCCGCCCTTTTGAACCTTGCCGGCCACGGCCAGCAGCGCCTTCAACTTTTCCGGGATATCTGCCGCACCGTAGTTACTCTTGACCTCATCGATTAGTTTATAGTTGCCGCCTAGATGTTCCGCGGCAGCTGCGCCGTGAGACAGTTGGCAGAAGCAGCAATCGTTTTGGGCAGAGACGTACGTCGCGATCATCTCACGTTCCGCCGAGGTTAGAGTATTGGGCCCGCGTAACAGGACTTCAACCAGTTCGCGAAGCGCTTTGGTGCTGTCCGGGCTGATTGCCATAGGGCCGAGGATGCCCGGCAATCCTTCAGGCAGGCGAATGTGAGCCATAGACCCCTCCAAATGTTCTAACCGAGAATACACGAAGCGTGCGGCAGCTGGCAGTAATCGAAATCTACTAGTCGACGGCCAGTCTGCGGCTAATAGGTTTTAATTATTGTTGGTCTGCGGCGCCTCCAGTAGAATCAGTGCACACTTATGCCTTCAGGGAAATTTGTTTTGTTATTAGTCCTCTCACTTCGGTGTGCTTGCGCGCAGGACCCGGTTGGCGTACTCGAAGGCGAAATTAGGGATACGTCGGGCGGAGCTGTTTCCGCCGCGGCGCTAACGGTAACCAATCACGAGACCGGACTCGGCATCAAGCAACTTTCGTCGCGCGAAGGATCCTTCCATTTTTCTCTGCCGGCCGGCGAATACGACCTGCGGGCCAACGCGGTTGGCTTTGCCGCCTTCTTGGAATCGGCCATCCGCGTCGATATCGGCCGCACTGTCCAAGTCCCCATCAAGCTCGAAGTGGAAACGGGGCACACCGAAGTGAATGTCAGCGGGCAAGTCGTGACTGTGGACACCAGCCAGACTCTCGGTAATGTCGTTTCGGAAAGGGAAGCAACCGATCTTCCCCTCAACGGACGCAACCTCACCCAACTCGGCCTCCTGCAGCCGGGGGTTGCGCCCATGACGGCCGGGCTTGCAGAGGCGGGCGGCATCGCGCGCAGCGGCCAGGCCTACGCGGTCAACGGGCAGCGCCCGGAGTCAAACGACTACCTGCTCGATGGCGCCAGCAACGTGGATAGCGTAAATGGCGGGTACGCTCTGCGCACACCCGTCGACGCCGTCAGTGAGTTCCGCATTCTCAGCCTGAACGCACCTGCCGAGTATGGCAATACCAGCGGCGCGACCACTTCGGTGGTCACCAAATCGGGGAGCAACACGGTTCACGGCGACGTTTACGAGTTCCTCCGCAACAACGCCATGGACTCGCGCAATTTCTTCGCCTCCCAGACCGAACCGCTGCACCGCAATCAATACGGCGCCACTCTGGGCGGACCCGTCCGCAGGGACAAGGACTTCGTCTTCGTTTACTATGAAGGGCAGCGCGATTCCGAAGGCACCACGCAGGCCGCTATCGTGCCCACCGCTGGGGAGCGAACAGGCGATTTCTCTGGACTCACCGATCCCTCCACGGGACAGCCCACGCCTCTCATTAACGAGTTCACCGGCCAGCCGTTCCCCGGCAACCAGATCCCAGCTGCCATTCAGAGCCCCATCGCGCAACTGGCGACTAAGCTCTATCCGCTGCCCAATATCGGCGCCAACGTATTTGAATCCACTCAGCTCGGATCGACCAACTACGACCAGGGCGGCTTCCGCCTGGACCACTATTTCGGCGCCGGCGACCAACTCTTCGCGCGATTTTCCACGTCGTCCCTGAACGAATTCGACCCGCTGCCCATCGCCGGAGCCGGGGTGCCCGGTTTTCCAGTCAAGGACGCGATAGTAACCAATTCCGCCACCAGTTCCTGGGTTCACCTGATTTCCCCCAAAACGGTGCAGACAGTTCGCGTGTCTTTCCTCCGCAACGTGTTCGACATGGGACAGGCGGTGAACCACACGCCGGGCAGCAGCCTGGGGTTTCAATACCAGCCGACCTTGGGGTTGAACGACGGCGTTCCCTATCTCATCGTGAGCGGCTACGCGTCGCTCGGCAATCCGATTACCGGACCTCAGAACACGTATCAGAACGACTATCAGGGATCTTACTCCCTGGCCCTGACCCGCGGTCGGCACAATCTCAAGTTCGGCGCCGAGCTCACTCGCGAGCAGATCAACGCCCTACTCGGAATTGCCACCAATGGCTTCTTCGTATTCGCTCCCTTCCCGGCCAGCGATTCTTTCGCCAGCTTCCTGCTGGGGCAATCGGTGCAGTTCTTCCAGGGCGGCGGCGACTTCAATCGTGGACTTCGTAAGTGGGTCGGCGCCGGATACGCACAGGATGAGCTCCGCATCAATTCACGTCTGACTCTCAACTACGGTCTGCGATATGAGATCAACACGCCCTACGTCGACATCCGGAACCGTATGAACGCGTGGGCCCCGGGGGAGCAATCGAAGATCTATCCAAACGCGCCGGAAGGGCTCCTGTTCCCCGGCGATCCGGGCGTACCGGCGGGAATCGCTAACGTCGACTATAAGGAGTTCATGCCGCGCGTGGGGCTTGCCTGGGATCCCATCGGCGACAACAAGACCATAATACGGGCGGGGTACGGCATTTTCTACGATGGTTTTACCAACGGAACCGGAGGCCCCCTCCAGGCTTCCATCAGCGCGCTGCCATGGACCCAGGCGTATCAGTTGCCCGGTCCCGGGTTCGCCCTGGCCAATCCTTATGGCGGCGCCCCTTCACCTTTCGGCACTGGAAATTTCGTCGCGCCGGCCACTGTGCTTACCGTGCAATCCGGCATGCGTCCGCCGTATTCGCAGAATTGGAATTTCTCCATCGAGCGGACGATCGCCAAGAACTACTTGCTCGACGTTCGCTATGTCGGCAACAAAGGGACTCATCTGCCGCGCTTTATCGAGGCGAACCCCTCCATCTATGGACCGGGTGTCAACGCGAATAACAACAACGAAATCCGCGAGTACACTTCGTGCAACTCGGTCGGCGTCTGCAATTACGGATCGGTGGGATTGATCGCCGACGATTCCAGCTCCACCTATCACGCGCTGGAAGTAGCCTTCTCGCGGCAGTACGCACACAGCTTGAGCTTCCTGGCGTCTTACTGGTTTTCGAAGAGTCTCGACTATATCTCTTCGTTGAACGTAGCCGGCTCGGCGCCCACGCTGGTGGCCGGCGAAAACGATCTGGCACAGAACCCGTTCGACCTAGCGGCTGAGCATGGCCCGTCATTGTTCGATGCCATGCAGCGGTTCGTCTTCAGCGGAACCTGGGCGCTACCGCGCTGGCAAGGCGCTTCGCGAGCCGCGGCCTTCGTGCTGAACGGCTGGCAACTCAACGCCATCAGCAGCCTGTCCACCGGAACGCCATTTACGGTGTACGATAGCGCCGACGTTTCGCTGCAGGGCAGCGCGCCCGAGATCAGCGGCTTCTACTCCAGTCGCCCGGACCTGATTTCCAATCCGAACGCGGGGCAGCTGCACACAGCCAACCAATGGGTGAGCCGTGCGCCCTTCCTGCAACTGAACCCGGTGGCGCAGGCCGGCCAGTTCGGCAACGAAGGTCGAAATGTAGTACGCGGACCGGGCATTGAAGACGTGGATCTATCGTTATTCAAGTATTTCAAGATCAACGAATCCAAGCGCGTGCAATTCCGGGCGGAGTGCTTCAACTTGCTCAACCATGCCAATTTGGGCCTGCCCGAAAACGACCTGGAATCTCCCGCATTCGGCCAGATTCTACAGGCCGGCCCGCCGCGACTGATGCAACTGGCGGTGAAGTTGATGTTCTAGCATGACCATCCCGTTAGACCTCCCTAAATAATTAGTGGGGTGCGTGTCGAGGATGGAGGCCGAACCTGAGGCGTAGCGGATGTCAGAGATCTGTTCTTCTTGGATGATTCCGACGGCTAGTTCATCACGTGCACTTCAACAACGAAGGTACGCATCTTTTCCGAACCACGGATGGGGGAAAGACCTGGCGCTTGCGCCCTGATCGGACTATACAGGGTCCCGGGAAGTGGTTGCCGGTTGTGCGCTTTTTCAACTCCAAGTTGGCTTTGCCTTTAGTCGCGCGACGCTCAAGTTGATGTTGCAGTGGAACCTCCAGAGACAGACGTTGTTGCGATTCCAGAGACCGGCGCCACAGACTCGGAAAGACTGCTTTGCACGGATGATGGCGGCGAGCTTTGGCAATCGCGAGTCCCGTCGTTTCGAGAACGAACCATGTTTTCGCCAGTGCTAGTGATACATTGATACACTGCCCTAGGAGTATTTTGTGAAGCGCCGTTCTTGAATCACGTATCGGTTCGACGTCGTCGAGCAAAAAATCCGCCATTAGTCTTGGCTGGCGCTTCCCCGCTTTGCCCGAGCTAGTGGCAATGCGAGGAATAATGAGCACAATTACGCAGACATATGAAGAGGCCCTCCAGCGGATCTGCCGCGAGAACATCGCCCCGAATGCCTTCGCCGTCGATCACGAGGGCGCCTTCCCGGATCAAGCTATTGAATCCCTGAAAACCGGGCGCTTCCTGGGCGCCATGAGCTCCCCGGAGGTTGACGGCCTTGGTTTTGGGCTACCCGGCACAGCCATGATCGTGCGGCGCGTCGCAGAAGAATGCGGATCCACCGCGATGGTGCTCTGCATGCATTATTGCGGCGCCGCGGTTCTCGAAGCGCATGCCCCCAGCGACGTTCGGCGGGCCGCCGCGGCGGGAAGTCATTTAAGCACCCTCGCGTTCAGCGAGGCGGGATCGCGCAGCCACTTTTGGGCGCCTCTGAATACCGCCACGGATCAGGACGGCGATGTCATCCTGAATGATCGCAAAAGCTGGGTCACGTCTGCGTCTCACGCCACGGCTTACGTCTGGTCTTCCCGCCCCCTTGCGGCCGCGGGGATGAGCACCGTCTGGCTCGTCCCTGCGAATGCTTCCGGTTTGACAGTTCAAGGTCCGTTCGAAGGGCTTGGCGCGATATTCCGCCATATCGGTAGTGATTGCACGAACCGCGCCCGCCCCCGGCAGTTTTCGGCTTTGGGCGCGCTCGCGCCAGCGGGTGGCGAAATTGGTCGCGGTGGGCGCCGCCGGGGCAACGTGGGCGAACGTGGCGCGACGGGCAGCGTTCCTTGGGGCTCCCGGCCGGGGGCCACGCAGCCTATTTTCTCCGTTTCGGGCTTCGGACGGGTTAGGCTATCCGCCGTAATCGGATAGACTGTAAGGGTTCGCGGGGGTATATGCCGGCAGCGCTCAGCCTCAATTCGATCCATCAGATGACTGGCTTTTGCACCCATGCTTTCCTTCTAAGAGGAAAGTCTCTCAGTGATCTGGAGGACCTGCTTGGGTATCGGAGGGGCCGACTGGCGAGCGGAGCAACCATTCTATTTCTCGAAAAGCTTCCTACACCCGACGATTTACAACTTGCCGGTTACACCTACTTTTCCGACGGCGCGCTGCAAGGTCACAAGCTCGATGCCGCTGATCGTGAGCCTTACCGCATGGAGTCCTTGCTCAAATCCGAGCACGGCTGGAATGACGCCCAAATCCGGGCCTACAAACAGAAAATGATCGGCACCAAGATCGTCATTAGCGGCCACGAACGCCTGGCCAAGCTCATTCCTACGACGGGCCATACGCCGGGCGAGGAGTATCCGCCAGGGAAGGGCATTTTTCAGCTAAAGATCGTCCGGGCGTTGACGTTCCGTGTGAAGGCAAGCATTGCGACCGGACAAAAGTGGCTCGGAGACTATTCATAGCCCTCGCTGCTTTAGGCGGCCGCTGCCCGGACCAACGCCCAACGGCTCATGTGTGGCCTCAATGATTCCTTTCCAGTGAGCGCTGCCAAAACGGCCTCGGGTAAAATTGTTTGTGGCCGCCTAGCCAGAACAGAAGGAAGAAACCATGAGTTTTGAGAGACGCATCCGTGCGCTCGAAGCCAGAATGATCACGCAATAGTGCGGGTTTTTTATCCCGGCACTGACAACCAGCATGACGGACCGACGGGGCCGCGTCACTACCTACGCCATCGACCCGGCCATGCCAACCGTATTCAGGAGATCGACCCACTGGGGCAGACGAACAAATGGACTTATGACGCGCACGG
>PLDF01000135.1 GCA_003135055.1 Bryobacterales bacterium | reverse complement strand
AAGATCCCGGTCGGTTGACGGGAAGCTTGAAAATACTCACTGCCACAGAGGTCCGGTTCGAGGAGATCAAGCCTTCCTGACTGCGGCGTGCCGTCCTGATGGACGCGAACGCCGTTTGGGCCACTGTACGATAAGCCCACTTCGGGACCGCTTGCCGGAAACCGTGACAGTACCGGGCAGTAACATCGCAGATGGCTCCGAGCGGCGGCAGTGCTTGCGACTGTTTGATTATGTGGCAAGGTGTGGGCATGAGTGCCACAAGCAGGACTGTCAAATGCGCGTGCTGCGTTCGTGATCTTGATGTGAAAGACGCCATCGGAATGCGGAGGCAGCAACGCGAACAGCTGGGACCACAGGAATATGTTTGCCAGGATTGCGGGTCGAATCGGTGGCAGCCGACGTGGGTCCACTGGCCTGTGGAAGCTACCTAGCCGCAACGCCGGGCAGGCGCCGTGGTCTCCTCCAACGCCGTATCTTGGGAGCGTCGGGCGTCCACGCTAATGGACGAAGCCCGAGTCGGCCGAAACCGGATTGAGTTCCAAATGGCTGGTAATGCCCTCGACGACGTGGATCAGCACCACATCCTTGATGCTGGCAAGATATGCGGCATCCAAGTAGGGAAGCTCGACGCCAATCCTCGATGCGAACACAAAGTACTCGCCCGGCGCAAGGTTAGTCGCCTCAATCCTGTGTTCCTCTCCCGAAACTCTCGAAACAGCGACGCGCGTAAATACTCCATCTTGCCGCTCGACGATCTGGACGACGCAGTTCTCCCCATTTGCCTCGTGAACCACGCCGTCAACCGTGCCATGCGATTGAGAAACGGTAATTTCCAGCTGTCCCCACGAGCCCTCAGACTGATTCCGCAGTATTCCGCCGGTTATATCCCTGTCCCCTTGCCTGATTGACTGAATGTGCCACGGCTCTAAAACACCGAGCCGGATCCGATACGATTCGGACGGGGAAAGAGTCGCCCGGAAGCTTCCATCCTGCCTGACATCGACAGCGCTGTCTCTATGGAGCGATACGAAATGGACGCGGAAACTCTGTGTGGATATCGCGGATCTGTCCGCGCCAGCGATCCTTCCCAGCAGTTCCGCGTCAGGCAGTAGCTTGAGCTCCACGTCAGTTACATCCGAAGACTCGAGAGTGACAGTCTTGGTTGCCGCCAGGACGATAGGTGCAGAACCCGGCCTCGTGTAACTGGCGTCCACCGAGTATTCTCCCGGAACTACAGCCAGGCAGTCGAATTTCGGCGCGCTGCCCAAGCGGCAACTGCCCAATGACTCTCGACGCCCGTCAGGTCCAGGGTGAGTCAACTGAACACTGGGGAAACCCGGCGAATTATAGATGCGCCCTGATACCCGCACGCCTCGGACCGGCCTTAACTGGAAACGAAGATCTCTGGTCTCGCCCGTCTTCAATTCCAGTCTCTCCGAATCCACTGAATCGGAACCATCGGAATAACAAATGCCCTCATAAGTCAAATCGCGCGAGGACATGTACCCGGTTGCCCAAGCCGTCACGCAGACGCGATAGCTGCCGGCGCTCAGTTGCGCCATTCGGAATCTGCCGCGATCGTCTGTCCCCCCCGAAGCGATGGAGAACATCCGGTAAGAACCATCCCTCAAGATCCGCTGCCACAATTGAAGCGGCGCTGAAGGCTCCGGCACGCCGTTTTCGTCCAGCACTGTTCCACTCACCACGCTTTGCGGAACCACCCTCATGTCTAAGCGGCCCGCGCTTACCGCAATGTGCAGTAAGCCGACATATCCGTTTCGAGTCGCGGTCGCGAAGCATTTAGCTTCGCCGCCGGGAACGTTCTTGAAGGCAAAGGCGCCGTCCGCCCCGCTCAGGACGTCGGCCATTTCAAACACGATCTGGCGTGTGGTGCACTGCATGGATATCTTCGCCCGCACCACCGGAACACCGCTCAGGGCGTCCGTAACTTTACCCGTCACTGTCGAAGGCACACCCCCCGGCTGCGCCAAAGCCATGCCTGCAAGGGCGCAGAATATTCCCGCAAGCTCTCTCATTTGCCGGATCTTCCCTTGATTTTCATCACGCGCAAATCGACATCCTTCGTCTCGCCTCGTTTAAGGCGCACCCGGTGGCCCTGCCGCGCAATTTCACCCAGACTGCCAATTCTGCCGCTTTCTTCGTCTTCCTGTTTCCATGCCCACAAGCGATAATCTCCGGCAGCCAACCCGGTGATGATGTACTTGCCGTCGTCATCGGTGGAATCGACGAAAACATCTCCCGGGTTCTTTGGCGATCCCGAAACTAAAATCGCCAGACGCGCCCTTGGGACCGCCACGCCTCCCGCCGTTATGCGGCCGTGAATGGACGCGCACGGTTTCTCAAACCGTACGTGGACAACAATGGCTTGACCAGTCTTGAAGGTTAGCGGCTGCTTGAGTAGGTCGACGTCGCCTGCCCAAGCGGCCGAGGCGCACATTTCGGAGCGGACCGCAAGCCAATAACGGCCCGGGTAGGGAAGCGTGATCTTGGCGGGATGGGTCTGCGCTCCTTGTGTTGCCTGCGTGCTTGGGTACACGACGGCGGCGCCTGGGTCGTCCGCGTCGTGGAAACCCACCTGGGGCTGAGCGTTCTCATTTCCCGGCGGAAACGTTACATCCAGATTGGCTGCAGGGGCAGCGCCAATCTGCAGGTCGAAGATGTTCGGCCGGTCGAGCGCGACAGTAACGGCTATTCTCTCCGCCAAGGCGTGAGTGGATGAGGCCGCTGTCAGCCAATAGCGGCCGGGGGGAACTGTTAGCGAACCTCTTCCTCCATCATTCGATCGAGTGACCACCAGATGCGAAGCGAAGAACAGTGACCGGGTCTCGTCGGGCGGGTATATCGGCAGAAATTCGACGGAGCGAGACTCGCCGTCCTTATACTCGATGCCGCTCATCCGAACCGGCGCCGCCGGAACGGCGCGTCCCTTCAAATCCACCCGCCGCTCTTCCCCCGGCAGAATTTCCGTAAACGGCCCATCCGAAGGGCAATCGGCGACGTGGATGCCAGTCGGGCCGCTCGCCTTGAAGTCAACGGTTCCGAGTGGAATCTCGCCTGTAATTTGCAGTGCGCAAACCCGGTAGCGCCCTTTTGGGAGACTCCATAGCCGAAAGGCGCCCTCGTCATCCGAACGTCCCGTCGAAGTAGCATTGGCGAGGTACGGTCTCCCGAAGGCCCACATTCGCCGCAAAGCAAATATCATCACTCCGGGAAGAGGATCGCCGTACGGGTCGGTCACGACTCCATAAACCTTCGCGTGCCGTTCGATTCGAAACACAACATCCACCCCAGGAATCTCGGGGCCCACCATGACCATGCTTCCTCGACGAGTCCCCTCGGTGAGTGGCGTTTCATTCCAAATATAGTCGCCCTGCGCGAGGCTTGAAGCGAGCAGAAAGTACCGGCCCGCGGGAGCGTTTTCAAAGCGGAAGCGTCCATCGTGGTCACTCAGCGCCGGCCCGATGGTTCGACTGTAGCAATCCACGCTGAGCCAGACTTCCATGCTTGTGGCGGGAAGGCCATCCGAATATGAGACCCGTCCTCGTACCGTGAAACCATCCTGCCCGCGAACTGTTTGTGTGGGACCATAGAGCCAAACTGCGCCAAGGACAACCGAAAAACCTAGAAGGAAAAGACGGCGCGCACGGAGGCGGTACATGAAATCATTTTACTCGCGAGCGCGGTGGGCCATTAATGGCTCGAAACTCGAGGCATGAAGAGTACGTCGCTGGTTCGTGGCCAAGACATTGGAGTGCTTCGCTCTGCGGCGTGTTCGTACTCCACTCTCAAATCACGGCGCATACGGAAATTATCTCGTTTTCATCCGCGCTCCCAAGAAGTCCTTTTATACCGGCCAA
>PLDF01000022.1 GCA_003135055.1 Bryobacterales bacterium | reverse complement strand
CGAAGCCGGGGTCCCCGGCGAGCGAACTTGCTCGCGGGGGTGGGAAGTGCACTATCATTCAGGTCGGCCAACGCCGCGCGCTCGACCTCGGGATCGAGATTCCCTCCGACGAACTGGGCTCCGTGACCACCACTGCCATGTGGGAGGAGGTCTTCGACAGGCTCGCCGCCCACGCCCTGGCGCACCGCTCCACGCTGGTCTTCGTCAACACTCGTTCTATGGCGGAGCGGCTGGCGTTCCAGCTGGGCGAACGGCTGGGCATTGAAAACGTCGCGTGTCACCACGGCAGTTTGTCGCGCAAGCTGCGCCTCAACGCGGAGCGGCGGCTGAAGAACGGCGAGATTCGCGTGCTGATCGCGACGGCGTCGCTGGAGCTTGGCATCGACATCGGGACGGTGGATCTGGTCTGCCAGATTCAGTCGCCGCGGGCGATTTCTGTCGGGATGCAGCGCGTGGGTCGCGCGGGGCACTGGCGCGGCGCAACTCCCAAAGGGCGATTCTTTGCTCTGACGCGCGACGACCTCATGGAGCAGGCCGCGCTCATCCGCGCGATGCGGGCCGGCGTGCTCGATCGGCTGGAGATTCCGACCAAGCCCTTCGATGTGCTGATGCAGCAGATCGTGGCGACTTGCGCCGCGGAGCCGTGGGAGGAGCGGACGCTCTTTGGGGTCTTCCGCCGCGCGCAGCCGTATCGCGACTTGCAGTGGGTCGAGTTCGATGAGGCGCTTTGTTTGCTGACCGAGGGGATCGAGTCGAGCCGCGGGCGTTACGGCGCGTATTTGCTGCGGGATCGCGTGCAGGGACGCCTGCAGGCGCGGCGCGGTGCGCGGACGACGGCGATCACCAATGGCGGCGCAATCCCCGACACGGCGCTCTTCCCGGTGATTTTGCAACCGGAGGGCGTACAGATTGCAACACTCGACGAGCACTTCGCGGTGGACTCTTCTCCGGGCGACGTGGTGCAGCTTGGCAACGCAAGCTGGCGCATCCAGCGGATCGAGACTGCGGGGCGCGTGCTGGTGGAGGACGCACACGGGCAGCCGCCGACCCTGCCGTTCTGGTTTGGCGAGGCGCCGCAGCGGACGCGCGAGCTTTCAGAGTTTGTGGCGGAGCTGCGGGAGGAGATCGACCGCCAGACCCGTAACGTGCTGCCGGGGTACGTGAGTCAGGCTGTGCCGGAGGTGGCCGCCGCGGCGGCCTTCCTGAAAACCGAATGTGGCGTCGACGATGCGGGCGCGGAGCAACTGATCGCCTACGTGGCCGCGGGACGCGCCGTGCTGGGCGTCGTCCCTTCTGTAACAACTATTGTTGCAGAGCGCTTCTTCGACGAGGGTGGAGGGATGCAGCTGATCCTGCACGCACCGTTTGGCGGGCGAATCAACAAGGCCTGGGGTTTGGCGCTCCGCAAGCGCTTCTGCCGCGGGTTCAATTTTGAGCTGCAGGCGGCCGCGACAGACAACGGGCTCAACATCTGCCTGGCGGAGCAGCACAGCTTTCCGCTGAGCGACGTTTTCCATTTCCTGACGACCGAAACGGTGACGGAGCTGCTGGAACAGGCGTCGATTGCGTCGCCGATCTTCAAAACGCGCTGGCGCTGGGATGCATCCCGGAGTTTGCAACTGTTACGGTTCCAAAAAGGAAAGAAAGTCGCGCCGCAGGTGCAGCGCATCCGCTCTGACGATCTGCTGGCCAGCGTTTTCCCGCAGGCGGCGGCCTGCTTCGAGAACATCGAGGGCGATATTCAGATTCCCGATCACCCGCTGGTGAAGGAAGTGATGCGCGATGTGCTGCAGGAGGCCATGGATCTCGACGGGCTCAAGAACCTATTGGCGGCCATGCATCAGGGCCAAATCCGGTGCGTCGCGGTGGACACGACCACGCCATCGGCGTTTGCCCATGAGCTGATCAACGCGAATCCGTACGCGTTTTTGGACGACGCGGGACTCGAGGAGCGGCGGGCACGGGCGGTGCAGTTGCGCGGCGTGGTTCCAGATGCGGTGCTGGGCGAGGCGGGGCGGTTGTCGCTGGATGCGATCGCCGAGATTCGACAGGAGGTTTGGCCCGATATCCGCGACGAGCACGAGCTCCACGATTTGCTGTGCGCGCTGGTGGTGGTGCCGGTGGAGGTGCTCTCCTGGAACGCCGGATGTCGGGATTGGGACGTTTTTCTGGCGCGGCTGGAGCGAGCGGAGCGCGCAACCATTGCGCGGTCGCAGGGCAGGGCCCATTTCGTAGCAGCCGAACGAGCAGAATGGCTTATGACGCTCTGGCCAGGTGTGGAATTCCCTGTGGAAATGTTGAAAACGCCCGGGGAAGTGCCTGAGAACAGTGACATTGTGAAGAAAACGTTACAGGGATGGTTACAAATTCTCGGCCCTGTAACCTCGGCGGGGATCGCGGAGCGACTCGGACTCGACGCGAACGAGGTTTGGAAGCAGATGGTCCGGCTGGAGTCGACCGGGACGATCCTGCGGGGCGTCTTTGAGGGTCAGCCTGGACAACAATCTGTGCCCGACGTTGAGATTGAATGGTGCGAGCGGCGGATTCTGCAGCGCATTCACCGCAGGACGCTGAGCGCGCTGCGCAAACAGATTGAACCGGTCACACCGGCAATCTACATGCGCTTCCTGCTCGACTGGCAGCACCTGGGGGAACGACGGCAGCTGAGCGGCGAACAGGGATTGCTCCAGGCGCTGCGGGGGCTCGAGGGATTTGAAGCGCCGGCAGCGGAGTGGGAGCGCTCGATCCTTTCTCAGCGGGTGGCCGGGTACGATCCGCGCTGGCTCGATGCGCTGTGCCTGACGGGCGCGGTGGGATGGGGAAGGATTTCGCCGCACCCTGCATTTGCAGACGTCGCCAGTGGGGGACCGCGTCGCGTCGTGCCCACCAGCATGGCTCCGGTGACTTTCTTCGTGCGCGAAGAGGCGCTGTGGATGGATTTGTGCCTGTCGCAGCGACAAATTCCGGAGGCGAATCTGACCGCGTGCCTGAGCGAGCTGGCGAACCGGGTGCGGTCGTGCCTGGGTGAGCGCGGGGCGATGTTTTCGGCAGATTTGATTCGCATGCTGGGCGCGCCGCCAGAGGATGTTCATCGCGCGTTGTGGGAACTCGTCGCAGCGGGACTGGTGAATGCCGATGGATTTGACAGCCTGCGGGTGCTGATTGACCCCAGGCGGAAGCGGGCCTTTGCCGGACCCGGAAAAACCAAATCCACAGGTCGCAACGCTTCGGGACGATGGGCGCTGCTCGCCGATCCGAGCGAGCCGATGCAGTTCGGGGCTTCGAAGCCGAGCGTCGAGGCGGCTGCACAGGCTGCGGCGCGACGCGACGCGCAAATCGAATCGGCATGCCAGATGCTGTTGCGGCGCTACGGCATCGTTTTGCGCGATGTGCTGGCGCGCGAGACGACGGTAGCGCCGTGGCGGGAGCTGGTGGGGATGTTCCGGCGGCTGGAGGCGCGCGGCGTGGTGCGTGGCGGGCGGTTTGTGTCGGGGTTTGGCGGCGAGCAGTTCGCTCTGCCGGAAGCGGCCGATGCACTGCGGGCCAATCGAACCCGAACGCTGGCCGATATGCCTCCACTAATGATGGCGGCGGCCGATCTCATGAATCTCGTCGGCATCGTGATTCCAGGCGAGAGGACTGCGTCGATCGCGGGGAACACGGTGACGCTGCCGTTGCAACCGACGGAGGCCGAGGCTGTCGTGGTCGAGATGCCAGTGGCTGCGAGCTTTTCGTTCGACAGTCCACTGGAAGGCGGCGCGATTGCCTGAGTCGGGCTCAGAGCCGCGGACGGAGCGGAGTCCGGAACAAAATTCGGAACCCAGGCCCCTCGTCGAAGGCGAGGACTTCTATCGCGAGGGTCCCTACGTGGTGTTCACCGAGGCGTACCATCGCCGGCGCGGTTACTGCTGCGGCTCCGGATGCCGGCATTGCCCGTGGCGCGACGAGCCGGGTCCGCCAACCCGTCGGGATCCCGACTCCGCGTGATTCTTACTGCACCTGGCCGATGTACACGCCGAACGCCCCGAGCTGAATCGATCCGAGCGAAGCCGGGTCGGTCGCGCCGGGGGTTTTCATCAGCGTCTTCACATTCGTCCCGTGAATTCCCTGCCCTGACAAATCGAAGCTGACGGTCTGCGGCTGATCGCTGAAATTGCAGGCGACCACGACCGCCTCTCCGTTGTCCGATTTGCGCAGCCAGGAGAGCACGTGCCCGTCGCCGGTGTTGAGCATGGTCTCCGCGCCATCATGAAGCGCCGGATCCTGCTTTTTGAGCGCGATGATCTGCTGGTACCAGTGCAGCATCGAGTCCTGCTCATTCTGCTCCGAGGTGACGTTGATGGTGCTGTAACTCGGCGGAATGGGCAGCCAGGTCTTCACACCGGCCGGTGAGAAACCAGCGTCTGCGCCGTCGTTCCACTGCATGGGCGTGCGCTCGCCGTCGCGACCCTTCTGCTTCGGCCAGCCGGTGATGCCGATGGGGTCCTTCACATCTTCTTTACGGGTGGGCGGCGTGGTGGCCATGCCGATTTCGTCGCCGTAATACATCATCGCGGTGTCGCGCGAGGCGAAGAGCACCGTGGCGATCACGCGGCCCACGTCATCCTTGTGATCGCTGGTGACCCAGCGGTCCCAGCGCGGATTGTCGTGATTGTCGAAGACGAAGAGGGGCATCTCGCCGCCAATCCCGGTTTCGGCTTCGTTGATGCGCTGGCGAAACCAGTCGACGCTTGCGAGCGTGACGCCGTATGGCGGGAAGCCGACCTGCATGTCCATGGGCAAATCGAGCTCGTCGTCATGCGGACCGTACATTTTGCGCAGATCGTCGACGGAGCGCAGATAGGTTTCGCCAATGAGGACGACCTTATGGCCCTGGGTCTGATCGGCCACCTGGCGCAGTTCGCGCAGCACGTCGTGAACTTCGGGCAGATTGTCGGTCTTGCTGCTGTCCACCTCTTTATCGCCATAGACATTGATCTTCGGCTTGCCGTCGGGGCCGAGGACATAAGGTTCGTCGGTATCAGAGGGGTCTTCGAAGAGCGCTGTGATGGCGTCGAGACGGAACCCGGCCGCACCGTGCTGGATCCAGAAGCGCTCGACGTCGTACATGGCTTTGCGAACCTCGGGGTTGCTCCAGTTGAGGTCGGGCTGCTGGATGTAGAAGCGGTGGTAGTAGTACTGCTGGCGCACGGGATCCCATTGCCACGCGGAATGGCCGAAGACGGAGAGCCAGTTGTTGGGCGGCTCGCGATGGCCGTCGACCATCTTCGGGTCGCGCCACATGTACCAGTCGGCTTTCGAATTGGTGCGTGAGCTGGCGGACTCTTTGAACCAGGGGTGCTTGTCGGAAGTATGGTTCAGCACCAGATCCATGATGACGCCGATGTTGCGCTTCTTCGCTTCGGCGACGAGCCGGTCGAAGTCGGCGAGGGTGCCATACTGCGGGTCGATGTTGTCGTAGTCCGAGATGTCGTAGCCGAAGTCGACCTGCGGCGAGGGATAGATGGGCGTGAGCCAGATGGCGTCGATGCCCAGGCCCTGCAGATAGTCGAGGCGCGAGGTGATGCCATTGAGGTCGCCAATACCGTCGGCGTTCGAGTCCTGAAAGCTGCGCGGATAGATTTCGTAGATGACCGCGTTCTTCCACCA
>PLDF01000206.1 GCA_003135055.1 Bryobacterales bacterium | reverse complement strand
CGTCTCTTGCGGCAGAAGCCGAACGCGTCGGGAGACGAAGAGAGCCGGCTGAAAGCCGGCTGCAGCCAGGATTGGCTGCCCCACAAGGCCCCATTGAGTAGCGGCATTGAGGCGGCTTACCGCCGGATACAACCGTACATCCGCGAGACGCCGGTGGAGCAATGGGGCGCAACCGGCCCCTACCTCAAGCTGGAGCACTTGCAGCGCACCGGCTCTTTTAAGCTGCGTGGAGCGTCCAACAAGATTGCTCTGCTCACGCCCGAACAGGCGGCGCGGGGCGTGGTGGCGGCATCGAACGGCAACCACGGACTTGGCGTGGCGGCGGCGGCGCGGGTCCGCGGCATTGAAGCCGAGGTTTTCGTTTCGGCGCATGTCTCGCCCGCCAAAACTCAGCGCATTGAGGCGCTGGGCGCGCGAATCCGCACCGCGGGCGACGATCCACTGACTGCCGAACTTTCCGCGCGGCGGGCCGCCGAAGAATCCGGCCGCGTATTCATTTCGCCCTACAACGATCGGGATGTAATCGCCGGACAGGGCACGATCGGCGTCGAGCTGCACCGCCAGGTTTCCAACCTCGATGCGATCTTCGTCGCAGTGGGTGGCGGAGGGCTGATCGGCGGCATCGGAACGTACTACAAAACCGTATCTCCGCGGACGGAGATTGTGGGATGCTGGCCCCGGAATTCGCCCGTGCTTTACGAATGCCTGCGCGCGGGGCGGATCGTCGATGTCCCCGAGCAGCCTACCATCTCGGAAAGCACGGCTGGAAATCTCGAGCCCGAATCGGTAACGCTGGAGTACTGCCGCAAGACGATCGACCGCAGCGTTCTGGTCTCCGAGGACGAGATTTTAGCTGCCATGCGGCTCATGCTCGAAACCGAACACTGGCTGATTGAAGGCGCCGCGGCGGTGGCGGTGGCCGCGTATCTCAAGGAGGCGCAGCGGTATGAAGGGCGCAAGGCGGCGATCATATTGTGCGGCCGCAATCTTTCGCCGGACGCGCTGAGGCGCGTGTTGTGAAAAGTCTTGGGGCGAGTGTTGGGAAACCTGCCGTGAAGACCTACGACATCGCGGTGATCGGCGCGGGGGTATTCGGCTCCTGGACGGCGTGGCATCTGGCGCGCGCGGGTAAATCGGTGCTGCTGGCCGACGCGTGGGGCGCCGCGCACAGCCGCGCCAGCTCCGGCGGCGAGAGCCGCATCATCCGCATGGGCTACGGCGCGGACGAGATCTATACGCACATGTCGATGCGGTCGCTGGCGGCCTGGCACGATCTGTTCCGCCGTACCGGCCAGCCGTTGTTTCACCGGACCGGCGTGCTTTGGATGGCGCGCGAAGATCACCCGCACAATGTGGATACGCTGCGGGTTTTCGCCGCTGCCGGCGTGCCGCACGAGGTGATTCCGCCGGCGGAGCTTGCGCGCCGCTATCCGCAGATTCGCGCGTCGAGCTCGCAGATATTCGGCATCTTCGAACCCGAGAGCGGCGCGTTGATGGCTCGCCGCGCCGTGGCCGCGGTGGTGGAAGACGCGGTGCGAAGCGGCGTCGACTACTCGATTCAATCCGTAAGATGGCCAGCCCCGCAAGTAAGCGCTGGAACTTTGGTTTTCGCGTGCGGCCCGTGGCTGCCTAAGCTGTTTCCCGAGTTGCTCGCCAGCCGCATCTTCGTCACGCGTCAGGAAGTCTTCTTCTTTGCGCCGCCCGCGGGCGACCGCCGCTTTTCACCGCCCGATCTGCCGATCTGGCTGGACTACACCGACGCGCGCGGCCCCTACGGCTTTCCCAACCTGGAAAATCGCGGCATGAAGCTCGCTTTCGACCGGCATGGCGCTGCGTTCGATCCCGACGCCGGCGATCGCAATGTATCCGCCGAAAGCATCGCGGCTGCGCGCGGTTTTCTCGCCGAGCGATTCCCCGCGTTAGGCGACGCGCCGCTCGCGGAATCGCGCGTCTGCCAGTACGCCAACACGTCGAACGGAGATTTTCTGATCGATCGTCACCCGGGTCGCGCCGATGTGTGGTTGGTAGGCGGCGGCTCCGGGCACGGCTTCAAGCATGGACCGGCCGTAGGCGAATACGTGGCTGCTCGGATTCTGGGAACGGCGCCAGCGGAGCCGCGGTTCTCGCTCGCGAGTAAGGCGGAAACGCTGCGGCGGAGCGTTTGGTAACGCCGGCGGTCTTGCCGCCGGTTCTCTTGCGTGAGAGCGAATATCGAGGTGAATCCAGATTAAAAAACACCGGCGGCAAGACCGCCGGCGTTACCTCTTTGCCGGAGCGGCGGGAATGCCTGGAGTCGACGCGGCGGGAGCAGCGGGCGCTGGCGCGGCGGGTACGGCTGACGGCCGCGCGACTCTTCCTTGCATGCCTTCTTCGAGCGAAATATTGTTCTTCTCCAGCGTCTCGCCAACCACCTGATCGAGCAAGACGCGCATCCGCGCATAGTTTCCCTGCGCGGTAACTTCCGTAAGTTGGGCGCCCACCAGCGTGCGTTGATCGATGATGAGGTTGCTGAAAGTGGCGGTTCCGAACGTGAACTTCTTCTGGTCGTCCGCCAGCACCTGCTCCTGCAGCTTGCGGGTGTTGACGGCGGTGGAGTATCGCGCACGCGCCTGCTGCAGCGCGATCAACTGGTTGGAAACATTCACGGCGATGTTGTTGTTGTCGCGTTGGCCGGTGAGCTGCGACGCCTGTAATTGCAACTGCTCGATGCCGTAATCGGCCTGTGCCTGGCGATTGTGGAGGGGCAAGCCGGACAGTTGCAGGCCGGCATATTCGTTGGGAAAATCGCGGCGAAAGATCTGGCCGAGCGACGTGCCGTAGCCGCCAATGAAGGACGAGTCGGCTCCCGGGCTGGCCGCCGTACCCGAGGCGCCTTTGTTGTAGGTGTCGGCATAAGCAAGGAGGGTCGGCAACAACCCGTTCGCGGTTCCGATCGCATTGATGGCGGCGTTCTGGTCGGTAATCTTCGAAACCACGACGTCCGGGCGCTTCGCCATGGCAGTGGCCACCAGCTCGCGCAACGGCGGCAGATTATCCTCGGCCGGAACATCGATCGAGTCCAGACAAACGATTCGCGCGGCCTCGATCGCCGGATCTTCGTCCCGCACCAGTTGCTCTTTGATCGCGGTCTCCTGCTGGCGCAGGCTGCTTTCGGCGATCACCAGGTCCTGACGGCGTGTCGCCACTTCAGCTTCGGCGCGTGGAAGCTCAACCCGCGGAAGCGCCCCCAGATCGATTTCGGTCTTGGTATCGTCGAAGAACTTCTGAGTAACCTGCAGAGCGTGCTGTCTCATGCGCAGCTCTTCGTTCGCGCTCACCAGGTTCCAATAGAGGCCCAGCACGCTCGAAACCAGCGTCAGCAACTGTCCCCGGAATGTCTCGCGCGCCGAGATACGGCCATTGCGCGCGACCCGGATGCTGCGGGTATTGAGATCCACGCCGTAATTCTGTAGAAGCGGCTGTGAATAGTGAATCCTCATATAAGGACCAATGGCCGGATTCAGAGTGTCGCCGGGCGCATTCTCCTTCTGCTGGTAGTAGTAGTTGCGGACCGTCACAGAGCCGCCGGTGGGGAGCCCTTGTTGAACGCTGGTGGTGGAAATAGTGTCTGTATCGACGAGCGGGTTGACGCCAAACGTATTGTTGGCGAACGGCTGGGTCACGTGATAGAAGCTGTCGCTTCCGGTCAGCGAGGGATCGAAGTTCACCACCACCGGTCCAATCTGTTGAAGAATCGCCCCGCCGCCGCCACCGACGGAACCAGCGCCGCCGCCACCACCGCCGCCGCTTAGTCCGGCGGCGGACAAAGCGCCCAGTACGCCGATACCCGAATCGGAGATTCCTACCTGCGGCGCCCCCGTGGAGAGACCGCGAATCGGGCCGCCTGCGTCGGCGCGCTCTACGTTCCACTCCGCTGTGGGAAGCGCATACCGCTGCACTTCCAGATTCAGGTTATTCTCAATGGCCAGCGCGATGGCGTCCTGCACTGTGAGATATAGCGTGCCCGCTCGCATCAGCGAGTAAATGCGATTGGAGTTATGGAGCGAGATGAGGCCGGCAGTAGCGCCTTTATAGGAGCGCCATAGGGCAGGTCCATTGGGCTTCTCGGCAAAAGGCAACTGGGCGCCGGCGGGGGGAATCAGGATGGCCAAGATGCAGAGCCACGCCAGCCATGCTCTGACGCATGTGCCGGAACACCACTCCCTAACGGTCGTGGCTCTGTTAGGAGCTAATCGGAGCCACGACCGTGAGGGAGTGGTCTTCGCGAAATTTATATCCGGCCCTCTCATTGCCTGCCTCCCGGAACCGAGTCTGGCAGGAACGACTGCCTCTGCACATGGCCCGAGCGAGCTTCCTCCATCGACACGTTGTTCACGTCGAGCGTCTGTCCAAGCGATGCGTCGAAGTCGATTTTGGCGTGGATGTAAGAGGCCATGGCTTGCACTTCCAGGCTCTGGTCGTTGGCCAGATCCTGCTGCGCTTGAATCACGGTAGTGACATCGGACCCCGTCGCGCCAAACTGAAACCGCTTCTGCTCGGAGTCCAGACTCTGCTCCGCCAGCACCCGAGTATTGACCGCGGTGTCATACCGGACGCGCGCCTGTTGCATCCCGATCACGGCGTTCTTCACGTCCACGCGAATCTGGTTGAGGCTGCGTTGCAATTGAAGCTCCTCGGTGCGCAGCTTGAGCTGATCCATGGCGTAGTCCGCCTGCGCGGCCCTATTCCGCAAGGGAATGTTAAAGGAGAGTCCGGCGGAATAATTCGGAAAGTTGCGGCCGAGCAACTGCGAAAGAACCGTCCCGGCTGCCCCCAGGAAATAGGGATCGGGGGCGCCGCAGCAGCTGTTATAGATCGGATTCAGAGCGCCGGCCAGCGCGTTGTTGGTTAACTCGGCGAAAGCGCTCAGGCTGGGCAGCAGCGAGTTCCTGGTACCCTGCAGGTTGATCTTGCTGTTCTCCAGGCTGATTCTGGTCTGTTCGACTTCCGGCCGGTGTCCCACGGCAAACTGGATCAAGTCCTGTATCGGCCTGATTTCCTCCGTCTTGGGAACCTCGATGGAATCGAGCGGCACGATGTGTACCGCATCGAACTTCGGGTCCTGCACGCCGGTGCGGCTGAGGGCGTTCTTCAAGACCGTCTCCTGCTGCGCAAGGTTGGTTCGCGAAATCAGAAGGGCCTCCTCGTTGGCGGAAACCTGCGCGGCCGCCCGCGTCACCTCCACCGGCGGCAGCGACCCGGCTTGAACCCGCTTTTGATTGTCTTCATACAACCTTTGAGCGATTGCCAGCGCCTGCTCCTTTATGCGCACGTCATGATTGAAACTGACTAAGTCCCAATAGAGGTTGAGTACCGCGGAAATGGTGGTGACCAACTGCAGCCTCACGGTCAGATCGCTCACTTTAATGTTATTCCTGGCAACGCGAATCTGGCGGTTATTGACAGCATAGCTGAGGCCCTGTAGCAGGCTCTGGCTGATAGTGAAATCGATGTCGGCATTGATGTACGGATTCAGCGTGAGAGAGGGACTGTTGTACGAATAACGGGTGCCGGAGTAACTCGTCGAAATGGCGGTTCCCGTGAGGAATTGCTGCGAGTATGCGACGGAGTAATTCCTGTAGCTCTCGACCAGAGAAGTGGTCTCATTTAAGCTGAGGTTAGTTTGAGGCGTGCTAAAGTGCCCGAATGTTACGGAAGCGCCGATGTTAGGATCTAAACTCACCGGATTCGGGCCGGACCCAACCAGGAATGCGGTAGATGCGAGGCCGGAACCCGCGGCGAGGCCGCTGGAATTGCCGCTCACTCCTATGGGGCTGACGCTGACGGGGCCGGCCGCAACCGGAATGCTTATGTCCTGCCGCAGGATGCCGCCACCCAGAGCCCTCCGCAAGTCCTCTTGCGCCAGAAACGGGCCGTAACGCTGCACGGCGATATCCAGATTGTTTTCAAGCGCCAGCGAGATGGTGTCCTGCACCGTGAGGTAGAGGTTGCCGCCGCTAATCAGCGAGTCCAGACGCGACGAGTTGGTGAGCCTGGCGGGTGCGACCATCCGCTTTTCCAAATGAAAGGGACGGAGCAGCCGGCCGAACACCGGCGAAGGCAGCGGCGTCGAGATGGAGACCTCCGATGGAACCAACGATTGCGCGAAAAGGGTGGACGCGGAAGCGAATAAAATTATGGATAGTGGAATTCTCATCAAATCCTCGGGTGTCGAGAGACCCTGATAAAGTGCAATCGGAGGGCCGATCTAACTCTAGCCAATTGTGGAGGTTACAGAGGGTTGTGAAGCGGCCTACAATCCGGCGCTGTCCCATTTCGCGACGTAGTGTCCGGCATCGGACACCCGTTTAGCTGAGATTCAGAAGCCTTTCGGTACGGGCAAGCCGTGCGTCGATTCTTTCCTCAAAGCGCTGGAGTTTTTCCGCGAGGGAGCGGTCTTGGGCGTCGAAGCGTGCGTCGAACGCATCGAAGTGCGCATCCATGTGCGTCCGCAAATCGGCGGTCCGGCCGCTGGAAATCAAGACGTTCAGAAGCAGCGTCAGGCACGGCACAGCAACTGCCAGCGCGAAACCGATAAACTGGGCGTTCGCACTCACCAGACTCTTATCTAAGGTGGAGGTGGTCTTCGATTCGGATGAGCCGCGCATCCATTATTTCCTCGACGCGCCGCAGTTTTTCCGTAAACAAGCGATCATGCGCATCGAAACGTGAATCCATGTGGGCCCGCAGATCCCCGATCCGGCTGTTCGAAATCAAGACGCCGAGGAGCGACGTCAGGCATGGCACGCCAATCGCCAGCATAAAGCCGATCAATTGGGCATTCGCGTTCATTAGGTTCATTATCGCTCACCGGCCAAGAAAATCAAAATCACAACAATACAGTACGCTTGCCGGGCATTATTCTCAACTTTCCGCAGCTCCGAGCGCCGGCTTTCAGCCCGCTGGACAGGCCGGGAGGCCTGTCCTACAGCAGCCGTCGTATGTGCTCGCGAAATCGCGTGTAGATCCACGATACGGACAGCATGATCAGGCCGAGCGCGATGAACGAGAGAATCCGGTACATGGTCTCCAGATTTCTCAGGTCATAGACGAATAGCTTTAAGATACATGCCAGCAGCAGCGCCAAGCCTTGCAGGCGCAGAATGCGCTCGCGCAACGGGAAGCCGGCGCCTAAGAGCGCGAGGCCTTCCAGGCCCAACGCTACCGTGAACAGGCCGCCGGAGACGCGTCCATAGAGCAGCGCTGCCAGCAGAACCGTGCCGAATAGCGAAAACATGGTCGCCGCATTGTGTTCTTTGCCTGCCAGGCGGGCGCTCGCAATCAGATACTCGGCGGCGTAGAATCCGGCCACAATTGCGGCGCATATCGAGACTTGCGGAGGGTATGTGTCCGCCAGCGCCAACGGAAATGCCAGCACTGCCAGCACGTAACCCTGCACGCGAAGATCGCGGACGCGGAATCGCAAGCCGACGGCCAGCAGCGCCAGGCTGAACGCAGTCCAACCCAGCGGCACACGCACGCCCGGCATCTCTACCGCGATCAGAATTGCAGCCGTCGCCGAGGCCGCCCACAGATAGGCGCGGCCAATCCGGCCTCCAATCCGGGCGCCCACGCGATACGCCATCGAGTAGAGTGCGGCGATCGGGGGCAGCGTGGAGAGCACGCGCTCGGAAAGGCCGTTCCACAGCGCGGCGTTGCCCATGTCAAACGTCAACGCCCTCGCAAGAGTCAGCGCAAGCACCGCCGTGGCGACAAACCCAAGCGACGCAGTGGACGCCAACACTCCAATTTCCGCCATCGCCATGCCCAGCGCTGCCCAAGCAGGCGTGACCAAGGGATCTGGCAACACCAGCCACACAAACGCCATCGCCGCAAAGACGCCGGCTGCGCTCATCAGGTCCGCAAAAGCCCCCCGCTCGCCTGCTCCCAGGTTAGCGGGCGGCCACACTACCGCGCGCGCCGTCATAGCCCACGCGGCAAGGCATGCGGCGAGATAGGACGCCCAAACTTCGACGCTCGGGAACTTCACAAAATGTTCCGCGTGCATCCCAATCAGTGCGCTGGCGCCGAACGCTGCGATCGCCCATGACATGGTCCGCAGCTCACGTATCAGCGCGCGATTCCCCGCTTCGAAAAGAACCAACGCCAGCAGTATCCACGCCAGCGCTACGTACGCGGCCGGGACGGTGTTCCAGATCAGGATCGCCGCCAGCGCCGCCGTGGCCACGCTCGCGCCGGTAGCGAAGAAATCACGTTCGTCCTGGTCCAATGCGCCGCTGTGCCAACGCGAACGCAGCGCGCACGCATACGCGGCGGCCAGCGAAAGCGCCAGGCCCTCCCACGACATGTTCACGTGAGACGCAATATGCACGTAAGCCGATGCCGCCGCGCCCGCGACCGCCAGCGTGTACGCCTGCAATCGGAATTCCCTCAGGCGCTTCCGCAGCCCGAGCTCGAGCAGAATCAGCGCGAACAATAGCCACGACGCGCCTACGTAACGCTCGGGTATTTCGGCGGCAAGCGTTGCCGCGACCAGAGCCGTGGCCATCGAGCTGGCGAGCGCGTTGGGCTGCTTCAATACGCGGTTCACATAGAACAGGAATGCGTGGAAGAGCGCCGGCGGAGTCCAGTTCCAGGTGGCGTGCCCCAGAACGGCGGTGTGTCCATTGCTCGAATCCTGCGTGGCCAGCCGCCCCAGCGAGAATACGAATGCGGCCATGCCGCAGCCACGCATGAAACCGGCGCGGAAGCGTACGCCGGCTAAATAGAGCAGCTCCGCTTCCGCAGCCAAGCCCACGCTGCTCCATACTCCAGGAACCTTTCCTACGATGGCGAGGCCGCCCAGCACCGCGGCGAGCACCAGCGAGAATTCATAACTGCCCTGTCGCAGACGGGCCGCCAGATCGGCATCGGGCTCCAAGGCGGAAGGCGGAAGCAGCATCGCGCGCACGATCGCATCGCCCAAATACAAGGCGGCGCCGTATGCCGCGGCCAGCCATAACATCTCCGGCGCCTTCTGCGACCACGCCATGTAAGAGAGCGCCAGGAACGCCGCCGCATTCAACGGCGCAATGAATTCGGCGCCGGCGGAGTGCTTGCGGAGCGCAGCGCAAGGGGCAATCCGTGGGGCCGCGCCACTGCGGACGCGCAGCAGGTCGAACGCTTCGAAGAGCAGCCAATACGCGAGGAACAACGATTGCGTGGACGGCAGCGGCGCGTCCGAGCTGCCGCGCGCGATGCAGGTGGCGTAAGTCGCCACCAGACCGAACAGCGCCATGGAGTTCCATTCGAATCGGTTTGCCAGATACAGCAGCGATGCCGCCAGCGGAACCAGGCTCACCACGGCGAAGGGCGTGGATGGCGTCGCGGCCAACGCTGCGAATGCGGCGAAGTACGCGGTGGCCGTGACCGCCTGCGCGCGATAGCGCAGCGAGTGGCCGATCATTCCCGCCGCCACCAGTAGAAGGACGATGGAGCCCGCGAACGGGTTCTCGATAATGCGCGCGGCGGGCAGCGCATAAATGGCGTAAGCTGTGGCGTAGAGCGCCGCCCATCCGGCGCCGATGAGTCCGCGTGCGAACAGACGATAGGGCGCGCGCCGCTCGGCCCAGATCCCGGCGCCAAGAATCGCGGCGCTGGCGGAGATCGCGAGCGATGCGCGTCCGGCGGCGGACATCCGCCCGAAGGAATACGCGAGAAACAGCGCGATGCCGATTACCAGCACCACCGCTCCTACCTTGTTCAGCAAGCTGCCGCCGAGGAGCGCTTCCCATTCGTCGTTGCCCAGAAACGCGCGCAGGCGGTCGCCGGAAGATGGCGCAGCAGGTTGGGGGGCTGACGGAGGGACAATCACCGGCCGCGTCCAGGGGACCGGGGCGAAGACGGGAATCTCCGCGGGCGGCGGCGCGACGGCGGCTTCGGTGACCACCGGCGCTGTCGGCTGGGCAATTGGCGGCGCGATCCGCGGCGGGGCAACTAGCTGTACAACCGGTTGAGGCGCCGCCACAATCGGCTCGGTTCGCTCGACCACCGGCGCCGCCCGCATTCGCAGCTCCGCAACCGATTGCTCCAGGCGAATCAGGCGGTCCGTTAGTTCCTTCACCTGCGACTGGCGAACCGCGAAGCCGCTCAACAAGGCAATGCGCTCTTCCAGATCGTGAAAGCGGTTGTGCAGCACGACCCAGCGAATCACCAGCACTGCAAGCATCACCACGACGAGGAAACCGATCATGACAACTCCAAGTGCAAACAGGATACCGGAACCGGCGGTCTCATTCTGTTGAGCTTACGCTTCCTCCACGACTTCCGCCTATACATGCAACGCACATCGTTGTACATTTATTGTATGGGTCTCTTCTCAGATACCGAACGCCGTTTTCTGACCGCCGTCGCGCGGCTGGGTTATTCCAATCCGTTCCTGAAGGAGCGGATCGAACTCGAACGCATCGCTCTGGGCAAGCAATTCGTGCCTGGGGAAGCCGTGTGGAGCGCCCCGGTGACCGGCTCCGGCGCCACGCACGTCAATGTCGTCCGGATTCAGGCGCGGCTCGATCCGATGATCGAAAGCGTGCGCAAGCGCCTCGACGCGGCCGCCGCCGCCGACCCGGCCGACCTGGTCATCTACGAGGAGTGCGTCCATCAACTGATCTACTACCGCTACAACGTGCAACTGGAGGGGGCCGATGGCAATTCACGGGGCAATTGGGGTTGCTACCGCGATTTCGCGGCCGATTGGCGGCATTACCTGGAGATACCCGGCGTACACATCGAGACGGCGCTCGATCCGCATCACGTGTTCGCGTGTTTCCGCCAGTTGGTGCGCGCATTCCGGCACATCTTTTACAGCATTATCGGCAATTCGATGCCCGCTGCCCGGTTGCGCGCGGCCGTTTGGCAATCGGTCTTCACGCACGACATGCGGCGCTACCGCCGGACCATGTACGCGCGCATGCGCGATTTTCCCACCCTGATCACGGGGCCATCCGGGACCGGCAAAGAGCTGGTGGCGCGCGCCATCGCAGGCTCGCGGTACGTGCCTTTCGACCCCAAACGCATGGAATTCGCCGACGCGGCGAAGGAATTTTTCTTTCCCGTCAATCTGGCGGCGCTCTCGCCGACGCTGATCGAATCCGAGTTGTTCGGCCACCGGCGCGGCGCGTTCACCGGCGCCATTGAAGACCGCAAAGGGTGGCTGGAAGCGTGCCCGCCTACGGGAACCGTATTTCTGGATGAGCTGGGCGAGATGGATCTTTCCATCCAGGTGAAGCTGCTGCGCGTGATGGAGACGCGCCGCTTCTCGGCCGTGGGCGACACCGCGCCGCGGGAGTTTTCGGGCAAATTGATCGCCGCCACCAATCGCGACCTGCCGGTGGAAATCCGCGCCGGCCGTTTTCGCGAGGATCTCTACTACCG
>PLDF01000055.1 GCA_003135055.1 Bryobacterales bacterium | reverse complement strand
CACTACGAAGGAGGTGGGCGCGGGTACCGGGCAGGGCCTGGCCCTGGCACACAGCGTCGTCGTGAAAAAACACCAGGGAAAGATCTGGTGCGAGACAGAAATGGGCGCTGGCACGACGTTCTTTATCCACCTCCCCATCGGTTCTGCCTGCGGAGCTGAGAAAAACCGATGCTGAAACGCCTGCTCTTCGTCGACGACGACGCCCTGGTCCTCGCCGGGCTCCGGCGAGCTCTGCACGACATGCGCCAGGAATGGGACATGCACTTCGCTCCCGGCGCTTACGCCGCCCTGCAGGCGCTCGAAAAGGAACGCTTCGATGCGGTGATTACCGACATGCGCATGCCCTCCATGGACGGCGCTCTGCTGCTGGATTGCATCAAGGATCGCTACCCGCAGGTCGTCAGAATCATCTTGTCCGGGCAGTCGGAAAAAGAGGCCGTGCTTCGCTCCATCGCCCCCGCGCATCAGTACCTGGCGAAGCCGTGCGATATCCGGGAGCTCAAGCTGCGTCTCAACCAGGCCTTTGCCTCGCGCGATCTGGTCACGAACCCGGCCATCGCCGCCGCCATTGCCCGACTGCGCTCGATCCCCAGCTTGCCGGCCATCTACAACGAACTGACGGTGGCCCTGCGCTCGGAAACCGCATCGCTCGGGCAAATTGAGCAGATCATCGCGCGCGACATTGGCATGGCGTCGAAGATTCTTCAGCTGGCGAACTCCGCATTCATCGGGGTGCACGGCCGCGTATCGAGTCTGCGCCAGGCAGTATCTCTGATCGGAATCGAGACGGTCCGCACCCTGACCCTGTCCATCCACGTCTTCTCTCAGTTCGACAGGAAATCCGCAGTCGCCAGTTCCCTTCCCGCCTTGTGGGATCACAGCGTCTGCGTCGCCTCCGTCGCGCAGCGCATCGCGGTGGACGAAACCGGCGATAAGTCACTCGCCGAAGAGTGCTTTGCGGCGGGTCTGCTCCACGACGCCGGCAAGATCATTCTTCTCGCCGAGAAGCCCAAGGAGTACGGCGAAGTTCTGAAGAATGCGGAGGGCTGCGCGCGTTCCATCGAAGCCCTCGAGATCGAGGCTCTGGGCTGTTCTCACGCGCAGTTAGGCGCCTATCTGATGAGCATGTGGGGACTACCTATTTCCCTGGTGCACGCTGTGGCGTTTCACCATCGTCCATCGGAGGCCATCGAGGCGCGCTTTTCACCCTTAACCGCGGTTCACTGCGCAGACGCCCTGTCGATTGCATCCGGCGACGCACTGGAGGCCGGCGACATCCCGTTGGATGCTGGCTATCTCGACAGTTTGGGGCTGTCAGAGAAAGTGGATGCGTGGCGGAGTTACATCGACGAATTCCGTCTTTCTCAGGCGGAATCTTCCGCAACGGCCTGTAACTGAGAACGAGCTCCGCGCGTAACTCCTCGCCGAGTCAAGTCCTATTCCATCTGGAAATCTTCGGAGAGAACGGCGATGGGCCGGCGTCCCAGCCTGGAGAAAATGGGAAGGCTAACCGGCGTCTCGGCACATCGCGCCCCCAGGCGCATGCGGGAGAGCGAGTAACTGAACCTTGTGCCGCAATTGCAGCACACCCGATAGGTCTGGCCGCCGATGGTGAACACGCGGCTCAGGTCCGCATGGCGGCATCCGAAAAGGAAGTCAAATATTGCCGTCAAGATATGCATAAAACTCCTGTTCAATTGAATTTCCCGGCTGGCGTGCAGTCCGGGGGATCAGTCATTGAAAAATGGCCCTGAATTCATCCTTTCCACTTACGCCAGTCTGCCCGGTGGCGCTGCCATCTCTTTGCCGGCCCTGCTGCCCCACGCGCCGGAACGATTCGCCGGAAAGAGATAATCCACCAGCGTCCATCCCGGGGTTTTCTCTCGGAACCGGCCTTCGCGCGTCGTCAGCATGACATCGAGTGACGAGGGAATATCCCAGCGAGCCTCGCTCACCGTTTCGCTCAGCAGGACCCTGGTTTCACCGGCGCAGGTGTCCGTCACTTTGAACAGGACGTTGGCGCCGCAGTCTTCCCAGGGAGACCACGCGGACCAGGGCCAGATGGGAAGCGGAAAGTTTTTGGGCAGGATTTCAATGAGCCGCTCGCGCAGACTTTCGAGCGAGGCGGGATCGATGGCAGTGTTGGCAAGGGTCTGGCCGAGCTGGAAGACGCTGGTGGAGAATTTGGACGGCGTCGGCCGGGGACCCGAGGCGAGCAGCGACTGGAAGACGTCGAGACTGGGCATGGGGGTTACCGGCCCGAGCGCGGCCAACCTGGGGTACTGGCGGACGAACGCGGTGACCTGGTCGACAAGCACCGCATTGGCCTGCCAATCACGGGTGACCCACCACCACCACGGCCACCAGCCGCTCGTGCGCTTAAACTCGATCGCAAACGACCCATCCTCGTCCGTCATCGCATCGCCTACCCGCTCCTGCGCCGTCCACCACCACCACGCATCGATGTCGAACGCCGCCACCGTTGCCCCGATCACCGGCACACCACGCGAGCTCACCACGCGCCCCGTGACCTTGAAACTCTGCTGCCAGTGTTGCCACCACCACCAGTAGTAAGCGGAAATCTGTACCGCCGGCAGCGTGACTTCGCTCTTCCCACTCCACGAAGAAACCGGCACGCTCACGGAGATCGTCTGCAGCCGCTGCAGTTCAAACGCGGTCGCCGTCTCCGGTCCCAGCGCAATCCGCAATGACTCCTGTGGAGCCGCCTCGAACTCGAAAGCAGCCGTGCCTTTCTTGTCTTTGCTGAATCGAACCAGCCGCTCCTGCGGCGCGCACTGCTTGCTCCACGCCAGCACGCGCACCGCGCGATCGGGACGAAACTCCGGAACCCGCGAAGCATCGAGCGGCACTCGAAGCACAAACCTGTTCTCTGGCATGCTGCACCTCCGCGATAACCTTGAAAGGCGCACCATTCAAGCCCTGCTTTGCCCTGCGTGGGCTTGAATGCCTTCTACCTGTTCTCAGATCGCCTGCGAAGTAGTGACGGAAGTACTAAACCCGTATCAGCGCCGAACAACATTTCGAGAGTGACCCAACCGAAGCGGCTGGTAGATCAGCCCAGCGGAGGCGCAGCCGCCTAAACTGTCGGCGGATTTTCCTGGTGCCAGCCACCAGCTCCCACCTGTTCGAGCCGAAAACCAGGGAACCCGTATCGGAATCCGTGTCGGAATCCGAATCGGGGCTCAACATCAGACCTCTGCCCTCCAAAAA
>PLDF01000284.1 GCA_003135055.1 Bryobacterales bacterium | reverse complement strand
AACTGATGAAACCTTTATCAGTTTGTTCGCAGAAACCACCGACACTCTCTTAAGAATCAGGTACTTATGAGCTATATTTCAGCAGGAGTCGTAGACGGAACGATCTGGGTCTATCAATGTAACCTATTGAAAACAAATTGGCTCCTCAGGTAGGACTCGAACCTACAACCCTTCGGTTAACAGCCGAATGCTCTACCATTGAGCTACTGAGGAGCAACAGGTATGTTTCTTCATTTAATCAGCGTTTCAACGCACTGTCAAATCGGCCCCCGCGCCCCCGCGCCCTCAAATCATCTCGTTGAGCAATTCCGGCCGCGGATGCGGGATCACCACCTTGTTCACCAGCATCCCTTTTTGCCCTACCACCTGCGCGCCCGCTTCTACCGCGCTCTGCACCGCCGCCACGTTGCCTGTAAGCGTCACGAACGCCTTCCCGCCCAACGCCATCGCCAACCGGATCTCGATCAGCTCCACGTTCGCCGTCTTTACCGCGGCGTCCGCGCCCTCAATCAGCGAGGCCACCGAAAACGATTCCACAATTCCCAGCGCCTCCAGTGCCTCCACTTTCGTCACGCCGCTGATGGCCGGGAAAATCGATTCGTGCAGATTCGGAATCACGAACGAATCGATAATCGAAAAATTGCCGCGGCTGATGCCGGCCGAGACCGCCGCTTCCACCGCCGCCACATCGCCGCGCACCATCACCATATACTTGCCGGAGCAGATGGATCGCGACAGCACCAGTTCCACGTCCGCCGCCTTCAGCATCGCATCGCACGCCTGATAGCCCGCCGCGATGCTGGTCAGCTCGATCAATCCCAGTGAGTTCTTTGCCATGGTTTATGCCACGATCTCCACCACTTCCGCCGTCACCCGCCGCACCTTGCCGCCGATGCTCGCATGGACGTCCGCCCCCAGCTTGCCCTCTTCCACGCGGCCCACAACCTGGCCCTTTTTCACCTTGGCGCCCTCTTCCACCACCGCCACCGCGGCTTGTCCGGCATGTTGCTTCATCTTGATCCGCACCGCCGCCGGCTCGAACTTCACCGCCTCATATGGCGTCTCGCGCTCGTACTCCTCAATGTGCAGCCGCTTCCGCAACTGCGCCAGCGGCACGCGCCGGTATTCCTTCATGGGATGGACTTCCACCGGCTTCTTCTGCACAAACTTCAACCCCGCCGCGCGCTGGTCCGTCTTCCCTTGATCGCAAGCCTCTTTGGGATACAGATCTTCGGGGCACGCGTACAACGTGCAGAGTCCGCAAGAGCAGCACAGCTCCGACCACTGGTTCCAGATGTCCGCGCCCGTAGTAGTGAAGCCCAGGCTGCGCATCACTTTATGCGGCTGCACGTCGTAGCCTAACAGGTACCGCGGGCAAAATTCGGTGCAGTAACTGCATTGGTCGCACGCCGATTTTCCAATATGATGCATCTCCGGTATGGAGCGCGTCCGCCGCGTAATCAGGTAGTGATCGCCCGGCAGCACGATCAATCCGCCGGTGGTCTTCGTCACCACATCGTCCAAATCGAACGTCAGCGTGCCCATCATGATGCCGCTGATGAAGACGCCGATGCCGCTCGGGTTCGTCCCAACGGCCGCGCCGCCCGCCGCTTGAATCAGCTCGCGGAACGTCATCCCCACGGGCGCCCAGAACGATTTCGGCTGCTTCACCGCCCCGCACACCGAAAGAAACGTCTCCGTAACCGGCTTCCCCTGCGAGGCCTGGTGGACGTTGTACAGCGTCTCCACGTTCGCCACCACGCATCCCACTTGCAGCGGAATTCCCGCAGGTGGAATCAGCCGCCCGGTTGCCGTATAGACCAGTTCGTATTCGTCGCCCGAGGGATAGAAATCCCCCAGCATCGTGAATTCCATGCGGTCGCTCTTGAGGTGCCGCTTCAGCGCCTCCACCGATTCCGCATTCTTCGTCTTCACCCCGAACTTGCCGGTCTTGGCCCCGGTCGATTCCAGCATAAGATCCATTCCCGCCACAATCTGGCCGGGGAAGTGCTTCATGATCTCCGCGTCTTTGTGGATCAGCGGCTCGCATTCGGCCCCGTTGGCAATCACGAACTCCACCTGCGATTGCGCCTTCACGTAGGTGGGGAAGCCCGCTCCGCCCGCGCCCACCACTCCGTGTTCACGCAGTTTGCCGCTTAGCATCACTGCAAGCATACCTTATCCGTCCGCGAGGGAGGCTGGCCCTTCAACGCGGCCCTTCAACGCGGAGATTCTCGCGGACCTGGCGCGGGCGGTCAGTTATCCGGCGAACGCGGCGGCCGGAAGAGACAGGCCGGAAGGCATGGCTTACGAAGCACACGCCCTTATGGCAACACTGCATGCCTGTTTGGCATGACGGGGGCGCCGGGTTTGCGGAGGACGCAGAGGCGCTTAGCCGCATAGGTTTTCCGGTTCTCGCGGGTGGCTTCCAGCGGGGTAAAGTTGGGAGGCACCGGGGCGGGGCGCAGTGCCCGAAAATGGGACTGGGGTCGTTTGGTACGACGGGAGCATGGAGGTGTATAGGGAGACTTTGGCTGGCCAATCGGCGCTGAGTCGCGCGGGTTTTTCGGCAGTTACGGGTGGATGGCGGAGCGAGGCGGACGGTCTGGAAATGGGATTAGGGTCGTGTGGCATGACGAGGTCTTGTATGAGCGACGGGCTGCCGCCGATGGTGGAAATCGATGAGCCGGCGCGCGAAGAAAACCGGCTAAAAGCCGCCTACAGCCAGGATTGGCTGCCCCAGATGAGTGACGACATACGCTAATACCTAAGATACTACGCCGGGAACGGGGAGTTAGAGTAAGTTAAGCATAAGTTGTTGTAATTATAGGTGGAAAATATTTATCATTTCGCGAAATAGAGTTGGAATGCATAGTGGCTTAGGCTTGGGCTGGGAGGCGGCGCAGGGTTTGGGGAGCGGATATGTTGTGAATCGAGATGGGTTAGGAGCGATACACTGGGTTACATAGTCCAGTGCAGCTAAGCATCGTTCCACTGCAATTCACGTTTCGGGCGCGCGACCTGGTGTGGTTTCCACCGGGAAAAGCGGCGAATGTTTTTCGCGGCGCCTTTGGGACGATCTTCCGGAGGATTGCTTGCGATCCGCACTGCGCCGGCGCAGCGGAGTGTCGAATTGCCAAGGATTGCGCTTACGCCAAGATGTTCGAGCCAAGGGCCCATGGCTCGGGGCCGAGCGGGTTTGAGGACCAGCCGCGCCCCTTTGTCCTGCGGGCGGCGTCCCTGAATGGGCGGCGATTCGAGACCGGCGAGCGATTCATCCTGGAGGTGAATGTCTTCGACCCTAACACCCCGGCCTTCGAGTATCTACGGTTGGCGTTTGCACAGCTTGACAGTGAGGGCCTTGGGCCGGGCCGGGCGCGGGTGGAATTAGTCGAGGCCCGAAAGTTGGCGCCGGTTCATGTGAGTCTGGCGCCTTGGGCAGATGAGGCGCCGAAAGTCCGCGTGCGGTTCTTAACGCCAACCGAGTTGAAGAGCGGAGGGGCTATTCTGCGGGAGCCGCGGTTCGACGTGTTGTTGGCGCGTGCGCGGGACCGGGTGAGCGCATTGTGTTCGCTATATCAGGACCCATTGCCAGACTTGGACTATCGGGGGATGGGCCAGCGGGCGGCGGCAGTGAAGATGACGTCCGTGCGGATCGAGGAAGTGGAGGTGGAAAGGCGAAGCGGCCGAACGGGACAGCGGCACAGGATTGGCGGGTTTGTGGGAGAGGCGGAGTACGAGGGGGAATTGGCGGAATTTGTGCCATGGCTGCAAGCGGCTGAGTGGGTGGGGGTGGGAAGGCTGACAGTGTGGGGAAACGGTCGGCTGAAGATTATGATCCCTTGATCGTGCGGAAGTAGTTGACAATCTATTAATCCTAGATTACGCTAGAAACGAGAACGGGCCAGATCGTATTCTGACCTGGCCCGTTCCAGTGCGGAGAGGTGGCTGAGTGGTCGAAAGCAACCGACTTATAATCGGCGCGGGCGTGCTAGCGCCCCGCGGGTTCGAATCCCGCCCTCTCCGCTCTAAATTATAGCCCCGATAGGAAGGGGACTGAAACTTGATCGTGCGGGAAGTCAGTAAAATTCGGCGCACCCGATGAGAAGGGTTTAAAGATGACAGCGTCCGAATACCGCCAGGCGTTTATCGATTTGACACGCCGTGAAGACCGCGAGTTTTACCCGCATCCGTATCAGGAAGAGGTGGCACAGCGGCTGTTCGAGCGGAGTCATCTGATTGTTCGCGCGCCGACGGGAGCGGGCAAGACGCTGTCCGTCCTTGCGCCGTTCGTGCTGGGGCGGGATCGAATCGGTGTTCGGAGCATGATCTACGTGCTGCCGCTTCGGACCTTGGTGGAAGCCGTGTACGAAGAGGCGCGGGCATTGGCGGAGCCCCTTGGCTTCAAGGTGCTCATGCAGACTGGGGAACGGGCGGATGCGGAGTTTTTTCACGATGCCGACATAGTCGTTACGACGTTCGATCAACTGCTGAGTGGGCTGTTATGCGAGCCGTATGGGCTATCGAACAGACTGTGGAATATCAATGCCGCGGCAATCGCGGGCAAACTCATCGTTTTCGATGAGTTTCACCTGATGGGCACGGCGAGAGCCTTTGTTACAGCAGTTATGGGCGTAGAGATGTTCATGGATCTCTGCGTTTCCGTGTGGATGACAGCGACTGCAACGTCGCCACTTACGGACAAAATCAAGTCCTATATGAATGCGGTTGAGGTCGAACTGTCCTCGGGTGAGCGGACAGCTTTATTCGAGGGCCGAGGGATTTCACGGTCGCTGCGAACGCATTGGGGCGAATATCTGACCGCGGCGGAGATATTGAGGTATCGCGAGCAACGGGTGCTGGTTGTGGTCAATACTGTCGGACGTGCTCAGCAGTTGTTCGATGAGCTCGGAAGCGCCGGGCGCCCGCCGCTCTTGCTCCACTCGCGTTTCTTTTCGGACGATCGCAGCGCAAAACAGAAACTACTCCGAGAGGCTCAGCCCCGGCTTGTGGTGGCGACTCAGGTGATTGAGGCGGGCGTCGATATGAGTTCGGACGTTTTGCTAACCGAGATCGCGCCCGTGAATGCCCTGATGCAGCGGGCTGGCCGATGTGCGCGATTTCCGGGGGAGTCGGGCACAGTGCATATTTTTGATACGCCGTCGAGGTTCCCTTACGAGCAAGAGGAGCTTAACGTCGCAAGCTCAACTGTTAAGGATACGGATTCCCTGAATCCCGAGACTTGTGCGTCATGGGTAGAGGCAGCGCATGCCGCGTCTGACAGTCTTGCCGTTAGAGGGTTCAACAACTTGATCGCGGATCGGCGCGATTTGATCAAGGGCCACGTAACCGGCGACGGAAACCATGGCGCGGCGGCATTCATACGCGATGGCAACGATGCCGTGCGCGTGTTTATTCTAGATAGTCCCGAGAATGTGAAGCCTCAAGAGCGGCAAGCTATCCAGTTATATCGCAATAAAGTCCGCTCCGTGCAGAATCAGGCGCGGGTGTTCGATGGCGAAACGTGGGTTGAGGGGGGCGATATTCAGACGGCTTATGCGGTCGCCTTGCCACGCTCGATTGCTTGTTACACGGCGGAAAGAGGATTGATTTTAGGGTCTCAAGGGGCGATAGAATCGCCGAAAAAGACCGCGCGAAAACGGCCGGGATACGGCGCGCTGAAGGTCGAGACATGGGCGACGCACACGAAGGGCGTAACCGATGAGAGTTTGCGGAGACTCGCGGCTGAGGGGCTCGGGGTTGAGTATGCGAAGCTGGTGGCTTGGGCTGCGCGGTTACATGACCTTGGAAAGCTTCAAAATCGCTGGCAAGAATGGGCGTGGGAAAGACAAGCTGTGCGGGGCGCGCCAGTCACTACGGCCCTGGCGCATACAGATTACGACTGGGAGACCGATCGAGGCCAGCGTCCCCCATGCAGGCACGCCGCCGCGAGTGCGTTGTATGGCGACTGCTACTTAAACGGAATGGCAGAGCATGAACGCGTGCCGGTGCTACTCGCGGTTATCGCACACCACGGCGGCACGCTTGCGGGAGGAGAAAAGGCGGACAAGTTGCATGCATCCGCCAGCGAGGCGCTGGAATGCGCCGGGCTATCGCCATTAATAACGGCTCAGGCAGGTGTCTTTTTCCGCGATTTACGCGATGATATTAGAGATCGCTTCCGCGAGATCTGGCCATTAGCCGCAATTCTTAGCCGGGTTCTTCGATTATCCGATCAGAAGGCAACTTCAGAGGCTGGCAATGGATAGGTTCGAGGTAGTGAAGCGAACCGGGACGCATGCCGATGTGCTCGCGGCCGTGGGCGCCGCCGACGTGTTGCAAACCCTGAATCCCCAGTTGACGGATGCTGGAAATAGCTACGATGTGCGCTTCCGCGATGCGAGCATTGACGATTTAGATGACGGGCCCGGTTTCAAGTATTTGAAAGTAGATGCGCGAGCATCCGAGGAGGACCCGGAGGACAGGTCCGAAGCCGCGGATAAGAAAAAGCAGAAAAAACCAAAATCAGCGCCACCTGTCATTCCGGAAGGATGGGCTTTCGACTATTCGCCGCAGAACGACAAGTACAAGCGGCAGCAGGCGGCGAAGAAGACAAGGGATAAAGATATCGCCGAGGGCATGGCGGAGGATGCGCCGGACCCTCAGTTCCGCGCATACAGGATTGTTAAGGCTCTACAGGGAGACTCGGGACCGAACAAACTGATCGAAGAATTCCTCAAGCGCACCGCGGACGAATGGCGCAAGCTCGTCTGGGCGGGCTTTCAGGGCGAGAGCGGGTTTCCTTGCGATGCGCCACTGGTGCAGCTTTTTAACCCGCAATCGGCAAAGGGATATGCGCTGCTTAAGCCGACGGGTACGGACCGCAACGATAAAACCAAGGAGAAGTGGGCGGAGCCATTCATCGAATGGCTGCGCTATAGAGGATTTTTTGCCGGATGCGCCGGGTGGTTTCTTGGCAGCAAAGGCGAGCACGTTCGTTTGTACTGTCCGATTCCCGGAGATATTTCGTTCGAGATTTACAAAGGCGTCGCGGCAGAGTTTCGAACGCAGTCGCTTTCCGGCTCAGCCCCGAAGATGGATTGTCTCGGGACCTTGCGCCTTACGCGGATTCTGGTGGAGAGATCGGAGCCACTGGCGCGGCCGGCAAGGCGGATTCGCGGGCTATGGGTGACGCATTACCAATCCTTGGGCCAGGCAAAGGCCGTGACCTCAATCGATCAGCTCGCAGTGCCGGACTGGTTCAAAATGGCAAACGCGGAGATCTGGTTGGAAACGCTGAACGAACATGACACGATTCTGCGGCGGCTGGACGATGCGATTTCCGACGAGTTGATGTTGCTGAAAAAGTACCGTAGATTTTTACAGCAGCAGGAAGAAAGCGCGCTCCCGGAGTTTGTCGGTTTCCTGAGCGCATATGGTCAACATATATTCCGTCTACGGGGGCAGGGTAAGTGGCTTCTGCCCCAGTTTTCGGCGCAAAGAGTGGAGGCGATTTTGGAGGGCAACCAGAGTTACAAAGACATTATCGGCAATCCCGGCTTTCAGGCCATCGCGAATGCGTTGCGCTCGGCGACGGTGAGCGCTCAGGCGGTGAAGAAAAATCATGGAGATTACAGGGAAATTCAGTACGGAATCCTGCCGGAGTTGCGGCGCAAGCTTTCGCTTGGCAGCGACGAGTTCATGCGGGCGGTTTCGGAGTTTCTGGCTGGTTACAACGCCGAGAGCGCGCGCCGCAATGAGATGGGCAAGAGCGGCTCCCGGGTGTCGGAGGGCGAATTCGCGGCATTCGTGGAGCTGATGGATGCGGCTAAAGCCGACGTTGTCGGCTCGCTTTTGTGCGCCATGGCAACGTGTAAGTTGGGCAAGGAAGAGAAGGAGGAGGTAGTAGCATGATCCATTCGCTTTCGCTCTGCGCAAGGGTAGTATTGAACCTGCATAACCTAAACAGCGAGGGGACCGAGGGGAATCAGCAACAGACCCGGATGGTGCATATCGTCGATAGGAACGGTGACCGGCATATCGTCAATGCTATTTCGGGCGACATGTTCAAGCACATTTTCGTTGAACATCTGACGCCGTTGCTAGAGGCCGCCGGACAGGCACTTTCTAGCGGCGCCCGGATCTTGAATCCGGACCGAATCACGGTTGACAAGGAGTTCAAAGAGGCCATTAAGGGAAAGAAACTCGGCTCGCTTATCCAGGAAGAGATGCTGAAGCGTTGCGCGGTGACCGATATCGCAGGCACTTTGCTAACGGAGGGGAACGCGGTTCCACGGAAGTCCTGCGCCGAATTCGGTTGGGTGGTTGGGTTGCCGTTAAAGAACGTCTCCGAGCAGTATTTCCACGTTAAGTACGAAGCCGACAGCAGGGCCAAATCGGCGGGTCAGGACGACAAAGGCGAGGGCACGGTTTCGGGGCGGCAGGCTATCTTTCACCGGCCCGCGAATTCAGGAGTGTACGCGCTGATTTGCCATCTGGAATTGTCGCGGGTAGGCGTCAACGATATCACACGGCAGGCAGCGATCGAAGAGGGAGACCGGAAGGTGCGGCGCAGAGCGACAATTCAGGCGCTGATGGCTACGCTGGTGAAGCCCGCCGGCGCCCAACGCAATACGCAGAATCCGCATATCGTCGATTGCCAGGGAATCGTGGCCACGTCGGCATCTCATCTGCCGGCCCCGACTGTCAGTCCTCTGGCCGACAACTACGGCGAACAGATGGAATCTATCACGGAGACGCTCAACCGGCTCGCGCCGAAATCGGTTATTGCGAAACGATTCGAGAGCTTGGCGGATGGAGTGAGGGTGCTTCAGGAAATCGCTTCGGAGGTTTAAGTGGCCTGGCTTATATTTCAGTATCGGCCAACGGCGCTCTTCTCATTGAAGACGTCGCGCGCGACCTCAACAGTGGGTAAAACTCTGCTTGTGCCGACCCCTTACGCCGTCAAGATGGCGTTTCTGGAGGTGGGCATGAGGACAGGACGACTGCCGGACCCGGACGAGTTTGTCCGGCTTCTGGCCGGTACCCTGGTGCGTATTGGCGTACCCGATGACGCATGCGTGACAGGAACTATACAGAAGATCCGCCAGGAGCCGAAGAAGGCAACCGCAGAACAGCCCTATATCGCGAATGTGGCTTTGCGGGAGATCGTCCACTTTCGCGGAGTCTTCGCTCTGGCTTTTCAAGAGCCGGAGCAACCGGGTATTCTCATGGACCTGGCGCCGGCGATCAATTATTTCGGCAAACGCGGCAGCTTCATGCAGTACGAAGGATTTGAAGAGCGAGCGGTTCTGGATGCGGGATTTACAAAGGGCTTGCTGGAGGAAGGCGACCAGCCAAGCCGGTGTCATCTGGCTACACTCGACGACTTTGGTCCCGAGGCTAACTTTGACGCGCTGAACAGCTTTAGTGAAACGCCCATGAAACGCAACAGACATCGCGGTTGGCTGGAAACCGTAGTTCCATTGGGAGTGCATAACTTAGGTCCTGGATTCGTTCATTACAGGAAGTGAGCTACTGGGCAGGCCATGGGCCCGCCCTACGTTTTGCTTATGGCAACACTAGACGCTTGGCCAACCCCGGATGCCGCGGTCCAGTACAACTGGATCACGTCTTCATTTGAGCCGCCGCTGCCGGAGCAGCTCATGCTGGCGCTGGAGGGCGATACCGAGATTCTGCTGCCGGACGACGGCACGGTGACGCTGCTGGCGACGGAATCGGGCAGCCAGTTATTCGTTTCCGGATTCGGCCTGGGGATCGGCAAGAAATCGGAACGCATCGTGATTCGCCGGAAGGGCGAGGTTTGCGCGCAACTGCCGTTGATCAAATTGCAAGAGCTGGTGATCGGGTCGAGGGGCGTGAGCTTGTCGTCGGACCTGATCGAGGAACTGTGTCAGCGCGGGATCCGGATCGCGTTCCTTTCGGGCGGCGGTCGGCCGTTCGCGCTGCTGACATCGCCGCTGCTGAATGCGACGGTAGAGACGCGAAGGGCGCAGTTCGCGGCGCGCGAGGGTGCGATAGGGGCAGGGATTTCGCGCTGGATTGTGGCGGGAAAGCTGCGGAATCAGGAGCGGCTGCTGCGTTACTTCGCGCGGACACGAGAGGGGCCAGTGGCGGCGGCGCTGCTCGAAACGGCCGCCACATTACGGCGCTTGCGGCGCTCGGCGGAGTCGGTGGAAGGCGAGACTCCGGACGCAGTGCGGCCAAGCTTGTTGGGCTTTGAGGGAGTGGGAGGGCGGCTGTATTGGGAGCAACTCTCGTCGCTTGTGCCGGACGCGGGCTTTGAGGGACGGGTGCATCGAGGACCGGGAGACGCGGTGAATGCGGCGCTGAACTATGGCTACGGGATCGTGATGGCGCACGTGTGGGGCGCGGCGCTGAATGCGGGTTTGGAGCCGTTCGCGGGTTTTATCCATGTGGACCGGAGCGGTAAGCCGTCGCTGGTGCTGGACCTGGTGGAAGAGTTCCGGCAGCCGGTAGTGGACCGGGCGATTTTTGGATGGCTGGCAAAGGGCGGGCGGCTAACGCTGCGCGCCGGGATGCTGGACGGACCGTCGAAAGAGGAAGTGGCGGCGCGGGTCCTGGGCCGCTTGAACGCGCGGGAGCGGCATCGGGGCAAGGAGCACGAAGTGAGGTCGATTGTACAGATGCAGGCGCGGCTGCTGGCTTCGGCGGTTCGCGGGATGCGAGACTACCGGCCATTTTCCTTCACGTGGTAGGGCATGGCCAAGCGGAATCGATATGCGGGGGTGCTGCAGCCGAGGCTGGTGGGCCGGGGTGGTCCGGAGACGGCGGTGCTGACGCTGTATGACATTGAGGACGACCGGCTGCGGGCGCGCGTGGCGAATATATGCCTGGACTACGGGCTTGAGCGGATACAGTTCAGCGCATTTCTGGGAAAGCTGAACCGGAACCATCGGGAGGAGCTGACGCTGCGATTGAGCAAGGAAGTTGGCACGGCGTTGGCGCGGTTGCGGGTCATTCCACTGTGCCAGACGGATTTCGAAACGATGTGGGTACTGGATCAATACCGGCTGCCGGAGGAGGGCACGGGGCCGGCGGCGGCGAAACCGGTTTTGCGGGTGATCGCTTCGGATTGACGGATGGCGGAACGGATTACGGCCGGGGAGTTGAAGAATTGGGCGTATTGCCGGCGAATTGTCTTTTACCGGAGGCATATGCGGGAGGCGTCGCGGGAAACCTTCAAGATGCGGGAAGGGATTGCGGCGCAGGAATTAGTGGAACGGCTGGAGATGCGGCGAACGCTGCTGGAATACGGCTTGCTGGGCTGGCAGCGGCGATTCGGGTTGTGGTTGACGGCGCCGCGAGCGGGGCTTGCGGGTAAACCGGATCTGATACTGCAAGGCGATGGGGAGGCGGCGCCCGTGGACTTCAAGTTGACAACGGGACCGGTTGGGGAAAATCACCGGATGCAACTTGCCGCGTATGCGGTGCTGATTGAGGAGGCGCTGGCGGTAACTGTGAGGCGGGCCTTTCTGTACCGGATTCCGGACGACCGGGTGTTCGTTGTAGAGATAGGAGAGCGGGAGAAGGAGGCTATCGCGGCGGCGGCTGAGGCGATCGGGAGGATGGATGAGCTTGAGATGTTGCCGGAAGCCACGGATACGGTTGCGCGGTGCCGGGAGTGCGAGTATGCCAATTACTGCGGCGATGTGTGGTAAAAACGAAAGATACGATTATTGGAGGGGGTTTGATGCAGTCTGGCGATAGTCGTGAAATGGCGGGCGAAGGGCTTGCGGAGGTTGCTGATTCGAGGGAAGATAGGGAGCGGAAGTAAGTAATGCCCCGA